>NZ_QTXU01000001.1:0-374272 GCF_003461785.1 Ruminococcus sp. AM43-6
TTGTTTTTATTATACTTTGATTGTTTTGTATGTGTCAAGTTTTATTATACAGGATTATAGTTTGCATTCACAGTAAGTGTACCGCTGCCGTTTATAGTAAGGTCGGCTTTGGAGAAAATAGCTCCGTCCGTGTTGCTGTCATCTTCTCCTAAAGAGTAGCTTGCACTGTCCGTCAAAACGTTCTCTGTGCCGTCCTCCAGCACGATATAAACTTTTTTAGCTTTGCTCACAAGCAGGGGAGTGTTGTCAGCACAAGTTATGTCGACTCCATTGAAAATAAGCTTTATTTCAGCCGTCTTGTCCGCTGAAACGATTATCCTGCCATTGGTCGCTGTGCCTGAAAGAATGTAAGTGCCTGCCTGCGAAATGGTTACAGTTTCCCCCTCGGCGGTCGCACCCTCACCGTCTATAGCCGCACTGCCATCAGCAAATGTAATCCCTACTGAGCTTTCCTCGTCATATCCAACGTCAGTGTCCTCTGCCGCAATGCTTGCGTCAATGTCAGACTTTGCCGCCTGAGAAACACTGCTTGTGGTCTGTGAAGAATTTGCACTCTCTGAACAGCCTGAAAAAGCAGTTACCGTGATAAAAAACGCCGCCGTGATAGCCGCAAGCTTCTTTGTGTCCGAAATTTTCATGAAAATAACCTCCTGCATTGTAAAAAAGGTTGAAAAAAGCCGCACAAGACCGCTTTAGCCTTGTGCGGTTTTGCTTATGGATACTTTTGTTATTTTGTCAGAATGATTGTTCCTCAATGTCTGCTGCCACTGCACACATTATCTCAAGGTTGCCATTTCTGCATCTAAGTTCGTCAATAAGCTTCTTTTCGTTTGCATCACCCTTTAGCTCTATGCGGTATTTCAGCTTGAAAAGGCTTCCCATATTTGTGGTCTTTACCGAAACAAGTTCACATTCTGAAAGATACTTTTCAAATATATCGTCAAATACCTCAGTGTAATCAAGGCTTTCAGGGATAGTGATACTAAGATCCTTGTGACCCGACTTCTTTTTGCCAATAGGCAGAAGCGTGTAAATAATGTTCAGCAGGCTCACGCACACAGAAAGCATAAGAGCCAACGCAAGGTGGTTCGTGCCCGTCGCAAGACCGACAGCCATTGAAAGGAAGATAGCACAAATGTCCATTGCACTTCCCGGTACAGAACGGAATCTTACCAAGCTGAATGCACCCATAACAGCCACGCCAGTACCGATGTTTCCGTTTACAAGCATTATCACTACCTGTACTATCACAGGCAGCAAAGCAAGCGTCATCATAAAGCTCTTTGTCTTTTTCTGCTTGAAGTTGAATGCAAACGCTATTATAAGACCAAGCACCAACGAAGCCGCAGTGCAGAAAACAAATTCGTTTGTAGTTATCGCCGCCACGGTCGTTTCAGTGGTGGTCACAGTAGTAGCCGCAAGAGTAGTTGAATTAAGCACAGCTTATCACCTTACCTTTATGTATTTTTTCAGAAAATTCATTAAGATACGCAGTTCCGTATTTTGAGAATGACGCAGGATATATCTCCAGTTCATCAAGTATAGCCGATAACCAAAGAGGCATAGCGTTCGGTATCTTTATTTCCATTACCCTCACGCCAGCAGGCAGAAGCTCTTTTCCCCAAATGCCCTTGTCAAGCTCTTTTTGCTCCTCACGGTAAAGAATGTGCGTGTCAAAGGTCAGCCTGAGGGAAGGGTCTTCTGCACCGCAGTAAGCAAGTCTGTCATAGCTAAGATACATTGCAGGAGCAATGCCCTTATAGAATTTGAGAAAATATTTCAGCTCGTTCTCTATCTGCGGATTATCATGAGGTACATCTTTGCCTGCAAAGAAATCACGGGTCTGTGCAAGGGTCATTTCAATACGCCTCTTGTAGACCACACCCTTGTATTTCTTTTTAAGCTCCACAAAAACCATGTCTTCATCATTAGGTACGCCGTAGCTCCTCACTCTCAGCTTTTCCTTGTAAACAGGCTTTTCAATGGAGTTTCTCACAAGCTGATGACTTGGTGTGTCATAATATATGTTGCAGATAGTACTTTTGTAATATCTGTCTTTGACAAAATGCCCATCGAGCTTTTTTATAAGCTTTTCATAAGTCGGTTCATCAACGATATATTTTTTCTCTATCCGTCTGAACACTTCCTGATTGCCATTCATATCCACGCCTCTTTTCGTGATTTTTTCGTATGCTTCGTGTAAACTTTCCTTTGATTAAAAGTATATATGAATAACTTTAAATATAGCTAAACCTTATATGTATTTTGTGTGAATGTTTATGAATATTGCAAAATACCATATATTTGTATACAAAAAACGGGTGAACTTCTGTCCACCCGTGGAAATTATTTTGCACTATATTATTCCGCAATAGCCTTGTGGAAGATCTTCTTACCCTTTTTGATAACAACAGGCTCAGAGAGATCAACAAGACCCTTAGGGTCAGTGAATTTCTCGCCATTCACTGCAATACCGTTCTGAGTAACAAGACGTCTTGCCTCGCCATTTGAAGGGCAAAGACCGCACTTAACGAGAAGCGTAAGAATACCTATCTTGCCGTCAGTAAGATCAGCCGCCGCAATAGTCGTGCTAGGCATATCGTCACTGTTTCCACCGCCTGCAAAAATAGCCTTTGCCGCAGCGTCAGCCTTGTCAGCCTCTTCTTTGCCGTGAACAAGCTTTGTCAGCTCGTAAGCCAAAAGCTCCTTAGCCTTGTTGTATTCAGCACCCTCCATGTGTTTCTCCATTTCCTCTATCTCCTCGATAGGAACGAATGTGAGCATCTTCAGGCACTTGATAACATCAGCGTCGCCAACGTTTCTCCAGTACTGATAGAACTCGTATGGAGAAGTTTTTTCAGGGTCGAGCCATACAGCGCCCTTTTCTGTCTTGCCCATTTTCTTGCCCTCGGAGTTGAGCAGGAGAGTGATAGTCATTGCATAAGCGTCCTTGCCAAGCTTCTTTCTGATAAGCTCAGTGCCGCCCAGCATATTAGCCCACTGATCGTCACCGCCGAACTGCATATTACAGCCGTAATCCTGGAAAAGTCTGTAGAAATCGTATGACTGCATTATCATGTAGTTGAACTCAAGGAAAGTAAGACCTCTTTCCATTCTCTGCTTGTAGCACTCGAATGTAAGCATCTTGTTTACAGAGAAGCAAGCGCCAACGTCACGAAGCACGTCGATGTAGTTAAGGTCCATGAGCCAGTCAGCGTTGTTTACCACAAGAGCCTTGCCGTCAGAGAAATCAATGAAACGGCTCATCTGCTTTTTAAAGCAAGCAACGTTGTGCTCGATAGTTTCCTTTGTGAGCATCTTTCTCATGTCAGACTTGCCCGAAGGGTCGCCTATCATGCCTGTTCCGCCGCCCAGCAGAGCGATAGGCTTGTTGCCTGCCATTTGCAAACGTTTCATAAGGCAAAGTGCCATAAAGTGACCAACGTGTAGAGAATCAGCAGTTGGGTCAAAACCAATGTAGAAAGTAGCCTTACCAGCGTTGATAAGCTCCTTTATTTCCTCCTCGTCAGTGAGCTGAGCGAGAAGACCTCTTCTTTTCAGTTCTTCAAATACTGTCATTTTTCATACCTCCGTATTATTTTTTTGCGGTACATAAATAAAAAATCCCCTGACAGAAAATCTGTCAGAGGACGAATTATCGTGGTACCACCTCAGTTTATCGGGAAACTCCCGACCTTACAGGCTCAGCAGAAAGCGAAGCCATAGCACTGTAACGTGTGCAAACCGTTTCGCCTTACGCAAAAGCTTTCTCAGCGAACAGCTCAGGAATGTATTCACACTTTGTAGAAATGCTTTCTCGCACCGACCGAAAGCTCTCTGAAATTTCGCAAAAGGCTACTTATTTCCGTCATAGCATTTAAACCTATTGATATGACTATAGCACACTTTCACCCTTTTGTCAACCCCATTTTTGTTAAGGCTATTTCAACTTCCGTGTTGATGTTAACAAACATTTCACAATCAACAAGATTTTAATTCAACAGACAATCCCTCTTGAAATTACATATAAATAATGCTATACTAAGTTTATTACAAAATTAGACAGAGGTGATCAAGTGCTCGCTGTTTGTATGACGCTGATCGACGATGATGATAAATCAGAGTTCAGAAAAATATACGACTCTCTTGAAAGAAAATTGTTCGTATTCTCAATGTCAAAGTTACATAATAATGCCTTGGCGGAGGAAGCTGTTTCTGAAACTTTTTTGGCGTTAGCAGAAAATTTCAAAAAAATTCATAGTTTAGAACCAGCCGAAATAGTCGCTTATACAGTTATTATTAATAGAAACGTGTGTATCGATATTCTTGAAAAAGAAAATAAACACAGTATCAATGTCCAGATAGATGATAAAATTAAAGAGATATCTGAAGACTATGACCACATTGAAAAGCTTATTGTTGCTGATATGGTCGAAAAGTTGCCTGATATTTACCGTGACGTTATTATGATGAAATATTTCTATGGCTTTAAGGTCAAGGAAATATCAAAGCAACTACACCTATCTGTTGGCGGAGTAAAATCAAGACTTGAAAAAGCCCGAAAAATACTCAGAAAGGATATAAACGACGATGAGTGATACACGATCAGAATTAAAAAAGCTTGTACCTTTGTATTGCGACGAACTAAATAGCCTAGATCTGTCATTGTACGAAAATTATGAGTTTTCTAAGGACTATCTGAACAAAAAAGAAAAGCTCATAAAGAACCAAAGCCGCATCTATTATCCGCTTATCAAAACCACAGGACGAAGGATCGCTTCTGCCATAATTGCGGCAGCTATTATGGGTACAACGACTGTTGCCGCCTATGCACCTGCAAGAAATGCAGTAAGGAATTTCTTCCTGCGAATTTTCAATGATCACACCGTTGTATCTGTTCAACATGATAGCAAAGATATAGGCGATCACAAAAGCAAGATAGAAAAGCAATATAGTATTACTGTTCCAGAAGGCTTTGTTTTAGATGAAAGCGAAAGTGTTTCAACAAGCAGCAATATTGGTTTGCGATATTATTCAGAAAACAAATCTGAAAGTATATATTTCGACCAATATACAGCGGATTCTTATTCTTCATATTATGATAATGAACGTGGTCATTTCAAAACTTCATCAGATAAATTCGGAAATGAGTTTATGATATACACAAATGATGATTTCATTAATATTTTGTGGGATAATGGCGAATATATATTTAGTTTAAGTGGTGAAATATCTGAATCAGAAATAATGGATATCTACTATTCTGTAGAATAAGAATTAATAGTGCATGGTGTGATTCTGTACACTATTTTTATGCAATAATAATAAAAACAAGTACGTGCAATTGTGAAAACATACAAACTTATGTATTTCAATCAGCCATTTTCACTGCTTTTTCAGTTTATATAATTGAAAGCTGCTGAGTCCAATGAAGATATAAATATTTATTATGCACAATTATCCGTTGTAATAATTGTGTGATATGATAAAGTTAAATTACTCTGCAACAAAACTTAAAGAAAATTACACTTACATTGAGAAAGGACGTTTAATATGAAAAAGATCGTTAAGAGGATCGCAGCTATGGGTGCTGCTGTTATGATGATGAGTTCTATGGCTATTGGGGCTAGTGCGTATGAAGCCATAAAATACGGCAGAGCAGTTGGTGGTTCTGGCTCAAATGCTTATATTTCATGTTTTGTAACAGGAATAAGAACAAATTTAACTGTAGCTGGTCAAGCTTGGACTAGGACATCAAGTAACAATAACAATGTTTACAATCCAAATTGTAAATACAGCGGTTATGTTTATGCAAGTGCCTCTGTTGGTGGTACTGGTTGTGGATCATCTCACTCTGACACAGGTAAAATTGAGCATTCGTTTGGGTTAAAAGGTTGTACATCTTCAAAGTTAGTAAAAACTGTACATATTTATAATGATAAGGTACATGGCAATTACAGCACAACGCTTTCCGTTGATAGTCAATAATAGAACTTGAGTGTGAATTATGAAAACTAAAATTATTATCGCAACAGCTGCAGTTATAATTGCCGCAGTTGCAGTTACACTTTTCATTTCTCTTGGCACAAAATCCGATAAGGCGGTTTCTTCTGAAAAGGGTCAACAAGAACTTTCTGCTTCTCCCACAAACCTTTTGTGTCCTGAAGCTTCTTCTACTGCATTTGCAAACAATTTTGTGTATTACAAAACCTATGACGGCATTGCAGAATATGATATCGAATCCGACAGCCTTGCAATGATAAAGGTCAAGCTTCAAGAGTATTCAAACTTGTCCTGCTATACCATATATGACGGCGTTATATACGCTGTAAGGTCAGTGTATAATTCTGCTACGCAAAAAGAAGATTACAGCATTGTCACAGTGGATTACAACAGCGGCGATGTTACAGAAGTGTATTCCGCACCCAAAGGCAGTGTAATAGGCTGTATGTCTATGGACAAAGACGGAGATATCTATTTTGTTGAGGGCAAATACACAAAGGGTGAGACCGACGATAACGGATTCAGCACAGGCTATTCGCTATATAAATACGCTCTCAAAAACTCTGACAAAAGCGAGATAACAAAAGCCAATACCTATTACATAAGCGACGGCAAGCTTTATTTTACAAGGCTTTGTCCAAAAACGGATACAGTCCGCCTATTTATAGCTCCACTTTCAGACCCTCAGAACGTCAAGGATACAGGCATTGATGTTGGCTCTCAGATAAGCGAAAATACGCCGTATATGTATTATCCGGCCGACGGAGATGTGTATTACTCTAATGGCAAAAACAAGCTGTATAGGTATAATGAGGATAATGAAAAAAGTGACACAGTTTGCACTTTTAAAGACAAATCTTTTGTAAGATATTTTCAGTATTTCAATAACACTATGATAGTGCTTGTTCGTGAGCCAAATGATAATGGCAAAATGTATCAGTATGTGCTTTATTATCTTGATAACAATAATAAACCGCAGAAGATAATTGATGATGCTAAGCTCAATGAAAAGTATTTTTACGGCTATGAGTATATCGACTATATGACGATATTCAATAACTGTGAGGATTATTTCCTTCTTTCGACCTATAATCCCGACGCTGATACAGCCGCTTATCTTGTGGATAAAGATTTTAAACTGCACAAGTTTATTTCAAACGGCGAATGGGATTATGATACATATGCGGAGATACAGGCAGGAATGTAGGAACTTGATATTTGAGGTGTGACGATATGAAACTTCTCAGATTTATGATAAGAAAAGATATGGCGAAGTCAGCTTTGATAAGCTTATTGCTGGCTTTGCTTTCCTGTGCCTTTTTGATATCTGTACTAAGACCCTCTTATGCTTATGGCGAAAAATACATGACCTATCTTAAAAGCGGCTCGGAAACTGTAAGCCAAGACGCTCAAAAGCTTGCTGATGAGCAAAACGCTCTTAACAACGAGATAAACGACTATCAAAATAACCACAACACGGGCGGTGTAAAACAGGCTGAATTGCCTGTGGAGCTTGAGGAAAAGATAATAGATTTTTCTCAGAAAAATTCTCAAGCTGGTGTGGGTCTTGACAGTATGTTTTCTCTTATTGAGGGGCAGCTTTACGCTCAGCAAAACTCTTTGAAGCTCATATCCGAGCGTGTGAGAGGTTACAGCCGAAATGCAAGGCGTGGCGTTACTGATGAGTATTCTTTAAAGCTGTCAAACAAACTTATAGAAGACTATGATTCCGTTATAACAGCGCTTGAAAAATCTGATAAGATCATTGACACCAGAGCCGCTGACGGCTTTGAAAACTATATGTCATCTGAAATTTTGATACCATTCGGTGTTTATCTGCTCCTTTTCAGCATATTTTCATCAGAGATACAAAGCAGCAGGATAAAAAGCTTTGGAATAACCAAAACGGGCGTGAGGAAATTCTCACTTTTCAAGCTTTGTACCGGCTTTGTTGCTGTAATAATTCTTGTTTTGATAATTTACACTGTGGATATTATAACTCTTTTTATTTACGATACAAACGGCTTTAAACTTGATATGCCATTGCAATATCTGAGCGGTTTTGAACTAAGTTCGGCGAATATGAGCTTTGGCGGATATCTAGTTGCAGTATTTGCCGCAAAACTTGTTTATGCGCTTTTCACCGCAAGTATTGTTATGTTTCTTTCAATGCTTTGCAGAAAGACCATACTTGCAGGAGCTGTCTGTCTTGTGCCAATATTTGTACCATTATATCTGAAAACCACAAGCTTTTCCAACCCTGCCGTTGACATTTTAACAGGCAATTACACCAATATGCTCAATGACACAGGTTATATGAATTTCTGGGGAATACCTGCACGAGAATACGTTGTTTATTTTGCTATCATATTCATCATGACCGCATTTTTTGTCGCAGGGACATATCTCCTTGCTGAAAGGCAGGTGGGATAATGAAAAGTATGTATAGTTATCAGACTTCACGGCTTTTAAAGAAATTTTGGATGCTTTTTGTCATAGTGATAATTTTTTCAGCTTCCGCAAAATTCACAGTGTATCGGAGCTTTGATTCTTCAAATAATCTTACCTATATGAACAAAGAAACGGCGGAGATATACAATGAACTTATAGAAAATTCCGCAGATAAGACCCTTGAACAGTGTGACGAATACATAACGGAATATGAGATGAGAAGTTACGCAAGCGGTTATAATAATAACATTACAGCCGCCGTGAACAAATATAAAACAGAGCTTCGCAGTTGTTTTATGGTCGAAAGCATCAGAAGCTATGCTCGCACAGGCAGGGGTCTTACAGACGCTAATATACCTACCGACCTTGTGAAAAACAGCCGACTTTACGCTGCATTTCCAACTCCACAGGTGATAAATGACGAGCCGTTTTTGAAATTTCTCGAATTGCGGGCGGTAGATATTATGCCGATATTTGTGCTGTTGCTTGTGGGTGTTTTTGTTGCAGATAGTTATGAAAAGAGAATGGATCGGCAGATAAAGATATCAAAAAATTCGGCGGCGTTTTTCAAGTCACGGGAGATAATTTTATCAGTGGCGATATTTATAATGTTCACACTGAGCTTTTTTGCAGACCTTATTATAAGCGGAACATTACATCAGAGCAAGTACAGCACCTCATCTTTACAAAGCGTGTGGCAATTTGACCTTGCGCCTTTAATGCTAACTGTTAGAGGCACAATAATATGGCTATATGTCACAAGGCTTATGTCGCTTTTTATAACCTACGGCATTTTCGTGCTTGTGGCAAAGCAAGTGTGCTCGGTGAAAAAATATGTTATGCTGACCTCTGGGCTGATAGCGGTCATGTCCGCCGCCGCACATTATGTGGGAGCACTTTCGCCTTATATGTTTGCGGCTGTCACAAGCGTAAATGGAAGGTTGCAAAGCCTTGACTATATTAGAACTTTTGATTGTTCGGAAGCGGTAGCTGTATTAATATACCTTGCGACGATTTTGGGCGGGCTATCGGCTTGGAGATACAGCGGATATTATGAAGGAAATTCTAAGGAGCGTTGCTGATATGAGTGTTTTAAGAGTAGAAAACTTATCCAAAAGATACGGCAAAAAGCAAGCGCTAAAGGGTATAACCTGCGAATTTCGCACGGGAATAAACGCTTTGCTTGGACCGAATGGCGCAGGCAAGACCACCATAATGAACTGCATATCGGGCGTGATAAAAAAGTCGGGCGGCAGCGTGACCCTTGACGGGCAGGACGTTTTTGAAATGGGCGAGAAATATCGTGAAAAGCTGAGCTTTCAGTTTCAATATCAGCCATTTTATCCAAGCTACACCGCCCATGAATTTCTCAGATTTTCGGCTCTGTTAAAAGGAATGCCTGAGCCGCTTATTGAGGACGAGATAAGACGTGTGCTGGGGCTTGTGAATCTGTCTGAAAATCTTGATGACAAGATAAAGTCATTTTCTGGCGGAATGAAACAGCGCCTTGCCATTGCACAGACTATCCTTAACTCCCCCGAGATACTGATTTTTGACGAGCCCTCCGCAGGTCTTGACCCATTTGAGCGTGAGCAGTTCAAGCGGATAATGGTGCGACTTAAAAAGGACAGCATTATAATAATCTCAACACACATCGTTTCCGACATCGACACTATAACAGACGATCTTATCATCTTGAATAAAGGCTCAGTTATTGCAAATGACAGCCCCGATGTGCTTTTTGAGCACATAAGGGGTATGGTTTGGGATATTCCGAAAGCGGACATTGGTCTGCTGCCTATCGAGAACATTTATTATGAGGATACAAAGTCGAAGACTATCTCAAAGACAAAGCCCACCCCTAACGCTGTTATGAGCGAGCCGACTATGAATGATCTTTATTTCTGCGGACAGCTTGACGGGGGAGTGTTTGAGTGAGGAGATAATTCAGATAATGATGTCAACTCTGAACGAGTGTTGCATTTTAAATTCAGCAATTAGGCTTTGTCCTCTGCGAAAAAATTTGTAATGAAAGGATATAATATGCTAATAAACCACAACCAAAATATGCTTTGTCTTGATGAATTTGATATACTTGAACTGCGTGAAAATGCAGATGAGTGTGATTATCTTTTTGTTGTTTCGCCTAAAATTGAAACAAAGATATGCACTAAATAATGAACATTATACAGCTCTTAAGATAAGAGGCCACAAACATTTGTGTAAAGACTGTGGAAGTATTTTTGTTGACAGATTCAATACGCTAGATCTTTGCTCAAAAATGACAAACAGACTTAGATGTAAGATCCAGCAATTATCATTAACAAAACCATTTAAGCATATTGCAAGAGCCGGGAAAGGTTATTCATTTGAAATTCTAAGAGGAAAGGTTCTTTATGGTCAAGCCTATAAAACCAAAGCCATTTTTTCGTATAATAAATTTTCGCCGACAATACACTATGCAACTGGTCCTTCGACCCGCTCGTCATTAAATATGATTCAAAATCTTATGGATTCGCACAAACAGATATCAGGAGCCGATATTGATAGGTTAAAATTAGGACTATTCTAAATAGAATAAGCTGCCACAGATTTTTCTGTAGCAGCTTATTCTTGTTTATGCTATTCCTTCTTGCGAAGATATCCGTCATCATCATATTTCTTAGCTATATGCTGTGCAGCTTGCCAATCGTCCCATTTGTCTACAGCCTTATTCCAAAGTTTATCTATTTGCTTTAGCGGAACGTATTCCAAATTGCCATATATTATTTCCATTTCTCTTTTGGTATAATGTTGCGACCTGACTATATACCAAAAATCATCAAGATCGATCAAGTTTTACACCCTATTTTTTATTTAATTCTATACTATATTATATCATATTTTCTAAAAAAGTTTACATTTATCAACACGGAAGTGGAAATAGCCTTTGTTAGGAAGTGAGGAGTGAGGAGTGAGGAATGAGGAATGAAGGTATCGCCTGCGGCGATGATTATTGTAGGGGACGACGCCTTCGGCGTCCCGCTCGGAGGTGCGAGGCTTGAATTTTCACAAACTATGCCGGCGTATAAAGACGGGCGACCTTTTTGCCACTGCATTATCCCCCACTTTTTTAAAGAATTAACTTATTCGTCTACAAATGTACAAAAACATATGATATAATAAAATTTATATGATTTTATTTAGTTGGGAGATAGAAAAATGCTGAAGCTTTTTAGGTATCTGAAAAACTATAAAAAAGAAAGCATAATCGGTCCGCTGTTTAAGCTTATCGAAGCCTGCTTCGAGCTTGCAGTGCCACTCGTTATGGCTAATATCATTGACGTGGGTATAAAAAATGCTGATAAACCCTATATCTATAAAATGGGCGGTGTGCTTGTTCTACTTGCCTTCTGTGGTCTGGCTTGTTCACTGACCGCACAGTATTTTGCCGCAAAAGCGTCACTGGGCTTTGGAACAGCCCTCCGACGTGACCTTTTCAAGCATATCAATTCACTGTCCTATGCGGAAATAGACAGCGTTGGAAGCCATACCCTCGTCACAAGAATGACAGCGGATATCAATACCGCTCAGCAGGGCGTGAATATCCTCCTTCGTCTGTTTCTTCGTTCACCTTTTATCGTTTTAGGCTCAATCATAATGGCATTCTCTATCTCAGTGAAGCTTACCCTTATTTTCCTGATAATCGCACCTTGCCTTGCCTATGTTATCTATCTTATAATGCACATCACTATCCCGCAGTATAAGAATATCCAGAAAAAGCTTGATAAAACTAACCTTATGACAAGCGAAACTCTCACAGGCGCAAGAGTTATCAGAGCATTTTCCCGTCAGAAAGACGAGGAGAAAGAGTTTGCTGATAATACCGAGGAGCTTAGACGTCAGCAGATAATTGCAGGAAGAATTTCCGCCCTTATGAACCCTGCCACCTATGTTATCGTAAACTTCGCTATCATCGCTATCATTTGGTTCGGCGGCAAAACGGTTTATACAGGCTTTATCTCACAGGGCGAAGTGATAGCCCTTGTAAACTATATGAACCAGATACTTTTGGCACTCCTTGCTATGGCGATACTCGTTACAAATATCACCAAAATGCAGGCTTCCGCTATCAGAATAAATGACGTTTTCGCTGTGGAGCCAAGTGTATCCGATAAGGATAATAAGCCTGTCGCAACTGACGGTAATGCCCCATGCGTAGAGTTTAGGAACTGTTTCTTCTCGTACGCATCAGCCGAAGCCGACTCCCTTTCGGATATAAGCTTCAAAGCCATGAAAGGCGAAACTGTCGGCATAATCGGCGGTACAGGTTCAGGCAAGACCTCTCTTATAAACCTTATACCAAGATTTTATGACGTCCGTCAGGGTGAAGTCCTCGTTGACGGCGTTGACGTAAAAGAGTACCCATTCTCACAGCTCAGAGGTATGATAGGCGTTGTTCCTCAGAAAGCCGTCCTCTTTAAGGGTACTATAAGACACAATATGCAGTGGCGTGATAAAAACGCCACGGACAAGGATATCTGGAACGCTCTTGATATCGCTCAGGCGAAAGATTTTGTTGAGAAAAAGCCTGATAAGCTTGACGAAATGATCTTGCAGGAGGGCAAAAACCTCTCAGGCGGTCAGCGTCAAAGACTTACCATTGCAAGAGCATTGGTTGGTGATCCTGAGATACTCATTCTTGACGACTCAGCCTCCGCCCTTGACCTTGCCACAGATGCAAGACTAAGAAAAGCTATCCACGAAAAAACAAGCGGCATGACCGTTTTCATAGTTTCACAGAGGATCTCATCTATAAAAAGCGCCGATAAGATAATCGTCCTTGACGATGGCAAAATAGCAGGTATCGGCACTCATTCAGAGCTTTATAACGGCTGCGAGGTATATAAAGAAATATGCCTTTCACAGCTTTCAGAAAAGGAGGCGCAGGCAAATGGCTAAGCAAAGCACAAAAAACAAGCTTGATACCTCAGCTCTCAGACCGCTTCTCAAATACGCAAAACCGCATATGTGGCTGTTCATACTGTCCATGGTCTTTGCGGTCATAACCGTTGCCACCACACTTTATGCACCTATACTCGTGGGAAATGCCGTTGACCTTATCGTAGAAATGGGCTTTGTTGATTTTGACGGCATCATTAATATAATAATAAAGCTTGGCGTAACAGTCGCCGTAACAGGCATTGCCCAGTGGCTCATGTCACTTTGTACAAATAAGATAACCTATTGCGTGGTAAGAGATATACGAAATGACGCCTTTGCAAAACTGCAAAAGCTACCCCTTTCTTATATCGACTCCCACCCTCACGGTGATATAATCAGCCGTATAATTTCCGACTTGGAGCAGGTGTCAGACGGACTACTCATGGGCTTTTCACAGCTCTTTACAGGCGTATGTACAATTTTTGGTACACTTGGCTTCATGCTCTCCATAAACGTGAAAATAACCCTTATCGTGGTTATCCTAACTCCGCTTTCCCTATTTGTCGCAAGATTTATCGCCAAGAACACATTCAAGCTTTTCCACCAGCAATCAGTTGCAAGAGGCGACATGACCAGCCTTGTTGAGGAAATGACAGGCAATCAGAAGGTAGTAACAGCATTCGGCTATCAGGAAGAAGCTGAGGAGCAGTTTGAAGAAGTAAACCTCAAGCTTCAAAAGGTGGGACTTAACGCCACATTCTTCTCCTCACTCACCAACCCATGCACACGTTTTGTAAACAACCTCGTCTACATGGCTGTCGGTATCGTTGGAGCACTCTCTGTAATAAAAGGCGTGGGCTTCACAGTTGGTAACCTTAGCTGTTTCCTCACCTATGCAAATCAGTATACAAAGCCTTTCAATGAAATATCAGGCGTTATCACCGAGCTTCAAAGTGCATTCGCTTCTGCAAAGCGTGTCTTTGAGGTCATAGACGAAACAGAGGAGATATCTGACAGCCCTAACGCTACTGTTCTTACCTCCGTTGACGGCACATTAGACGTTGACAACGTGTCCTTCAGCTATGTGCCTGATGTGAAGCTTATCGAAAATTTTAACCTCCATGTAAAGAGCGGTCAGCGTACAGCTATCGTAGGACCAACAGGCTGCGGCAAGACCACCATGATAAACCTCCTTATGAGGTTCTATGACACCGACAGCGGCGAGATACGCATAAGCGGCGAGCCTATAAAGGATTGTACCCGTGATTCCATGAGAAGTATGTACGGCATGGTCTTGCAGGAAACGTGGCTGAAAACGGGCACCATAAGAGAGAACCTCTGCTACGGCAAGCCTGACGCCACCGAGGAAGAAATGATAGCCGCCGCCAAGTCAGCCCATTGTCACGGCTTTATAAAGCGTCTGCCAAAGGGCTATGATACCGTTATTTCAGACAGCTACAGCACTATCTCCGCAGGACAGAAACAGCTTCTCTGTATCGCACGAGTAATGCTCTCCCTGCCGCCAATGCTCATTCTGGACGAAGCTACATCGTCTATAGATACCCGTACGGAGATATTGGTACAGCGTGCCTTTGAGAAAATGATGCAGGGCAGAACGAGCTTTATAATCGCCCATAGACTTTCTACTATCAAGAACGCAGATACTATCATAGTAATGGATTCGGGACACATAGTAGAGCAGGGAAGTCATGATGAGCTTATGGCAAAGAACGGCTTCTATGCCGATCTCTATAACTCACAGTTTGCTGTGACCTGATCCCAGCGTTTGTTTATAAAAACCTGATGTAGGGGCGGCCTTTGGTCGCCCTTTTGTATTTTGCCCTATTTTTTTATCCCGTCCGTTTTTTTGATTTCTCCATTACCCCACCCTTATTTTTATCATAAAAATTATTGACTTTTATCTTAAAATTGTTGTATAATGTTATATATTTCACGGGATATACACAATCGTGTTTTATAATGTATAGTAACGAAAACCTAAGGAGTGCCTATGTTCGGATATGTCCGCCCTTTCAAACCCTATATGCGAATGTTTGAATATGATATCTATAAAGCTGTCTATTGCGGACTCTGTAAGGATATGGGCAGGCGCTATGGCTTTGTGACACGCTTTACCCTTAGCTACGATTTCGCATTTCTCTCCCTTATGGATCTCTCTGTGAGGGGAGTGAAGCTTGACGCAGAAAAGCAACGCTGTATCGCACACCCTCTTAAAAAGACCATGTGCGCAAAGTGTACCTGTAATCTTAAATATACGTCCTCAGCCGCCGTGATACTCACATATCATAAGCTCCGTGACGATATAGCCGATAAAGGGCTAAAAGGCAAGCTTGCCGCATTTGCACTTCTGCCTTTTTTCAAAAAGCCCTATAAGAAGGCGGCTCGCCTTTATCCGGATCTTGCCCCTGCCGTTGAAAACGCAATGGAATTGCAAAATAAAATAGAGCGTGAAAAAACAGCAGGCATCGACCTTGCCTGCGAGCCTACCGCACTTATGATGCAAGCCGTTGCAGGCGGACTTACAAGCAAGCATGACCAACGCCGACCGCTCCTTGAACGATTCGGCTACCTCCTCGGCAGATTTATCTATATCTGCGACGCTCTTGACGACCTGCCCGACGACCACGAGAGTGAAAGCTACAATCCGCTCCTTGCAAAATTTCCAACCACCGAGGGCATAAATGCGGACTATCTCAAAAAAGTTCACGCCTTTTGTGATGACAGCATAAACTTCACACTGGGGGAAATGGCAGATATCTATGTGAAGCTCGACCTTGAGCGATATCGTGATATACTTGATAATATCGTGTATCTTGGACTTAAAAATGTCTATACTCAAATAAGAAGCGGAAAATTCCGCAATAACAGGAAAGGAAATAACGATCAATGATCTCCAAAGACCCTTACAAAATTTTAGGCGTATCCCCAACAGCTTCAGACGCTGAAATAAAATCAGCTTATAAAGAGCTTGTGAAAAAATATCACCCCGACCAGTATCAGGATAACCCCCTAGCTGACGTAGCTGAGGAGAAAATGTCCGAGATAAACGCCGCCTACGATCAGATCATGACCTCAAGACGTGGGGGAGGATACCAGTCCGCAGAAAGCGGCTATGACGGCTATGCCTCTTCGCAGGGCTTTGACTCAGGCTATATCAGAAGCCTTATCCAAAGCGGAAGCTACACACAGGCAGACCAGATACTTGATAACGTGTCCTCCTCGGAAAGAAATGCCGAGTGGTATTTCCTCAAAGGCACTATCTGCCACCGCAGAGGCTGGCTCAATGAGGCTTATAACAACTTCACAAGAGCCGTCCAGCTCGACCCAAATAACATGGAGTATCAAAGCGTGTTAGCCCAGATGAACAGACAGCGAAGCGGCTATATGAGCGGCAACCCAACTCAGGGCTACCGAGCAGGCGGCATGAGCGGCCCTGACTGCTGTTCCTCACTTTGCTGTGCAGACTGCTGCTGTGAAATGATGGGCGGCGACCTTATACCGTGCTGCTAAAGACCCATGAGAAATAAAATAGCTTTTCGAGTGGCGCTTGGCGGCATATGCTCTGCTGTCTGCCTGCTTTTGATGTTTTCAAGCAGCTTTTTGCCCATGCTCGATTATACTATCCCTACCTTCGCAGGCTTCATGATGGTTGTGATGATAGTGGAGGTGGATAAAAACTGGGCGATAGCCACCTATTGCGCAGTGAGCCTGCTGAGCATTTTCGTGACTCCAAATTACGAAGCAACCCTGCTTTTCATATTGTTCATGGGGTATTATCCAATACTTAAATATTATCTCGACCAAAAGAAAAACCGCCTGTTGGTGTGGGCAATAAAGCTTGCAGTGTTCAATGTGGCGATAGTCATATTCTTTTTGGCTTTTCAGTATATCTTTACTTCGGTGGATATGCTCGAGGGCATGGAGATGTTTGGCAAGTATGCCGTGCTTGTTCTGTGGGCGGCGGCAAACCTGTTTTTCTTTATTTATGACTATGCCCTCACACAGCTGACAGATATGTACATAAATTGGTTTAGGAAAAAAATACTCAGAAGAAAATGACGGTGACGTTTTTATGAACGAAGAACAAGAGAAAGAAATATTAAACGAGGCGAAAATACAAACTGCAAGGCACAAGAAAAAAATACAGATAATAAGCCTTGTTGCAATAATAGCGGTCATAGTAATGGCTACAGTGGCGTGTATACCTCTTATAAAAGCACTTCACAGCGAGGCAGGTATTGCGGCCTTGGAGCGTAAACTAGATAACTACAGTGGCATTGTGGGAGTGCTTATCTTTACTTTCATACAAGCTCTTCAAGTGGTCATAGCGGTCATACCGCCTATACAAGTGGTTGGTGGAGTGCTGTTCGGCTGGTTCTGGGGCGGTTTGCTATCATTCTTAGGTACGCTCCTTGGCACAATGGCAATATTCGTGCTTGTGAAAAAATTTGGCAGACCGATAGTGGAAGCCTTTGTTGACGAGAAACAGCTAAAAAAATTCAAATTCCTGCAAAATGAGAAAAAGCTAACCGTTATCCTTATAATCCTCTATCTCATACCGGGAATACCCAAGGACGTTATCTCATATATCGTCCCCCTGACTCCCATAAGCAAGAAGGATTTTTTCTATTATGTCATGCCTTGCAGACTTCCAGCAATAATGCTCTCCACGATTTTGGGGAGCAATGTAAAAAGCGGTAACTTCACGGTTGCTCTTGTGGTGCTTGGAGTAGCTCTAGTAGCAGGTATCGTTGGCTTTTTGTTTAAAGATGTTATAGTGAATAAAATGAAACAACATAAGAAGAACAAATAAGTAAAGTTGCACAAAGTTGAAATTAGATGAAAAAAATATAAAAAAGTGCTTGACAAAAGGCTCTTGTAGTGGTATAATAAATATCGTTGATTGAGCGGTAAGCTTGAAAGACCACCAAAACGCCTGGTCAGGCAGTATGCGGGTGTAGTTCAGTGGTAGAACTCCAGCCTTCCAAGCTGGTCATGTGGGTTCGATTCCCATCACCCGCTCCAATATATCTTAAACTTTTATCCGAGTTTGAGATATTAATGAGTACAGTATGCGTCATTAGCTCAGTTGGATAGAGCAACCGCCTTCTAAGCGGTAGGTCACTGGTTCGAATCCAGTATGGCGTACCATTAAACTCGTTCCAGATGAAAATCTGCTGCGAGTATTTTCTTCTAATATGTATGGTGGGTATAGCGTAGCTGGCCTAACGCGTCAGTTTGTGGCACTGAAGACCGTGAGTTCGAATCTCACTACCCACCCCACTGAATACGTTCTGTGTTAAGCAGAGCGTATTTTTTTGTTTACATATCGCAGGGCGACCTTTGGTCGCTCGTTTTTTATGTACCACTGACAATGACCTATATCCTACCGACTTGGATCATTATATCCCGCCTGCAAATAGACAGAAAAAGGGCGGCAACTTAAAAGCTGCCGCCCCGATCCAGAGGTTATATATTTTATAAAGCGAAATTTTTGTTGTAAACAGCCTCGGCTATCCTGAATGTTTCGTCATCAAGTGCAGGAACAGCGTCAGCAGTGATCAAGGCGGCACCTCTCTCAAAAGCGTCCTCCGCAATGCCATCGGCACCATGCTGAATAACAACGCTTCTTAACTCAGAGCAATCCACGAAAGCCTTTGCACCAAGCTTCTTCACGGATGATGGGATAACAACTTCTCTCAAAGTCTTACAGCCACGGAAAGCCTCGCTTCCAACATAAGCGATCTTGCCTGATATCCTCACCGTCTTAACTACAGTATTCTGAGCAAACGCTCTCTTGCCTATCCTGCTAACGGAATCAGGAAGATAAACGCTCTCGAGCTTCTCACAAAGTGCAAATGCACACTCGCCTATCTTTCTTACAGATCCTGCGAACTCAACCTTTTTCAGAGCAGAGCAGCCGAAGAATGCGTAGTCGCCAACAGCCTCGATTCCAAATGGTATAGAGATCGCTTCCAGACCTGAGCAGAATGTGAAAGCATTCTCTGCGATCTCGATCATAGCTGACGGTATCTCAAGCTCTCTCAGAGAAATGCAGTTCTGGAAAGCTCCGTTTCCTATGGAAACTATATTTTCATTAAGACAAATTTCTTTCATTGAAGAGCAGAAACCAAATGCAGACTCACCGATCTCTCTTACGCTCTCGGGTAGGTCAGCTCTCTCCAAACTGTCGCAATTGTAGAATGTGAATGGCAGTATCCTTTCCACACCATCAGGTATAGTCGCAAATCTCAGAGATTCACAACCGCAGAATGCCATCTCACCAATAAACCTTACGCTCTCAGGTATAGTCACATTCACCAGTGAACAGCATTTGTAAAATGCTTTTCTTCCGATGATAACAACGTCCTTTGAGATAACAGCACATTTAAGGTCGTAAAGATGTGCGAAAGCACCGCCTGCAACAGCTATGACCTTTTTGCCACGAAGCTCAAAAGGAAGCTCCAGCACTTCGATATGGCTGTCACCGCAGTATCCAGTGATAATACACATATCGTCAGCCGTAACATATTTAAAACAGCCCGAGATCTTCTCGCTGCTGATACTGCTGCTTGCAGTTACACCAACGCTCTCAAGTGCTTTTTTGAAACCATTGTCGCCCATAAAATTAATGCTTTTCATCAGCGTGACCTCCATTATACCCACTATAAATATATATCTCGTAACTGAACTTAAACGTTTTCTGTATTTTCTAATGAAATTATACTACAGTAAACTATGTTTGTCAATGGTATTCGCAATATTTTATTTATAAAAAATTAATTTTCAGAACTTTTTCACTGATTGTGAACGGCTTTTTTGTCACTTTTCACAATTAATTTACGCAAAATAATTTTAGTTTTCACATATCGTTCTCAATCTTTGAGAATGCTGTAATTTTATAGCAGCAAACGTTTTCGCAAGTGATGCAAAAGACTAATACCAATTTATAGAATTTGCTTGATTAAATCGACCAAATCATAAGACGATGTTTTTCATGTGTTTGTAAGATTATCATAAATTATATTTATATAATATTAATAAAGAATGATATGTCGTTCATGATAATGAAAGAAAACACCAACAACTGCATTAAAATAGGAGATTAATATACTAGCAATAAACAAAAATGTATAATACTATCATAAAGGTTTACAAAATAGAAACTTAATTATTACAGATTGTAATAATTTACGGTGTATAATAGTATAAATAAAATCGTATAAGTACATGAATACAAAAACTGGAAAGGACTGATCCGTTATCAACATAATAAGAAAAATAACAGCAGTAATAATTTCATCAGTTATAATGATAAGCTTTGTGGCATTTGCACCGCAGGGATCCGCTAAGACTTATGTGAATGTTATAACAGCTTCTGCTGCTGACTCGATGACAAAACCTGTTTTGATAAAAAGACAAGCGTATTCAAACAAAATAGAAGCAGGAGTAAAAAATCTCACCAGCTTTTCATCAAAGACTACATTTGAGGTCTATGTAAACGGACGCTATGTAAGAAAATATACATGGCAGGCACTTAAAAAGGATAACTATATAAATATAACCGATGACGGCAAGCTTTATCTTAAAGCTTCCACAAAATATAAAGTCACTGTCAAAGCGGTAAACGGCAGTGCCAAGTCAGAGTCATCGGTCCTCAACGTAAAGACAGCAGCAAAAACATACTATCATATAGATAAAAACGTTCAGCTTTATAGCTTTAAAAACGGTAAGTTCAAGAAATCCTCAAAAACAAAAGCCTCTGTGGCTGTGTCGGGTATTCTCACTACCGATAAAAATAAGCGTGTGGCAGGTAAGAACAAGAATATCGGCGGAGCAAATTATGTCCTTATCAATGAAGGCGATCATAAGGGTAAGTACGTCAAGGTAGGAAAAGGTGTGAGGCGTACACCTGAGAGAAAAGCAAGAATAAAAACAGCCGTTGATTATGCCGCAAGCATGAACGGCGGAAGATATGTCTGGGGCGGAACAAAGTATAAGGCAACGGACTGCTGTGGATTGACAATGCAAGCCTATAGAAAAGCCGGTGTGAATATGTATAACAGCGTATATTCGCAGGCGAAAATGGGAAAAGCAGTGTCTTTGAAGAATATAGAAGCAGGCGACCTGATAATCTGTAATAACTATGGCCATGTAGCAATGTATATAGGCGGTGGGAAAATAGTCCATGCCATGAGTACATATTATGGGATCAGAATACAGCCACTTGCAAATATCAAGTATTGCGGAAAGATAAACACTATCAGGAGAATACTGTAATGCAGAGCAATCTTGCGGCATAACAAACTGTCGAATAACTGTAGGGGCTGGCGCCCTCGACAGCCCGATTTTGTTTGCTCGATAATACTTGCGATATCTGCACAATTTTTCCTTGACAATCTCGCTGACCAGTGTTATAATAAAAAAGCAGAAAAACTGCGAAAAATCGAATAAAGTTTGCAGGGGGACCCAAGCGAAAACGCTGGGTTGAGAAGGTAAAACCTGACCCTTTGAACCTGTTGGTCAAGACCAGTGTAGGAAGCAAGTTTTGTGTAAATTTACCTCCTGCATGGTCAGGAGGTTTTTTTGTTTCCCCTTTTCCATAAGAAAGGAATAAAGTATGTTAAAATGTTTGTCAGTGGCAGGCTCGGATTGCTCCGGTGGCGCAGGTATACAAGCCGACCTTAAAGCTTTCAGCGCTAATGAAACTTTCGGCATGAGCGTTATTACCTCTGTCGTCGCTGAAAATACTACCCGTGTGCTGTCTGTTTTCAACGTACCCGTTGAGGAGATACAAAAACAGATAGACGCTGTGTTTGAGGATATCCACGTCGATGCCGTAAAACTCGGTATGCTCCCAACTGCCGAAATTATTTCAGCGGTTGCAGATAAGCTTAATGAGTATAGACCAAGTATTATCGTCTGCGATCCCGTCATGGTCGCTACAAGCGGCGACGCTCTCTCTGAGGGCGGAACTGTTTCCGCCATGAGGGAAAAGCTCTTTCCTATAGTTACGCTCCTTACACCGAATATCCCCGAAGCCGAAGCTATCTCAGGCTTGGAGATAAAGAATGAAAACCATATGGAAAAAGCCGCAAGGATAATAATGGATATGGGCGTAAAAAACGTCCTCGTCAAAGGCGGTCATCTCACCGGCGACGCTGTGGATTATCTCTGTACCCCAGAGGGCGTTCATAAGCTTGCCTGCAAGCGTGTTGATTCGCCTAATACCCATGGCACAGGCTGTACTCTGTCATCTGCCATAACTGCAAACCTTGCCCACGGTATGGATATGCTCTCCGCTGTAACAAAGGCGAAAAACTATATCACCGCGGCAATAGAAAAATCATTCACAGTGGGCAAAGGACATAGCCCCGTTAATCACTTTTATGACTATTACGATTTGAAAGGAACTGTTCTATGAGAAATTATAAAACTCAAATGGAAGCCGCTAAAAAGGGTATCGTTACCCCTGAAATGGAAACAGTGGCTAAGAAAGAAAATATGGACGTAAACGAGCTTATGGCTCTTGTTGCAGCAGGTCAGGTGGCGATCCCTGCCAACGTGAACCATACTGCTCTCTCTGCCGAGGGTATCGGTAAAGGTCTTAAAACTAAGATAAACGTAAATCTCGGTATCTCAGGGGACGCTAAGAATTATGACATTGAGATGCAGAAAGTGGATATGGCTATCAAGTTCGGCGCTGAAGCTATCATGGATCTGTCAAACTACGGCAAGACCAATACTTTCAGAAAAGAGCTAGTAGCAAAGTCGCCTGCCATGATAGGCACTGTTCCTATGTATGACGCTATCGGCTACCTCGATAAAGACCTCCTTGAGATATCCGCTCAGGACTTTCTTAAGGTAGTAAAAGCCCATGCAGAAGAGGGCGTTGACTTTATGACTATCCACGCAGGTATCAACAGACGTGCAATCGAAGCTTTCAGACGTGAGGGAAGAAAAATGAATATCGTTTCCCGTGGCGGTTCACTGCTCTTCGCATGGATGATGATGACAGGCAATGAAAACCCATTTTTTGAGTATTATGACGAGGTGCTTGAAATACTCAGAGAGTATGACGTTACTATCTCACTTGGCGACGCACTCCGTCCGGGATGTCTTGCAGACGCTTCCGACGCCGCTCAGATCTCCGAGCTTATCGAGCTTGGCAACCTCACAAAGAGAGCGTGGGAAAAGGACGTTCAGGTAATGGTAGAGGGTCCGGGTCATATGGCAATGAACGAGATCGCCGCAAATATGATAATGGAAAAGAAGATATGCCACGGCGCGCCTTTCTATGTACTTGGACCTCTGGTAACAGATATCGCACCGGGTTATGACCATATCACATCAGCCATCGGCGGAGCAATAGCCGCAGCAAGCGGTGCAGACTTCCTCTGCTATGTTACCCCTGCCGAGCATCTCAGACTTCCTGACGTTGACGACGTTAAGGAGGGCATTATCGCCAGCAAGATAGCAGCCCATGCCGCAGATATCGCAAAGGGCGTAAAGGGTGCAAGAGATATGGACGATAAAATGGCAGCGGCACGTCACAAAATGGATTGGGACGAAATGTTCGAGATAGCACTTGACGGTGAAAAGGCAAGAAGATTCTTTGAGCAGACCCCACCTGCTGACAGACACACCTGCTCAATGTGCGGCAAGATGTGTGCCGTTAGAACAACAAACATGATACTCGAGGGCAAAGAGGTGAAATTCTGCTCAGAGAAGTAGAAAACTGGATGCAGGGGCGAACAGCGTTCGCCCGCATGATATAAAAATTGAATGTCAGCTCGACAATTGTACGAAAAATCGGACAATTACATGAGAGCAGATATAAAAAGAATGTAATGTGCAAGAGGAGCGTCTTGCGAACTTTTTCATAAAAAGTATTCAGCGAGGGAACCCGTGTTTCGGGGTGAGAGGGTGCAATGGAGCACCGACCGAAAATAATTTACGTCAGATCGTGAGCGGATAGCATAGCCACGGTCTGTGCGCCGCTGGATAACTTGCTCTTTTTCGTTCGGCGGTGCGATACGATATGGAGGAATAAAAATGAAAAAGACAAACATTCACAAATTGGTATTCGCAGCAGTATTGGTAGCCCTTGCAGTGGTAGGCTCGCTCATCTCGTTCCCTATCGGCGCTTCAAAGTGCGCACCTGTTCAGCACCTTGTAAACATAATCGGTGCAGTTTTCCTTGGACCTGCATGGGCAGTGGGCGTTGGCTTCACAGCCGCACTTCTCAGAAATCTTCTGGAACTTGGCTCTCTCCTTGCGTTCCCGGGCTCAATGGTTGGCGCATTCGTTGCAGGTATGCTCTATAAGTACATAAAGAAGCTCCCTGCCGCTTATGTCGGCGAACTTTTCGGCACATCAGTCCTCGGTGGACTTCTTGCATACCCTGTTGCAAGATTTCTCGTTGGCGCACCAGCCGCAGCAATAACAGTTTATATCCTGCCTTTCTTTGTAAGCTGTGCAGGCGGTACAGTTCTTGCTATCGTTATCGTTACAGCTCTTAAAAAGGCAAAAGTATTTGATAATTTCCTTGGCTTCTCAAAGGAGGCAAGAGCATAATGGGCACTATAATTGAAAGCTGTGCGAAAGCAGCAGACAAGGTAAGAGATATATGCCCTTTGGTGCACTGTATCACAAATTATGTTACTGTAAATGACGTTGCAAACTGCATTCTCGCCATTGGCGCTTCACCTATCATGGCAGACGATATCGCAGAAGCCGCAGATATAACTTCTATCTCAAAGGCTCTCGTTATAAACATGGGTACTCTCAATGCAAGAACGGTCGAGTCAATGGTAGCTGCTGGAAAGAAAGCCAACGAGCTTGGCGTTCCTGTGGTTTTTGACCCGGTTGGAGCTGGCGCATCAAATTTCAGAAATGAAACTGCAAAGCGTATACTTGAAAATGTGAAGGTAAGCATACTCAGAGGAAATCTTTCTGAAATGTCATATCTTGCAGGACTAGAAGTTTCCACAAAGGGTGTTGACACCTCGGAAGCTGACGAGAAAAACGACCCTGTTTCCGTTGCGAAAAAAACAGCCGCAAAGTATAACTGCGTTGCAGCTATCACAGGTGCGGTGGATACAATAACAGACGGAAAAAGAGTAGCAAGGATCTCTAACGGTCACCCATATCTTTCAAAGGTAACAGGCACAGGCTGTATGACAACAGGACTTGTAGGCTCATTCGCAGGTGCTTGCGACGATATGTATACCGCCGCTGTAACAGGCATTGCAAGCATGGGCGTAGCAGGCGAATTCGCATATGAAAATGCTGGAGAGATAGGCTCAGGAAGTTTCCATATTTCTATCATTGACGCAATCAGCAAAATGAATAGTCAGGTGTTTGCGGCTAAGGCTAAGATAGAAGAAGTTTAGTATTGCAATATTTCAGATCTAGTGGTATCATATCAATGTGATGCCACTAAATTTTATGTGGTTATGTTGCTTGCGGGGGCGAACAGTGTTCGTCCGTTTGCACTGCATATTATACTTTTCATACAAAGGAGAATGAAAAATGACCGTAAGATTTGCTTGTGAAAAGGATATACCGCAAATGAACAGCTTGCTCTATCAGGTAGAGAGAGTTCATCAGCAGGGCAGACCTGACCTTTTTAAAGAGGGTGCGAAAAAGTATACTGATAACGAGCTTAAAGATATGCTCAAGGATAAAACTAAGCCTATATTTGCCGCAGTTGATGAAAATGATGTGATGAAGGGCTACGCTTTTTGTGTGTTTCAGGAGCATAAGGGCGACAATGTTCTCACGGATATAAAGACTTTGTATATCGACGATCTGTGCGTTGATGAAAATTGCAGAGGTCTGCATATCGGCTCGGTGCTTTACGAGGCGGTGAAGAAATTCGCTAAGGAGCAGGGCTGTTATAATGTTACTCTCAACGTGTGGGAGTGTAATCCATCGGCAAGAAAATTTTACGAAAAAGCAGGGTTGAAGCCATACAAGACAGGTATGGAAGTTATTTTATGATAAAAGATAAGAGGGTAAAAAAATGGACAAATCGAAAATTGACTACACGCTTTATCTCTGCACTGACCGTGGACTTATGTCCTGCGAAACTATCGAGCAGTCGGTAGAGGAGGGCGTAAAAGGCGGCTGTACAGTTATCCAGCTAAGAGAAAAGGACTGCACTTCAAGAGAGTTCTATGAGCTTGCAGTCAGAGTAAAAAAGATAACGGACAAATACAATGTGCCGCTTATCATCAACGACAGACTTGATATTGCACAGGCTGTTGACTGTGCGGGCGTTCATCTGGGACAGAGCGATATGCCATGTGCAGTTGCAAGAAAAATCCTCGGTGAGGACAAGATAATAGGTATTTCTGCGGCAACTCTTGAAGAAGCTAAAAAAGCACAGGCAGACGGTGCAGATTACCTTGGCGTTGGTGCAATGTATGCCACCAACACAAAGACAGACGCAAGAGCTGTCACAAAGGAACAACTTGTAGAAATAAGAGCCGCTGTGGATATCCCTATCGTGATAATAGGCGGAGTTAATCAAAAAACTGTGCCGAACTTTAAGGGTATGGGTATTGACGGCGCTGCGGTAGTTTCTGCGGTGGTATCTCAGCCTGATATTGAAAAGGCGGCAAAGGATCTTCGTGAGCTTTGCGAGGATTGCTTCGGAAGATAAGATGTTGAACGGGCGGTTATTTAGACCGTCCGTTTTTTGTTTTAAAAAAATGTATGATTTTGTCTTTCGATTTTACACAAATTATACATTGCGCTATTGACGATTAAGTTAAAATCGGTTATAATAAATGAAAAAGCTTTGTTTTTTGGATTAAAACGCTAATGCGTTGAAATAGTAATGTATGTTAGGAGAGTAAAAATGAAAAAAACTAAGATCGTATGCACTATCGGACCTTCCACAGATGACGAAAACATTATGCGTGAGCTTATGAAAAACGGCATGGACGTTGCGAGATTCAATTTCTCACACTCTGACCACAGTGTTCATAAGGCTCGTTTTGAAACTGTATGCAAGCTAAGGGAAGAACTTGGCGTTAATATTGCAACTCTTCTTGATACAAAAGGACCTGAGGTAAGACTTAAAAACTTTAAGGATCACAAGCCTGTTACTATCAAGGACGGCGATACATTCACACTTACCACAAGAGAAGTGGAGGGCGACGAAACTATCTGCTCTGTCACATTCCCACAGCTTCCAAAGGACGTTTCTGTAGGCACTAGAATACTTATCAATGACGGAAATATCGAGCTGAAAGCTACCAGAGTTGACAGCACTGACATCGTCTGCGAAGTTATCCACGGCGGAGTTGTTTCCGACCACAAGGGTATCAACGTTCCTGATGTGAACCTTTCTATGCCTTACATTTCTGACGCTGATATGGCTGACCTTGAATTTGGCGCAAAAATGGGATTTGACTATATCGCTGCTTCATTCGTAAGAACAGGCGCTGACGTTATTTATCTTAGAAAATTTACCCAGAGCCTTGGCTGGTTCAATCCTAGAATCATCGCTAAGATAGAAAACGCTCAGGGTGTTGCTAATATTGACGAGATCCTTGACGCTGCTGACGGAATAATGGTAGCAAGAGGAGATATGGGCGTTGAGATACCTTTCGAGCAGATACCTGCTATCCAGAAAGAGCTTATCAGAAAAGCCTACAACGCAGGCAAGAACGTTATCACAGCAACTCAGATGCTGGAGTCTATGATAACAAACGCACGTCCTACAAGAGCCGAGATAACCGACGTTGCAAACGCTATTTATGACGGCTCGTCTGCTATAATGCTTTCAGGGGAAACTGCCGCAGGTAAATATCCTGTTGAGGCTGTCAAGACCATGAGCCTTATTGCAGAAACGACCGAAAAGGATATCGACTATATCTCACGTTTCAAGAAAAGAGCAGACGAGAGAAATTCATCTATCACTGACGCTATCTCACACGCTACTGTTACAACTGCCCATGACCTTAATGCTGTAGCGATCCTGACAGTAACAAAGGGCGGAACAACAGCAAGAACGCTTTCAAAATTCCGTCCGAACTGTCCTATAATCGCACTTACAACTGACGATACAACATATCATCAGCTCAGCCTTTCATGGGGTATCAGAGCAGGCGTTATCGAAGAGAAAACAAACACTGACGAACTCATCAGACACGCTCTGGAGCGTTCTGTGGAGCTTGGCTATCTGAAGAAGGGCGACCTTGTTGTTATTACAGCAGGAGTACCGCTTGGAATGAGCGGAACGACAAATCTGCTCAAAGTCGAGAGAGCGTAGTTTTTAAGTGAGGAGTGAGGAATGGCAGCGCCATACCGAGCAAATCACCAACACAAAGTAAAAGCACACACGAGCGAAGCGAGTAAAAGGTACAGGGCAAAGCCCTGTCGGAGCTTGAGGCAGAGCCTCTATAGGTGCAAGCCTACTAAGCGGTGCAGAAAAGCAATAGAATAATTGCAAAAAAATCAATTACAAAGCGGTGTCAGAGCGGAATGCTCTGCACCGCTTTTGTTGTAAAAAATGTTTGGACTTTTTTGGAGGCGATCACTTTTTTTATTCAAATAATTTTCCGTGAATTGGGTAACCGATTCTAACATATGAAAGAAGTATGGCGTAAGAGTAATATTTCTGAATGTGACTTGACTTTGATTTTGAAGTATGTTATTATTTTAACATACGAGCGGTAGTATTATTAATAGGTATGCAATACTGAATATTGAGGTAATATGTGCTGCCCGAAATCTTATGTCAGGAGAGTATAAAATGGAAAGACAGTTTTATGACGAATGGGAAGGCTTTAAGCCCGGCAGATGGTCAAACACTTCTATCAATCTTCGTGATTTTATCCAGAAGAACTTCACACCATATGACGGTGACGACAGCTTCCTTACAGGCCCTACAGAAGCAACTACTAAGCTCTGGGAACAGGTAATGGAGCTTTCAAAGAAGGAGAGAGAAGCCGGCGGTGTTCTCGATATGGACACTAAGATCGTTTCTACTATCACCTCACACGGCCCTGGTTACCTTAACAAGGATCTTGAAAAGATCGTTGGTTTCCAGACTGACAAGCCTTTCAAGCGTTCTCTTCAGCCTTTCGGCGGTATCAGAATGGCTATGAATGCTTGCGAGCAGAACGGCTACACAGTTGATCCTGAAGTTGTAAAGATCTTTACTGAATATAGAAAAACTCACAATCAGGGTGTTTTTGACGCTTACACACCTGAGATGAAGCTTGCCAGACACGCTGCTATCATCACAGGTCTTCCAGACGCTTACGGCAGAGGAAGGATCATAGGCGACTACAGAAGAGTTGCTCTTTACGGTATAGACTATCTTGTTGAGGACAAGAAGGATCAGCTTGCTACTTCACTGGTAAGAATGACTTCTAAGAACATCAGACTCAGAGAAGAGCTTTCTGAGCAGATCAGAGCCCTTGGCGAACTCAAGAAGCTTGGCGAGATCTATGGCTACGATATCTCACGTCCTGCTAAGAACGCCAAGGAAGCTATCCAGTGGCTGTAC
Organism: Ruminococcus sp. AM43-6; assembly: GCF_003461785.1. Taxonomy (NCBI): domain Bacteria; kingdom Bacillati; phylum Bacillota; class Clostridia; order Eubacteriales; family Oscillospiraceae; genus Ruminococcus; species Ruminococcus sp. AM43-6. The sequence continues at coordinate 29,927 of NZ_QTXU01000001.1, forward strand.
TTCGGCTACCTTGCTGCCGTTAAGGAGCAGAACGGTGCTGCAATGTCACTTGGCAGAACTTCTACATTTATCGATATCTACATCAAGAGAGATATGGACAGAGGTATCCTCACAGAGCAGGAGGCTCAGGAGCTTGTTGACCACTTCATCATGAAGCTCAGACTTGTTAAGTTCGCTAGAACACCTGAGTACAACTCACTGTTCTCAGGCGACCCAACTTGGGTAACAGAGTCTATCGGCGGCGTTTCTATCGACGGCGTTCCAATGGTAACAAAGACTTCATTCAGATATCTCCACACACTTGAGAACCTTGGTCCTGCACCAGAGCCAAACATGACAGTTCTGTGGAGCACAAAGCTTCCTTCAAACTTCAAGAAGTTCTGCGCTAAGACTTCTATCAAGACTTCTGCTATCCAGTACGAGAACGACGACCTTATGAGAGTTACACACGGCGACGACTACGCTATCGCTTGCTGTGTATCTTCAATGAGGATCGGTAAGGAAATGCAGTTCTTCGGTGCAAGAGCTAACCTTGCTAAGTGCTTGCTTTATGCTATCAACGGCGGTGTTGACGAAAGACTTAAGATACAGGTAGGTCCTAAGTATCGTCCGGTTACAGGCGATTACCTCGATTATGATGATGTAATGGCTAAGTATGACGATATGATGGAGTGGCTGGCTGGTCTGTATGTAAATACACTGAACGTTATCCACTATATGCACGATAAGTATTCTTATGAGAGAGTTCAGATGGCTCTTCATGACAGAGATGTTAAGAGATACTTCGCTACAGGTATCGCAGGTCTGTCAGTTGTTGCTGACTCACTTTCTGCTATCAAATACGCTAAGGTAAAGTGCATCAGAGATGAGGACGGAATCGTTACAGATTACGAAGTTGAGGGCGATTTCCCTAAGTATGGTAACAACGACGAGAGAGTTGACAAGATCGCAGTTGACCTCGTTAGAACATTCATGGACAAGATCAGAAAGCACCACACATACAGAGATGGTGTTCCTACAATGTCTATCCTTACTATCACATCTAATGTTGTTTATGGTAAGAAGACCGGTTCTACACCTGACGGAAGAAAGATCGGTGTGCCTCTTGCTCCTGGTGCTAACCCAATGCACGGCAGAGATACTCACGGCGCATCTGCTTCACTTTCTTCAGTTGCTAAGCTGCCATTCAGACACGCTCAGGACGGTATCTCAAACACATTCTCTATCATTCCTGACGCTCTTGGCAAGGACGACAAGGTATTCATGGGCGACCTTGATATCGAAAGCATAGCTAAGGAGCTTAACGAAGATGGGGTTTAATGTTAAAAAGGACGAGGACGAGGCTCAGGTAAACGAGCTTGTTGACGTCATTGACAGACTTATGATGGGCGGTCAAGGTCATCTTACGATAGACGTTGACGAAACTGAAGAAGGTCTGAACGTTAAAACTTACAGCACTTCCGATTGTGGCGGTGACGGCAAGACGGCTTGCTGTCAGCCTACAGAAGAGGACGCTGTTGACAGAGATGAAGATTAACTCCCTATTTTAGAAAACGGTGGAGATTCGTTCTCCGCTTGTTTTCCATAAATACTAAGAAAGGAATGTAATACTATGGCAAACTTTGAACCAACAGAGGCACAGGTAGACAACCTTATCGGACTTCTTGACGGATATGCTGAAAAAGGCGGTCATCACCTTAATGTAAATGTACTTAACAGAGAAACTCTTCTGGACGCTCAGGCTCACCCTGAGAAGTATCCACAGCTCACTATCAGAGTTTCAGGCTACGCTGTAAACTTCGTAAAACTTACTAAGGAGCAGCAGGACGACGTTATTTCAAGAACGTTCCACAAGAGCCTTTAATTTGAGCTTTGTCGCATAGAATGAGTTTCTTTGCGGATAATATGCACACGGGCGGTCGGCGTCGTCTTACATGGAACATCTTGTTTTATGTGGATGAGAGCTGCCGCTCGTTTGTTGCTTTTTGCGGATAGGTGTGCGGTGATATAAATTTGTGAGCGAGCAGAAACGGGACGTCGAGGGCGCCGTCCCCCACAGAATGGTTTGTGCAGGCTGAACGGGCGTGCGTTCATGCGAAATAAAAAAGGAGGGATATCCCATGGAGGGATTTATACATTCTACGGAAAGCTTTGGTACGGTGGATGGACCGGGGATAAGGTTTGTTATTTTCTTTCAGGGCTGTCCTATGCGGTGTCTTTACTGCCACAATCCTGATACTTGGAAGATAGGCACGGGTACAAAGAGGACGGTTGAAAGTCTGCTGGCGGAATATGACTCGGTAAAAGAGTTCATGAAAAACGGCGGAATTACCTGCACGGGCGGTGAGCCTTTAGTACAGATAGACTTTGTGACGGAACTTTTTGAAAAGGCTAAGGAAAAGGGGATACACACTTGTCTTGACAGCTCGGGCATCACTTTTACGCCTGACAGCACGGAAAAGTTTGAAAGACTTTGCAAATGCACTGACCTTGTTATGCTGGACATCAAGCACATTGACCGTGAGGAGCACAAAAAGCTTACGGGACACTACAATGACAACATTCTTGCGTTTGCGAAGTTTTTGTCGGAGCATGGTGTGCCTATATGGATACGTCATGTTGTTGTGCCGGGTATCACGGACAAGGAAGAATATCTTTTCAGGCTGGGTGAGTTTATCTCACAGCTCAAGACTTTGAAAGCGCTTGACGTTTTGCCTTATCACACCATGGGCAAGGTAAAGTATGAGCAGCTCGGTATAGATTATCCTCTTGGTGACACGCCGCCTCTTGACAAGGAGGACGCTGTTAAGGCGAGAGATGTTATCATGAGAGGGCTTAAAGCGGCGTTGAAAAAGAGAAAATAGTATTTTAGACGAGTGGGCTTCGGTCTGCTCGTTTTTTTGTGTAAAAGTATATATTTTTCTCGACAAGTTTTTGAAAATATTCTGCATATTTGGATAATTGACGGCAGGCTTAAAATATGGTAAAATGAACGAGTAAGGAATACAGCAATAGAATATTGTTAAGACAGGTTTATATTGGAAACGCACATTCTCTGAATGATAACGAACAACACAGCGTCTGCGAAAGGGCTGTAGGTTTGATATCATAAGGAGGATTTTTTTATGCCAAAGAATTTGTTTCAGGAGATAGTTTTTACGGTGCTGATGGTGTTTGTGATGGTGTACGCCATGATATGCTACAACATTGCACTCAACATGGGCGGAATGTCAAATGCCGTATTTCTCAAGGCTTTTCATGAGCTTGTGATAATGGCTCCGATAGCTTTTGTTCTTGACTTTTTTGCTGTGGGAAAGATAGCAAAGAAAAAGGCTTTCAGCATTGTTGATGTGAGAAAGGATAATCCTTTTCATCTTGTGCTTGCCATATCTGCTATCTCTGTTATTTTTATGTGCCCACTCATGAGCCTTGCGGCTACGCTGCTTTTTAAGGACGCAGGCAAGGAAGTTATTGCGGTATGGTTAGAAACAACGGCTATGAACTTTCCTATGGCTCTTTGCTGGCAGCTTTTCTTTGCAGGTCCTATGGTGAGGTTTGTTTTCGGACTTATTTTCAGAGAACGTGAACAGAAAAGCGGGGCTGTTTCTGCGGCTGCGGAATAAGGTTTTTACGAGTGGACTTCAGTCTGCTCGTTTTTTATTTTACACTGAAAAATAAAAACTAAAAAAAGTGTTAAAAGCCTTTACAAAGGCAGGCGGTTGTGTTATAATAGTAATCGTAAAAATTTGCGTGAAAAAGGAGGAGCTTATAGTGCAGAAGGCGTATCTGATTTTGGAGAACGGTACTATTTTCGAGGGTAAAAGTTTCGGCGCAGCTGGCGAAGCTATTGGCGAAATTGTTTTTACTACGGCTATGACAGGCTATCTCGAAACACTTACTGACCCTAGTTACTACGGACAGATAGTTGTTCAGACATTTCCGTTAATTGGTAACTATGGCGTTATTCCTGAGGATTTTGAAAGTGAATGTCCTCATGTTAAAGCTTATATTGTTAGAGATTGGTGTCAAGAGCCTAGCAACTTCCGTTGTGAGGGTGATCTTGACACTTTTTTAAAGCAGCATAACATCGTAGGTCTTTACGGTATCGACACTCGTCAGCTCACAAAAATAGTTCGTGAGTCGGGTGTTATGAACGGAAAGATCGTTCCTGAGGGATCAAGTTTCGGACTGACAGATCTGAAGAACTACACGATAGTTGAGGCTGTAAAGAACACGACCTGCTCGGAGGAGAAAACATTCGAGCCTGAGGGCGAGGTCAAGAGAAAGGTAGTGCTTTACGATTTCGGTGCAAAGCACAACATTGGAAGAGAGCTTGTTAAGAGAGGCTGCGAGGTAACTGTTGTTCCTGCATACACAAAGGCAGAGAGGATAAAGGAGCTTGCACCTGACGGCATAATGCTTTCAAACGGCCCTGGAGATCCTGCGGAGAATGTGGAGATAATCGAGGAGCTTAAAAAGCTTTCTGAGATGAAGATACCTACATTCGGAATTTGTTTGGGCCATCAGCTTTTGGCGCTTGCACATGGTGCGATGACACACAAGCTGAAGTATGGTCACAGAGGTGCAAACCAGCCTGCTGAGAACACTGAAACAGGCAGAGTTTACATAACATCACAGAACCATGGATATGCAGTAGAGAACGATTCGCTCCCTGAGGGTGAAGCAAAGGTGCTTTATGTAAATGCCAATGACGGCACTTGTGAGGGTATCAGATATCTCAACGAGCCTGCATTTTCTGTACAGTTCCACCCGGAGGCTTGTGGTGGTCCGCATGATACTGACTTCTTGTTTGATGAGTTTATTGAGCTCATTGACACTAACAAGAAATAAGCTCTGATTTTTTGAAGTATAGAAATTATTGATCTCAGTTTCTGCAACAGTAGGGGCGAACAGTGTTCGCCCGTGGCTGACGGAATGTGTTTGATATGACTATTGTAGTGTTCATTATTCGAGCGGCTTTTATATGGGGCGGTCGTGATAGTGAACGGGCGAACGCTGTTCGCCCCTACATTATGTTTTACTGAGGTCGTTAAGCTTTAACACAGAGGGTTGCTGGGTGCGGTTTTCGAGAGTGTGAGAAGGGATAACTCCTCACTCCTCACTCCTCACTTTCAGCGTTTCCCTAAACTTTTCAGAAAGGATTGAATTTAAGTGCCTTTAAATAAAGATATAAAGCGAGTTCTCGTTATCGGCTCGGGTCCTATCGTTATAGGTCAGGCTGCTGAGTTTGACTATGCAGGTACACAGGCTTGCCGTGCGCTCAAGCAGGAGGGTCTGGAGGTTATTCTTATAAACTCTAACCCTGCTACTATCATGACGGACAATGCTATGGCTGACAAGATATACATTGAGCCGCTTACTCTTGAAACTGTTAAGAGAGTTATCAAAAAAGAACGCCCTGACAGCCTGCTTTCTACCCTTGGCGGTCAGACGGGTCTTACGCTTTCTATGCAGCTTGCTAAGGAGGGATTCCTTGACAAGTATAATGTTAAGCTTCTTGGTGCTAACCCTGAAACTATCGACAAGGCTGAGGACAGACAGATGTTCAAGGACACTATGGAGTCTATCGGTCAGCCATGTATCCCTTCAAAGGTCGTTAATACTGTTGAGGACGCTGTAGACTTCGCTAATCAGCCCGGTATCGGTTATCCTCTTATTATCAGACCAGCCTTTACACTTGGCGGTACAGGCGGCGGTATAGTTAATGATGAAGAAGAACTGAAAGAGATCACAAGAAATGGTCTTTATCTTTCACCTATCACTCAGGTGCTTGTTGAGAAATGTATCGCAGGCTGGAAAGAGATAGAGTTCGAGGTAATGAGAGACGCTAAGGGCAACGTTATCACTGTTTGCTCAATGGAGAACTTTGACCCTGTTGGTGTCCACACAGGCGACTCTATCGTTATCGCTCCTGCTGTTACGCTGGCTGATAAGGAATATCAGATGCTCCGTTCTGCGGCTTTGAAGATAATCGATACTCTTAAAGTAGAGGGTGGCTGTAACTGTCAGTTCGCTCTTAACCCTGATAGCTTCGAGTATGCTGTTATCGAGGTAAACCCTAGAGTTTCACGTTCTTCCGCACTTGCTTCTAAGGCGACAGGTTATCCTATCGCTAAGGTCGCAGCTCAGATAGCTATCGGATATACTCTTGACGAGATAAAGAATGCTGTAACAGGCAAGACTTATGCTTGCTTTGAGCCTGCCCTTGACTATGTTGTTGTTAAGCTCCCTAAGTGGCCTTTCGACAAGTTCGTTTATGCTAAGCGTGAGCTTGGTACACAGATGAAGGCTACAGGTGAAGTTATGGCAATTGGCTCAACTTTTGAGCAGGCTATAATGAAGGCTGTAAGAGGTGCTGAGATAGGTCATGACTGCCTTATCTCACCTAAGATGCTTGACCTTGATGACAAGACTATCCATGACAGACTTTCTGACTGCACAGACGAAAGACTTTTCGTTGTATACGAGGCTCTCAGACGTGGAGTTTCTGTTGATGAGATACACAGCATCACTAAGATAGACGAGTGGTTCCTCAATAAGCTTTGCAAGCTTATTGACATGGAAAAGACACTCAAGAATAACTTCAACGAGGACACTTATCTTGAAGCTAAGAAGATAGGCTATACTGATAAGGTCATCGAGAAGATAACAGGCAAGAAGATAGAAAAGCCTGTTCATGCTGTATTTAAAATGGTAGATACCTGTGCGGCTGAGTTTGCGGCTATGACACCTTACTTCTACTCAACATATGACAATGAGGACGAGGCAAGCGAGTTCATTGCAAACAGGGGTCATGACAGAAAGACTGTTATAGTATTCGGTTCAGGTCCTATCAGAATAGGTCAGGGTATCGAGTTCGACTATGCGTCAGTTCACTGCGTATGGGCTTTGAAAGAAAAGGGCTATGACGTTGTTATCGTAAACAACAACCCTGAAACAGTTTCAACTGACTTTGACACTGCTGACAGACTTTATTTCGAGCCTCTTACTGACGAGGACGTTATGAACATTATCAGAGTTGAGAAGCCTGTTGGAGTTGTTGTGGCATTCGGCGGACAGACTGCTATCAAGCTTACAAAGCATATGGCTGAGCATGGTGTAAACATTCTTGGTACTCCTCCTGACGCTATCGACGCTGCTGAGGACAGAGAGAGATTTGACGAGCTGCTTGAACAGCTTAAGATAAAAAGACCGCAGGGCTTCACTGTTATGACTTGTGACGAGGCTCTTGAAGTTGCAAACAAGATACACTATCCTGTTCTTATGAGACCTTCTTACGTTCTCGGCGGACAGAACATGATAATCGCATTCAACGATGACGATATCAAGGAATACATGGCTATCATTCTCGACCAGGGAATCGAGAACCCTGTACTTATAGACAAGTATCTTATGGGTACTGAGCTTGAGATAGACGCTATCTGTGACGGCGAGGATATTCTTATCCCTGGTATCATGGAGCATATCGAGAGAACAGGTATCCACTCAGGCGACTCTATTGCGGTTTATCCTGCATGGAACGTTTCTGACAGCCTGATAAACAGAATTATCGAGTGCTCAAAGAAGCTTGCTATCGCACTTAACACAAAGGGTCTTGTAAACATTCAGTATATTGCATACCATGACGAGATATATGTTATCGAGGTAAACCCACGTTCTTCAAGAACTATCCCTTATATCTCTAAGGTAACGGGCGTTCCTATGGTAGACCTTGCTACTAAGTGTATGCTTGGCGAGAAGCTCAAGGATATGGGCTACGGCACTGGCCTTTACAGAAATTCACCATATGTTGCCGTTAAAGTTCCTGTATTCTCATTCGAGAAGCTTATCGGCGTTGACAACCACCTTGGACCTGAGATGAAGTCAACAGGTGAGGTGCTTGCAGTTTCTAATTCTCTTGAAGAGTCACTGTATAAGGGCCTTACTGCTGCTGGCTACAAGCTTGGCAAGAAAGGCGGAGTATTCATCACTGTCAGAGATTCTGACAAGGGCGAGATACCACAGACGGCTAAGATGTTCGCTGACCTTGGATTTAAGATATACGCTACAAACGGCACTGCTAAGGTGCTTCACGAGCACGGCATTGACGCTGAGGTAGTGGCTAAGATACACGAGAACGAGGACAACAACACTCTTACACTTATCGAGAGCGGTAAGATAGCTTATGTTATCTCCACTTCTTCAAAGGGCAGAATACCTACAAGAGATTCTGTTAAGATAAGAAGAAAGACAGTTGAGTGGAACATTCCTTGTCTGACTTCTATCGACACTGCAAACGCTATTGCGGCATCTATCAGAAGTAAATACACTGAGTCAACTACTGAGATAGTTGATATCAACAACATGAGAACTGAAAAGCAGACATTTGAGTTCACAAAGATGCAGGGCTGCGGCAATGACTACATCTACTTCAACTGCTTTGACCAGAGAATAGACAATCCTGAGGGTCTGGCACTTAATCTGTCTGACAGACACTTCGGTATCGGCGGCGACGGCGTTATCCTTATCTGCCGTTCAAAGGTCGCAGACGCTAAGATGAGAATGTTCAATCTTGACGGTTCTGAGGGCAAGATGTGCGGAAACGGTATCAGATGCGTTGCTAAGTTCATGAGAGATAACGGTATTGTTGACAAGGACGAAATGACTATCGAAACACTTTCGGGTATCATGACAGTTTCACTTATCCGTCACTACGGTGAGGTAAGCGGTGCTACTGTAAACATGGGCAAGGCTATTCTTGCTCCTCACCTTGTTCCTGTTGAACTTGAGCCTGACGAGAACGGCAGGGTAGTTGACAGAAAGGTGAACATTGCAGGAAATGACTACAACATCACCTGCGTTTCAATGGGCAACCCACACGCCGTTGTATTCATGAACAATGTTGACAGCCTTGACATTGACAAGGTAGGTCCTGAGTTCGAGCATGACAAGATATTCCCTGAGAGAGTGAACGCTGAGTTCATCAAGGTGATCGATGACCACACACTCAAGATGAGAGTATGGGAGAGAGGCTCCGGCGAGACTTGGGCTTGCGGCACCGGTGCTTGTGCGGCAGCAGTTGCGGCTGTTCTTAACGGATTCTGCAAAAAGGACGAGGAAATATCTGTTATACTTAAGGGAGGCACTCTTAAGATAAGATACACAGACGAGGCTGTATATCTTACAGGCGACGCTGTAACAGTATTCTCAGGTCACATCGTAATGTAAATTTCGCAGCGGACACTGCGTTAAAAAAGCGGCAGCCGCAGAGCGTTTTGAATGTGCTTTGCGGCTGTGTGCGTTTTATAAGTTTGACCCGTGAAACTTCGGGTCGCAAAAATGAAAAGGAGTTGGAATTATGCCAAGTATAAACGAAAATTTTCTCAAGCTGGAAAAGAATTATCTTTTTATAAACATTGCCAAGAAGGTAAAGGCTTTCACTGAGGCACACCCTGAGGCTGACATCATCAGAATGGGTATCGGCGACGTTACTCAGCCTATCGCAAAGTGCGTTGTTGATGCAATGAAAAAGGGTGCTGACGAAATGGGCGTCAAGGAAACATTCAAGGGCTATGAGGACAGCGGTGCAGGATATGACTTCCTGAAAGAGGCTGTTGCAGGCTACTACAAGAGCTTCGGTGTTGACATTCCTGCTGACGACATCAGGATAAACGACGGTGCAAAGTCTGACTGCGGAAACATTGTTGACATTTTCGGTGACGACAATGTAGTGCTTATCACAGACCCTGCATATCCTGTTTATGTTGACACGAACCTTATGAACGGCAGAAAGGTAATTTATGCTGATTCAAACGAGGAGAACAACTTTGCGGCTATGCCTGACGAGAGCGTAAAGTGCGACATTATTTATCTTTGCTCACCTAACAATCCAACGGGTTCTGTTTACACTAAGGAGCAGCTTAAAGTTTGGATAGACTATGCAAAGAAGAACAACGCTATCATCATTTACGATTCTGCATACGAGGCATTCATTACAGAAAAGGACGTTCCAAGAAGTATTTTTGCTGTTGAGGGTGCAAAGGAATGTGCTATCGAGATGTGCTCACTTTCAAAGACAGCAGGCTTCACAGGTATGAGATGCGGATATACAGTTATCCCACACGAGCTTGTTGTTAAGGCATCTGACGGCAGTGAAGTTTCTATCGCTCAGCTTTGGGGCAGACGTGAAGGCTCAAAGTTCAATGGTGTATCATATCCTGTTCAGTGTGCTGCTGCGGCTGTATTCACTGAGGAGGGTCAGAAACAGACAAGAGCAAACATTGAATACTATCAGAACAACGCAAAGGTAATGGCTTCCACACTTGACGAGCTTGGTATCAAGTACACAGGCGGCAAGAACTCGCCATACATTTGGCTCAAGTGCCCTAACAACATGGGTTCATGGGAGTTCTTTGATTATCTTCTTGAGAATGCAAATGTTGTTGGCACACCTGGCGCAGGTTTTGGCAAGAATGGCGAAGGCTGGTTCAGACTTACTGCTTTTGGTGATAAGGACAGAACTGTTGAGGCTATGGAGAGAATAAAGAAGCTGCTGACTAAGTAGTGAGGAGTTAGGAGTGAGGAGTGAGGAATTATTCTTGCTTTTACTCTGATATTCTCGGATAGGTTTTATATGATTTTAAAAGGGCGGTTTTGACCGCTCTTTTTTTTGTTCGCAAATTCTACCGTCGTAAAATCGCTTCGCTCTTTGCGTGGTGGGGTTGTAAAATGAGATAGTAAAAGCGGTGCAGATTTTTTACTCCGACACCGCTTTGTTATTTGCTTTAGTTTGTGTTTCTTCTACTTGGTAGTGGCTCTTTGCTAGGTTTGGCTATGCCAATCCTCACTCCTCACTTAGCCTACACCTTTATTCTTCGATACTCTCCCGGAGTCATATTTTCATACCGTTTGAATACCACGGAGAAATAAGATCCGTCCTGAAAGCCAGTTTCATCTGATATCTCGCCTATGGTCTTGTTGGAATACACAAGCAGATCCTTTGCGTGCTGTACCCTTACTTGCGCAAGATACTCCATAGGTCTGAGCTGAAAATTTTTCTTAAAAAGTCTGCATAAGTGCTGCTCGGATACTCCTGCGATTTTTGCAAGCTCGTTAAGCTTTATTTGCTCCGGATAATGCTCTTCAATATATTGCAATACGTCTGCCAAGGCAACAGATTGTGCGGTATAAAATGACGAGAGCCTGTTATCAGCTATTTTACGATATTCTATAAGAAAGTCGTAAAGCTGTGCTGAAGCGTAATGATTGCCATAAAGCTTATCACTTTTCAAAGTATAATAGATGCGTGTTATGATACGGCGCAATCTGTCCATATCCACTCCCTGAATGGCGGTGAACTTATTTAGCTTCCACTGCTCCAAGAGGGGAATGACCTGTGAGCCTGAAAAGGCTATCCAATCCAGATACCACGCATCGCTTAGCGCATGATACTCATGTGGACAGAATGGGGGAATATAGAAAACAGTATCGGGCGGTATTTTTGTGGTTTCCCCGTTTATTATGACCTCGCCCTCCCCTGAACGTGACAAAAATATTTGTGGGTACTCGTAGCCATCTGCACGTTTTATTGGAAACTGCCAGCTTTCAAGTCCCAGGCCTACCACATAAAATGGCAGATTTTTTTCGTCGCCTATGACGGGATATATCTGTTTGTACATTATTTTGCACCCCCAATTTACATATCTTTATAATACCACTGGGTTTGGGGTTTGTCAAGATAAAACTATTCTTTTGCTGAGCTTTTAAAGAAAAGCGAAAAGATAAAGGCGAATGTCATGGCTGCAGTTATGCCTGCGGCGGAGGCGGTAAGTCCCCCTGTGAAAATGCCTAGGAAGCCTATTTTATCTATCTGTTCACGGACACCGTTATAAAGAAGATAGCCGAAGCCCGTGAGAGGGACAGTTGCGCCACAGTCTGCGAGGTCTATAAGTGGCTTATAAAGTCCCAGCGCACCCAGAAGCACGCCGCCTGTGACGTATGCCACCAGTATTCGCGCTGGGGTCAGTTTTGTGAAGTCCATAAGCACCTGTCCTATGGCACAAAAAAGACCTCCTATAAGAAAAGCCCATAGATAGTCCATTAGTTTGCTCCTTTCGTATCTTTTTCCCCTGACAGCCATACGAGATGTGATATAGATGGAATAGATTCCCCTTGCTGATTTACTGTTGGTGACATTAGCGCACCCGTGGCAGCAAAGAGGATATTTTTTATTTCACCTGCACGGAGCTTCGGGAGAAAATAGCCGCAGAGAACGCTTCCTGCACACCCGCAGCCGCTTCCACCTGCGTGGATATCCTGCTCGTCAAAGTCATAGAGCATCATGCCGCAATCTTTATGATTGTCACGGATATTTATATTTTCACGCTCGAAAAGCTCACAGAGAATACGGCTTCCAACTTTGCCAAGGTCGCCTGTGACGATATAATCGAAGTCGGAGGGGGTCATGCCTGTGTCGGTGAAAAATGTGCTAATTGTGGAAAAGGCTGCAGGAGCCATGGCTGCACCCATGTTGTTGGCGTCGCTCACGCCCAGGTCAACTATTTTTCCGATAGTACAGCCCCTGATGTAGGGAGGCTTGTCCGAGGGGGCAACCACCAATGAGCCTGAGGCTGTGGCTGTCCACTGAGATGTGGGAGTACGCTGTCCACCATAGTTGAGGGGAAAGCGGTACTGTCTTTCAGCGGTGCAGAAGTGGGAAGATGTGACCGCCATTGCTTTTTTTGCCAGGTCGTTGTCAACGAAAAGAGAGGCGAGGAGAAGTCCCTCCGCCATGGTGGAGCAGGCTCCGTAAATGCCAAGAAAGGGCATTTCAAAGGCTCTCACGCCATAGGTAGTGCCGACACACTGATTTAGCAGGTCACCGCCGAAAAGCACATCTATATCCTCGGGGGAGAGGGCGGCTTTATCCAAAGCGTGAAGCACTGCCTGCTTTTGAAGCTGACTTTCGCCCTTTTCAAAGCTGTCTGTGGAGAAATAGGGATCATCGTTTATTTTGTCAAAATAGTCGCCCAAAGGTCCTTCGTTTTCTTTCTTGCCGCCTATGGCTGCGAAAGAGATGACAGAGGGTGAGGTTTTCATAAGCTTAGTGGCTTTCATTTTATCACTCCTATTAATGAATATCGTCATTTGATGTTATTTTCTACATTGCAGATGAAAATATTCAAAAAAGTTTGGCGTTTTAAACGTAAACTTAAAACTATCTTAAAATAAACTTGTTTTGATCTCAAAATCGTTGACATATTCACAAAAAAAAGATATAATTAAATAGTCGATTTATTGTTGATTATGTAGTGTTTTGTTAAGTGGTATGTGTGAAGGGAGGATATGTCCCGTCGGGGGCATAGTTTTAGATGAAGAAAAATGAAGATAAGCCGGTGGTCATAAAGCTTGACCGAAAAAAAATAAAGCAGTCGGCTAAAGGCAGGGTGAAGCGAAATTATATCGCCTGCATAGCAGTGTGCTTCATAATGGTATTTATTGCAGGAGAATATGGCTCGACCACGCAGAATGTGTCAAGCTATGATAATTCTCACGTTGCTGATCTTAAATATGACGCCGAAGATAAGGAAGAGATCATTGAGGATATGGTTAAAAATGAACTTACGGCAGAGCAGGTCAGTGACAAGTGGCAGATAGATAATCCTGATGCTGTAAAAAAGTGGCTGGACGCTTATAAAAAATACGGAGTTGACGGGCTAAATTCAAAGGAAGTCACGTTCTTTGGTTCATCAAACGACACTTCTAATCTGGAAGCACTGGCAGACGCTTTTTCTTTTAGCCGAAATGCAAAGGAAAAGGCACAGAACTATCTTAATGACAGGCTCAATAATTTTACAGCCTCTGCTTCGGTTTATTTTGACAGTGCAACAAGCTCTAATTCCTATCAGTTTTCATTGCTTACGGCGATAATGAATGTTTTAGGAAAAAAATCCACATGGGATACTATAGTTTCATTCGTGTATTTTATTTTCCAGTTGATGTTCACCATATTCATAGTGAATGTGCTTTGGGTATGTGAGAGAAGATTTTTCCTTGAAAATCACACATACAAGAAAACGAAGATAGGCAGACTAGGCTTTCTTTTCCGTGAGAGAACGCTTCACCCCGCAAGGACTATGTTTGTAACCAGCATATATCAGACCTTATGGGCGTTTACTATCGTGGGATATCCTATAAAACATTATGCCTATTCAATGGTGCCGTTCATATGTGCGGAAAACCCTAACATCAAGACGAGAAAGGCAATAAAGCTTTCTATCGCCATGACTAGGGGATACAAGTGGCAGCTTTTCAAGGTGGATCTTTCTATGATAGGCTGGACACTGCTTTCGAGCATATCGTTCGGTGCAGTGGGAGTGTTCTGGTCTAACCCATACACAACGGCGATAGACGCAGAGGTGTATTTACAGCTAAGGCGTGAGGCTATCAAGAACAAGATAGAAGGCTATGAGGAGCTTAATGATAAGCTGCTTGACCTTGACCTTCTGGAAGAGCTTATGGCTGAGGAAGCTGCACAAAAGGGTGAAAATCCGGACATTGTTAGAAGCATACCGATATGCACGATAAAAGTGCCTGAAAATAATGAGAATGGGGGCGGTGAATAATGGAGAGAACGCTGACGCTTGACGATCTGCGGGAATTTGAGCAATACCCCGGTCTTGCGGTAGACAGAAAGGCGCATTTCAGCCGATTTGCCAACAAGACTATAGTTCACCGTGACTATCACAGAAACTATACACTCATGACGTATATACTGCTGTTTTTCATATTCGCATTTATAGGCTGGATATGGGAAGTGGGCATACACATCGTTGAGGACGGAGTTTTCGTCAATCGAGGAACCATGTTTGGTCCATGGCTTCCTATATATGGTTTTGGCGGTGTGTGCGGTATCATACTGCTGAAGCGGTTCATAGACCACCATGTGGCGACTTTTTTCCTTGTTGTGGGGTTATGCTCGGTGGTCGAATACGCAACGAGCTGGTATCTTGAAACGTTCAAGCACATGAAATATTGGGATTACACGGGATATTTCTGCAACATCAACGGCAGGATATGCCTTGAGGGAGCGTTGATATTTGGCTTTGCAGGCTGTGCAGGAATATACATCATGGCACCGTTTTTTGATGACCTTTTGAAGAAGATACCATTCAAGGCAAGGTTTGCGGCGTGTGTGATACTTGTTGTATTATTCTGTTGTGACGCTGTTTACTCAAAGGCTAATCCTAATCAGGGCAAGGGCATAACTGATTATGCGGCTTACAATCTGCCTTTTCACAGGGTCATGGTTAGTGAGGAGCTAGGAGTGAGGAGTGAGGAATTATTATTGCCGCACTCTGATATTCTCAGATAGGTTTGATATGACTATTAGAAGGGCGGTTTTTGACCGCCCTTTTTCTGTGTGGAAATTCTGTAGGGGCTGGCGTCCTAGATGTCCCAATTTGGTCGCCTGCTTAATCCTGTGTTATCCGCACAACATTCGACGTATTGTTTCAAAATGCTTAACGGCGTAACATTTGCAACACGGTACGTCTACACAAAATTGTGATAAAGCAAAACCTTGACACTCTCCGAACGGGACGTCGAGGGCGCCGTCCCCTACATTTTGTTCGCAAGTTCTATTGCTGCAAAATCGCTGGCGCTCTTTGCGGGGGGAGTTTGTAAAATGAGATAGTAAAAGCGGTGCAGAGTTTTCACTCCGACACCGCTTTGTTTTGTTATTTATTTAGTGCTTGTGATTTGTTCGGTTTGGCGTTGTCATTCCTCATTCCTCATTAAACTAGAGCTTTAATCCAAAGCTTATTGATAATGCCGAATTTACTGCGGACATGGAGCTTACGTCAAGTGTTCCCATTTTCTCCTTTAGCCTTTTCTTGTCCAATGTACGGATCTGTTCCAACAATACCACGGAATCTTTCGCTAGTCCGCAGGTGCCGCCGCCAACTTCTATATGTGTCGGCAGTTTCGCTTTATCAAGGCGGCTCGTTATTGCCGCTGCTATCACTGTGGGTGAATGCTTATTGCCTATGTCATTTTGTACTATCAGCACCGGTCGCATACCGCCTTGCTCTGAGCCTACCACTGGGCTGAGATCTGCATAATATATATCGCCCCTGTGTACAGTCACTTGTAAACACTCCTATTCTATGGGCTTTCGCCTTGATTTGCAGGCTTTTGCTCCTGCTTGTTCCTATTATTGCCTTATTATCGGGGTATTATACAAAAGTATCTATTTTGTTACAAGGTGCAGGGCTGTTTTATTTTATGCTGCAGCAGTGCTTTGGGTGAAAAGTCAGTATTGGTTGACTTTTCACGGTCAAAGTGATATACTTAACATAGTAAATAAAGGCGTAAATGCCTTGAAAGGAATGATTCTATGAGCGAAGGCTGCACACATGATTGCGAAAACTGTGCTTCAAAATGCTCTGATAAAAAGAGCTTGAAAGAGGAGCTTAATGCTGCGAGCTCTGTGAAAAAGGTATATGCAGTAATGAGCGGAAAGGGTGGCGTAGGCAAGTCTTTGGTGACAAGTATGCTTGCAGTAACGGCACAAAGACGTGGTTTTAAGACCGCTGTGTTGGACGCTGACATAACAGGCCCGTCTATACCGACAGCGTTTAATATCCACGAGAGAGCTAATACCAATATGTATGGCATTATCCCTGCGGTGAGCAAGACCGGTATCGAGATAATGAGCCTTAATCTGCTTCTTGAAAATGAAACTGACCCTGTTGTATGGCGTGGCCCTGTTATCGCAGGTGCAGTGAAGCAGTTTTGGACAGATGTGGCATGGAACGACGTTGACGTGATGTTTATAGATATGCCACCAGGAACAGGCGACGTGCCACTGACAGTTTTTCAATCCATTAAGGTTGACGGCATAGTTATCGTCACTTCGCCACAGGAATTGGTTTCCATGATAGTCGAGAAAGCGGTGCATATGGCGGATATGATGAAAGTACCGGTGCTTGGAATAGTGGAGAATATGTCATATTTTGAGTGCCCTGATTGTGGTAAGAAGCATAATATCTATGGTGAGAGCCATGTGGACGAAGCGGCAGTGAAGTTTGGTATCGACGCTGTGGCGAAAATGCCTATAGACCCGAAGTTTGCGAAAGCTTGCGATAACGGTGAGATAGAAGAAGTCGAGGGCGGCTGGCTGGATTCCATTGCGGATAAACTTCTCGGTTAAAGTGAGGAGTGAGGAGTGAGGAATGGCATAGCCAACCGAACAAATCACAAGCATAAAGTAAAAGTCAACACCGAGCGTAGCGAGAGATAAAACGCAGGCACAAGCCCGGCGTTAGAGGGCTTGCAGGGTCAAGGGACAGAGTCCCTTGCGGAGCTTGAGGCAGAGCCTCAATAGGCGTAAGCCTATCAAGCGGTGCAGAAAAAGTAAAGAAGAAATATAAAGTAGTGATTAAAACAAAGCGGTGTCGGAGCACAAAACTCTGCACCGCTTTTTCCATCCCATAGCACAACGTAAAATCCGCAAAGAGCGTAGCGATTTTGCGGCACAGCGAATTTGCCTGAAACTCTGTATGGGCTGGCGCCCTCGACAGCCCGCTCGAAGCGGTAAGGTTTGATTATTCATGAATTTGTGTAGACGTGCCGTGTGCGGAAATGTTGTGCCGTACAGTGTTTTGAAAAAAATATGCCGAACGTTGTGCGGATAACGTAGAATTGGACAGGCAAACGAGAAGCGGGACGTCGCATTTCTGCTTGCAGAAATTGCGCTGCTCCCCTACATGGTTTGTGAAACGCAAAGCATTGTGTGGATATCGCAAAAAAAGCAGGCAAGTCAAAAAACTGACTCGCCTGCTTTCGCTATATTCAGTAATTATTAGAAACCAAGAATGCCCTTGAAATCTTCAATAAGCTTTTCTTCCTGTGCTTCTGCATCAGCTCTTGTGTCGCCGATAGTTGTGTAGTATGCCTTGATCTTTGGCTCTGTGCCGGAAGGTCTGATTATTACACTTGCGCCCTGCTCAAGCTTGAATGCGATAACATCTGACTTTGGAAGCGTAAGAACTGTCTTTGCGCCTGTTTCAAGGTTTGTTTCCTCAGATGCAAGATAATCTGCTATGTCTACTACCTTGAGTCCGCCAATAGCCTTAGGTGGATTAGCTCTCAGATCAGTCATGATCTCCTTCATTCTCTCCATTCCGCTTGCACCCTCGCACTGGAATGACTTCTGGCTGTGGAGATAGTTGCCGTACTTCTTGTACATATCTTCTCTTGCCTGAAGCAGTGAGATACCCTTTGTTCTGTAGAATGCTGCCATTTCACAAATGAGCATTGAGCCTACAACTGCGTCCTTATCTCTTACATATGAGCCTGCAAGATAACCATAGCTCTCTTCAAATCCGAAGATATATCTGTCGTCCTGTCCCTCTTTCTCAAGGAAACCGATCTGCTCGCCGATAAACTTGAAGCCTGTGAGAACTTCTCTAAGCTCTACATTGTACTCTGCTGCTATCTTCTTGCATATGTCTGTTGTTACGATAGTCTTAACAGCTACAGGGTTCTTTGGCATTGTGCCGAGGGCTGTTCTTTCCTGGCAAATGTATTTGAGAAGCATTGCGCCTACTTCGTTTCCGCTGAACAGTACATAGTTTCCATCTGGGTCTGGTACTGCGATACCAACTCTGTCACAGTCTGGGTCTGTTGCAAGAAGAAGATCAGGCTTTACTGTCTTGCAAAGCTCAAGTCCCTTTGCAAGGGCTTCCTTTATCTCAGGGTTAGGGAACGGGCAGGTAGGGAAGTTTCCGTCAGGATTTTCCTGCTCAGGTACTACTGTTACTTCCTTTATGCCTATCTTCTTAAGGATAGCTCTTACAGGCTTGTTGCCTGTACCATTAAGAGGAGTGTATACAACCTTGAGTCCGCTGTCTGCTACGAGGTCAGTATGTACGCCCTGCTGTGCTACCTTGTCAAGATACTTGTCGATAACTTCCTGCTTGATGTATTCGATCTTGCCAGACTTGATGCCGTCCTCAAAGTCCATTACCTTTGCACCGCCGAACATCTCAACTGCGTTGATCTTGCCGATAACTGTGTTTGCAACATCGAGTGTGATCTGACAGCCGTCCTCGCCGTAAACCTTGTAACCATTGTACTTTGCAGGATTGTGTGATGCAGTTATAACGATACCTGCCTGACATTTAAGCTCTCTTACAGCCCATGAAAGCATTGGAGTCGGCATAAGCTCTGAATAGATGTATACCTTTATGCCGTTTGCAGCCAGAACCGCAGCAGCTTCCTTTGCGAACTTGTCAGACTTGATACGGCTGTCATATGCGATAGCTACGCTGCCGTTTTCAAATGCGCCGTTTACATAGTCCGCAAGACCCTGTGTTGCACGTCTGATAGTGTAAACATTAAGTCTGTATGCGCCTGCACCGATAACTCCTCTGAGTCCGCCTGTGCCAAATTCAAGATCTCTGTAAAATCTGTCCTGGATCGCAGCCTCGTCGCCCTCGATAGACTTAAGCTCTGTCTGGAGATCAGGATCGTCAACAGCCTTTTCACACCAAAGCTTGTAAAGTTCCATTTCTGTCATTGTTAAATCACCTCATATAAATATTTCGCTTATAAAATACATATTTCTATAGGATACATTATAGCACACTCCCCTATTTATTTCAAGAGTTGTAACAGTTATTTAACAAATTCCTGCAACTATTTACAAATGAGTTTCTGGAAACATTTTGGGGCATAATGCTAATTTCGGGACAGGGTGAATATAAATATAAAAATAGTATATGTGAGAGGTGGAAAATGTGAAAATATTAAGGAAAATATGCTCGGCAGTGTTATGTGCGGCGGTGGCAGTGTTTATGGTGTGTTCGCTGGCGGAGGGAAAAGAAAAAGCAGGTGCGCTGTCATCGGAGGACTTTGTGCCTGCGGACACAGTGGCGGTGAGCGATATTATAGAGGGGCTTACGGCTAGGTCTGCAGTGGTGATGGAGATGACAACAGGCAGGGTGCTTTTTGAGAAAGAGCCGCAGGAGCAGTGTGAGTGCGGTCACTATGCGAAGCTCATGGTGCTTTTGCTCACAGCAGAAAAGATAGACAGCGGTGAGCTTTCCATGAGCGACACGTCAGTGGTGTCGGAGTATGCCAACTCTCAGCAGGGAAGCCAGATATGGCTTGACAAGGGAGAGAAGATATCTGTGGAGGAGCTTATAAAATCAGTGTCTGCAGGCAATGCAAACGACGGCTGTGCAGCGCTTGCGGAAAAGGTGGCAGGCTCGGCAGACAAGGCGGTGGAGCTTATGAACAGCCGTGCGAAAATGCTTGGCATGGATGGTACTGTTTACACTGATTGTACTGGCATGGGAGAGGGCAATGTTACAACAGCAAAGGACACGGCTTTGCTTTGTTCGGAACTTGCAAAATACAAAAATCTCACTCCTTATCTTACCTGCTGGCTTGACACTGTGAGAGACGGCAAGGCGGAGCTTGTGAACCTTAATAGGCTTGTGCGTACTTACAAGGGCGTAACAGGCATGAAAGCGTGGGGAAGTGAAAAGGCTGGGAGCTGTATTGCGGCAACGGCTGAAAAAGGGGATATGTCAGTATGCGTAGTGCTTAACGGCTGCGATTCGCAGGAGAATATGAATGCTGAGGCGAAGAAACTTCTGAACTTGGCGTTCGATACTTATGAGATATACACCCCTGAACTTCCTGATGATATGGTAAAGGAAACTGTGGTGTGCGGAGGAGAGGAACTTTCTGTGGAGCTTGCTCCCGAGGGGCTTTATCCTATAGTTATACCGAGGGGAACATATCGTATGGTGGAGTGCGATTTTACGGCAGAGGAGAAGCTTGACGCACCTGTGAAAAATGGCGAAACTGCGGGAGAAATAAGATACACCATGGGCGGCGAGGTGATATTAGAGGGAAAGATAGTCGCCTGCAAAGAGGTGAAGAAAATGAATTTTATCTGCGGCATAAAAAAGCTTGTGTACAATCTGCTGAGTATGCAATGAGAGATTTGTTTAAAATGCACAAAAGATGATTTCGCTTTATAAAACTCTTGAAATGTTCACAAAAATATAGTATAATTTATCTAGTATTAACGGAGAAACGTGTTTTATGGTATCACGCTCTCCGACAGGTAAGGAAAGGAAATGAAGGATAATGTCATTAAAGCTTAACACAAAGTATCTTGAGGGTTTTGTAAGTGAACATGAATACGAGGGTATGGCTGCGCAGGTAACTGCAGCTCATAACACTCTGGTGAACAGAAACGGTCTGGGAAATGATTTTCTCGGCTGGGTAACACTCCCTGAGGATTATGATAAGGAAGAATTTGCAAGGATCAAGGCTGCTGCCGCAAGGATCAAGGAAAAGTGCGATGTTCTCATCGTTATCGGTATCGGCGGTTCTTATCTTGGTGCAAGAGCTGCTGTCGAGCTGCTCAAGTCGCCATTCTACAACAATCTTAAGAAGGATACTCCTGACATCTATTTTGTCGGAAACAATATCAGCTCGGCTTACCTCAATGAGGTGCTTTCAATTTGCGAGGGCAGAGATATCTGCGTAAACGTAATTTCAAAGTCGGGCACAACAACTGAGCCTGCACTTGCTTTCAGAATTTTCAAGAAGCTTCTTGAAGATAAGTATGGCAAGGAAGAGGCTAAGACAAGAATTTTTGCCACAACAGACAAGGCTAAGGGTACTCTCAAGCAGCTTTCTGACGAGGAGGGCTATGAGACATTCGTTGTTCCTGATGACGTTGGCGGAAGATTTTCAGTTCTTACAGCAGTTGGTCTTCTCCCTATCGCAGCAGCAGGCTGTGATATCGACAAGCTCATGGCTGGTGCAAGAGAGGGTATGAAGAAGTATTCTGCTGATGATAACAACGATTGCTATAAGTATGCAGCACTCAGAAACATTCTCTACAGAAAAGGCAAGAGCGTTGAGATGCTCGTTTCATATGACCCTTCATTTACAATGATGGGCGAGTGGTTCAAGCAGCTGTTCGGCGAGAGCGAGGGCAAGGACGATAAGGGTATATTCCCATCTGCCGCTACATTCTCTACAGACCTGCATTCACTTGGTCAGTTCATTCAGGACGGCTCAAAACTTATGTTTGAGACAGTTATGCACATCAAGACACCAAAGAGCGACCTGTTCTTGGAGCCTGATAAGGATAATCTTGACGGACTTAACTTCCTCACAAATCAGAATATGTCAGTTGTAAATGAAAAGGCATATCAGGGTACTATCCTTGCTCACACTGAGGGCGGCGTTCCTAATATCGTTATAGATGTTGACAAGCTCGATGAGGAAAACCTTGGCGAGATGATCTACTTCTTTGAGAAGGCTTGTGCTATCTCAGGTTATATGCTTGGCGTAAACCCATTCAATCAGCCGGGCGTTGAGAGCTACAAGAAGAATATGTTCGCTCTTCTCGGCAAGCCGGGTTATGAGTCACAGAAGGCTGAACTCGAGGCTAAGCTGGGCTAATATCCTAAAGGCAGAACAAAAGGAAATTTTGAGCGTTTCCCCTTCGGGGGTCTGCTCTTAAAATAAATGCTTTAATAAGCGGAACGGAGAGTTTATATGATTAATTTGATTCCAGGTAAAAAGGGCACAGGCAAGACTAAGATACTTGTTGATTCTATCAAGAAGGCTGCTGAAAATGCTACAGGCAACGTTGTTTGCATCGAAAGAGGTATGCAGCTTACCTATGACCTTCCTCATAATGTAAGATTGGCTGACGCTGAAGAATACGGTATCAACAGCTTTGACAGCTTCTATGGCTTTGTTGCAGGTCTGATGGCTGGCAACTATGACATTCAGGAAGTTTTCGTTGACGGTATCCTGAAGATCGGCGGCAGAGATTATGACGCTCTTGGCAATATGCTTGAAAAGGTAGCAGTTCTCACAAAGGACGTAAACGTTACTTTCACAGTATCTGCTGACGTTGACGAGCTGCCTGCAAAGGTAAAGGCTTTCATCAAGTAAGGCTTTGCGCTTCGTTTATTGGTATTTTGATAGCAAAAACGAAAAAATTGAAAAAAAGTATTGACAAATCACGTTTCTCAGGTTATAATGGAGTTTGTGATGTTTGAGGTGCAAGTATGAATGTACAGTTGAAGGAACTTTTCGATATAATCGGAGAGCGAAAAACGATCGATTATTCCATAACAGCAGACAAGCTGTCGGAGTATGGCGGATATTCTTTTGCATCGCCCGTTGCGGTAACAGGTGAGATAGAGAACAGGGCAGGGGTGGTAACGCTCAGGTTCAAGACTGTTTTTACTATGGATCACACCTGTGACAGATGTCTAAAGGAGTTCAGCAGGGAGTATGTTTATGACTTTGAACACACTCTGGTGAGAAGTGTTCAAAGCGACAGGGACGATTATGTGGTCTGCGAGAACAATACTCTTGATCTGGACGAATTAGCTATTTCAGATTTGTTGTTACAGCTGCCTACAAAAATTCTTTGCAGGGATGACTGCAAGGGTTTGTGTTACGTTTGCGGACAGGATTTGAATGAGGGCAAATGTAACTGCTCTTGACGGGAAATAGTTGAACAGACTATAATGATTTTACTGACGAGGAGGTGCCAGAATGGCAGTACCAAAGAGAAAAGTATCCAAGGCTAGACGTGACAAGAGACGTTCAGCAGTTTGGAAGCTTGACGCACCTGCACTTTGTAAATGTTCTAACTGCGGTGAGCTTACTTCACCACACAAGGTTTGCAAGAATTGCGGTTATTATAAGGGCGTAGAGGTTATCAAGAAGGAAGCATAATTTTTGATAAGCACATAGAGCAGAATGGCTTAGGCTGTTCTGCTCTTTTTTGTTGTAGCAGTGAAAAAGGCGGGCAAACGCTGTTTGCTTCTACATATTTGTAGTAAAAAACCTATGGAATGTGGGTGCTGTATTTCTCGTATGGTTGACAAAACGTGAGAAATTGTGTTATACTATACGATGTATCAATGTGCAAATTTATATGAAATGAGGTCGATATATATGTCATTGCCGATCGTTGCGATAGTGGGCAGACCTAATGTTGGTAAGTCTACTCTTTTTAATAAGCTTATCGGTCAAAGACTTTCTATAGTTGAAGATACTCCTGGCGTCACAAGAGATAGGATATATGCAAAGTGCGAATGGCTCGGACACGAGTTCATGCTGGTTGACACTGGCGGAATCGAGCCTGAGTCTGACGATATTATCCTTGCTCAGATGCGCAGACAGGCGGAGCTTGCTATACTGAAAGCTGATGTCACCATTCTTGTGACAGACCTTAAATGCGGCGTTACTGCCACTGATTATGAGGTGGCACAGATGCTTTTGAAATCGGGCAAGCCTATCGTGCTTTGCGTGAACAAGGTGGATAATGTGGGCGAACCGCCTATGGAGCTGTATGAGTTCTATAATCTCGGTTTGGGCGAACCGTTTCCTGTTTCTTCTGTTCATGGTCATGGAACGGGCGATCTCCTTGACGAGGTGCTGAAATATCTTCCGGAGGAAAATGAAGAGGGCGATGACGACGATTCGATAAAGGTCGCTGTTATCGGCAAGCCTAACGTTGGAAAGTCCTCTATAATAAACAAGATATGCGGTGAGGAACGTGTTATCGTATCAAATATCGCAGGCACTACCCGTGACGCTACTGATTCGGTTGTGGAAAATGAAAAGGGCAAGTTCGTTTTCATAGATACGGCTGGCATCAGACGTAAGTCAAAGGTGCTGGAGACTATTGAGAAATACTCTGTGCTGAGGGCTTATATGGCTGTTGACAGAGCCGATGTTGCGGTTATCGTTATTGACGCAACTGTGGGCTTTACTGAGCAGGATTCAAAGGTGGCAGGCTATGCACATGAAAAGGGCAAGGCTTGCGTTGTTGCGGTGAACAAGTGGGACGCTATCGAGAAAGAAACCAACACCATGAACGACTTCCAGAAAAAGCTTCAGGACGATTTCAGCTTCATGAGCTATGTGCCTTTTGTGTTCATCTCTGCAAAAACAGGTCTGAGAATGGACAAGCTTTTTGATACTATCAAGTTCGTTGCAGAGCAGAACTCTATTAGAATACCAACAGGCAGACTTAACGATGTTCTCGCATATGCTACCCAAAGGGTACAGCCACCGTCTGACAAGGGCAGAAGGCTGAAGATATACTACATGACGCAGGTTTCTACCAAACCGCCTACATTCGTGTTTTTTGTAAACAGAGCCGATCTGTATCATTTTTCCTATCAGCGTTATATTGAAAATCAGATAAGAGAGACCTTCGGACTTGAAGGCACGCCTATCGTTTTCAAGATAAGAGAGCGTGACAAGGACGACGTTAAATAAAATTCTGGAGGTTATTTTGTGGACATATTTTTAAGTCTGGCATTCACTATAATTTTTTCCTATCTTTTCGGAAGTCTTAATTCTGCCATAATCGTGTGCAGAGTTTTAAAGCATAAGGATATCCGTGATTACGGAAGCAACAACGCAGGTTTGACCAATGTTCTGAGAGTATTCGGAAAAGGGCCTGCGGCGGCAACGCTGTTGTGCGATCTTGCAAAGGGCGTGCTTGCGGTAGTTATCTGCCGACTTGTGGTGACAAACGGTTTTGGCGTGACATTTTTTCATGACGATAAGTTTATCGGATATCTTGCGGGCTTTTTTGTAATGCTTGGACATATTTTCCCGGTATTCTATGGCTTTCACGGTGGAAAGGGCGTTCTTATTGCGGCAACGACCCTTATCGCTATCGACCCTCTGACCTGTGCTTTCTCGGTGGCTGTTTTCGCTATCGTGCTTGCGGCAACAAAATACGTGTCTGTAGGTTCTATATGCGCCGCTATCGCATATCCTGTTTTTACGCCTATCGTTCAGCTTTTTATCATCAAGGGCGACGGCGTTCTTGCAAACACTCTTATGGCTTCGGCTATCGGTCTGCTTATCATTTATATGCACAGACCTAATATCAAACGCCTTATGAACGGCACCGAAAACAAATTCGGAAGCAAGAAAAAGGCGTAAGGGAGGTTTTATTATGGCAGATATTACTATACTCGGTTCAGGCGGATTTGGTCTTGCACTGGCAATAATGTGCGACAATGCAGGGCATAAAGTAACAGTATGGTCAAAGTTTCAGGACGAGATAGATGCTATCAAGAGAACAGGCGAGCTTAAAGCAAAGCTCCCCGGCGTTCAGGTGAACAAGACTATCGAGCTTACAACGGATATAAGCTGTGTTAAGGATAAAGACATGGTGATACTTGGCATACCTTCACCTTTTCTCAGAGAGGTCTGCGAAAGCGTTGTGCCTTATCTTGAAAGCAGAACAATAGTTGTGAACACGGCAAAGGGTCTTGAGGGCGGAAGCCTTAAAACTATGTGCTGTGTGGCGAAAGAGTGCTTTCCGAACAATCATGTTGCGGTGCTTACCGGTCCGTCACACGCAGAGGAAGTGGCAAGAAAAGTTCCCACTACTGTTGTTACTGCTTCTGACGACAGGGAGGTTTCATATTATATACAGAACACTCTTTCTAACGATACGTTCAGAGTGTATGTTAATGATGACGTTATGGGCTGCGAGATAGGCGGTTCGCTGAAAAACGTCATCGCTTTGGCGGCAGGCGTTTGCGACGGCCTTGGACTTGGTGACAACACAAAGGCTGCACTTATGACAAGGGGTATCAGAGAGATATCACGTCTTGGAGTTGCAATGGGCGCAAAGCTTGAAACCTTTGGCGGACTTAGCGGCATAGGCGACCTTATCGTTACCTGCTGTTCAATGCACAGCAGAAACCGCCGTGCGGGTATCCTCATAGGCAAGGGAGTTACCCCTGAGGAGGCTGTAAGACAGGTCGGCACTGTTGAGGGCTATGTATGCACCAAAAACGCATGGGAGCTTTCAAAGAGAATGGGAATTGAAATGCCTATCACAGAACAGCTTGCAAAGGTGCTTTTTGAGGGTGAGCCTGCGGCTAACGCTATCAAAAATCTTATGGGCAGACCGAACAGAAATGAAACTGAGTCAACTTTTCTGAGTTAGGAAAGCGACCGCTGAAAGGACGGATACATATGCTTAAAAGATACACTATCAAGACAGAACGCAGAGGGCTTTACAACATCACGAGCTATGTAAGGCAGGCTGTCACAGAATCAGGAGTGCAAAGCGGCATTGCAGTTATATTTTGTCTCCACACCACGGCGGCGATAACCATAAATGAGAATGCCGACCCCGACGTAAAAACTGATCTTCTTTACGCTTTGGAGGAAACATTTCCCAACAGACCACAGTTCCGTCACGCTGAAGGAAACTCTGACGCTCATATGAAGTCAAGCTGTGTTGGTGCTTCGGAAACTGTTATCATCGACGATAACGAGCTTCTTCTCGGCACTTGGCAGGGTATCTATTTCGCTGAGTTCGACGGACCGAGAACAAGAAACTTTTTTGTGAAGATAATAAAGGGCTGATTTTGGCGTTTTTCCTCTTTACAATCTGCTGAAAATATTGTATAATTAATATGGATAATTCCAACGAAATATGTGTTAAGGAGTGCTTTGAAATATGGAACCTAAATATAAGAGAATATTGCTCAAATTAAGCGGTGAGGCTCTCGCAGGCGATAAGAAGATAGGCCTTGATTATGACGTTATCACCTCATTCGGCAAGAGCATAAAAAAATGTGTTGACGCCGGCGTTGAGGTAGGTATCGTTGTAGGCGGCGGCAATTTCTGGAGAGGCAGATCAAGCGGCGCTATGGACAGAACAAGAGCCGACCATATCGGTATGCTGGCAACTGCTATGAACGCACTTGCTGTTGCAGACGGCCTTGAGAACTGCGGTCTTGAAGTGAGAGTACAGACGGCTATATCCATGCCACAGGTGGCTGAGCCTTACATCAGAAACAAGGCTATGCGTCATTTTGAAAAGGGCAGGGTAGTTATCTTCGGCTGCGGCACCGGTAACCCATTCTTCTCAACTGATACGGCTGCTGCACTGAGAGCGGCTGAAATAGAGGCTGACATATTCTTTAAGGCTACCATGGTAGACGGTGTTTATGACAAGGATCCTCACAAGTATCCAGACGCTGTTAAGTATGACACACTTACATTTGCTGATATCCTTGCAAAGGGTCTGCAGGTAATGGACTCGACCGCTGCGGCAATGTGTAAGGACAACAATATCCCGATACTCGTATTCGATCTTGCAAGACCAGACAATATCTATGACGCTTGCATGGGCGAAAATATAGGCACTCTCGTAAAATAATAAAGAAATCAAGAAAGGATCGTTTGAATATGAAACAGATCAAGGAAAATGCTAAGACAAAAATGGAGAAATCCATAAACGTTATGCTTTCGGACTTTGCAGGCATCAGAGCAGGCAGAGCTAATCCGTCCGTACTCAACAAAGTCCAGGTAGAATACTATGGCGCAATGACACCTGTTACACAGATGGCAGCAGTTTCTGTTGCTGAGGCAAGAGTGCTTGTTATACAGCCATGGGATAAGTCAACTCTCAAGCCTATCGAAAAGGCTATCCAGGCTTCTGATATCGGCATCAATCCACAGAATGACGGCACTGTTATAAGACTTACTTTCCCACAGCTCACTGAGGACAGACGTAAGGAGCTTGTTAAGGACATCAAGAAAATGGGCGAGGAGTGCAAGGTCGCTATCCGTTCTATCAGACGTGACGCCATGGAAAAGTTCAAGGCAATGAAGAAGAACAACGAGATCACTGAGGACGATCTTAAGGACTGCGAGGACGAGATCCAGAAGCTTACTGACAGGTTCGTTAAGGAAGTTGACGGTCACGTTGCCGAAAAGGAAAAAGAGATACTCTCTATCTAAGCCATGGCGAATAATGAGAAGATAAGCCTTGGAGAGAACGTGTCTGTGCCTGTTCATGTGGGCGTTATCATGGACGGCAACGGCAGATGGGCGAAAAAGAGGGGTATGCCCCGAAAGTTCGGACACAGAGAGGGCGCAAAAACCTTTCGTGCCATAACAAGACACGCCAAGGCGCTTGGAATACAGTATATAACTTACTATGCGTTTTCTACCGAGAACTGGAAAAGGCCTAAGGACGAGGTAGACGCAATTATGGATCTTTTTGAAAAGTATCTTGACGAGGTCAGGGACTTTATCGAGGAGAATATCAGGGTGCGCTTTATAGGCGACAGAACAAGGCTCAGCGAAAATCTGCAAAGGAAAATGGCTTCCGTTGAGGAGGACTCAAAGAACTTTGACTCTATGACCCTTGTGCTTGCTATCAACTACGGCGGCAGGGACGAGATTTGCCATGCGGCTAAGACATTGGCTCAGCAGGTGAAAGAAGGCAAGCTGGAGCCTGAGGATATCACAATGGATATGATAGAGAGAAATCTCTACACTGAGGAGATACCTCCTGTTGACCTTGTTATAAGACCTAGCGGAGAGCAAAGATTGTCAAACTTTATGATATGGCAGGCGGCTTACGCGGAGTTTTATTACACAAATATCCTATGGCCTGACTTCAAAGGCAGCGACCTTGACAAGGCTGTTATCGCATACAGCGAAAGAAACAGAAGATTTGGAGGGGTGTAAAAAATGTCTACCCGTATTAAATCTGCGGCAGTTGCCATTGTTATCGCAGTGATACTGCTTATCGCACACGGAACGTTCCTGTTCAACATTGCGGTGGGCGCAATTTCTGCACTTGCAATATATGAGATATTCAGGGCGACAAAAATGACAGAGCATAAGTATCAGACCATTGCCTGCTGTGCGTTTGCCTTTGTGGACGCTTTCATGCCTGTGTTCTACAGACATGGCTGGCTGTACTTTTTCAGCTACAAGCTTTACATGGGGCTTTTTGTTATAGCAATGTGTCTGCTTTATCTTAAAGAGCATACAAAATTCCAGTATACAGAGTTTTTCTTCATGCTGGGCGTGGGCATACTTCTGCCGTATTCATTCTCAACTTTGGTCACAATGGCAGGCTTGGGCGGCAAGGGCGTGTTTATGATAGTTCTTACTCTTGCAGCGGCTTGGCTGGCTGACAGCGGTGCTTATTTTGCAGGAACTTTCTTCGGCAAAACAAAGCTTTGCCCTGAGATAAGCCCTAAGAAAACTGTGGAGGGTCTTATAGGCGGCGTTATCTCAAATGGTATTCTTATGCTTATAATAAGCCTGTTCTATCAGTTCGTACTTAAAGGCGAGCCTATCCACTATCTAGGCGTTCTAATCGCAGGTATGCTTGCGGCTCTTATCGGACTTGTGGGTGACCTTACAGCTTCGGTGATAAAAAGACAGACAGGTATAAAGGACTATGGCAACATAATGCCGGGTCACGGTGGAATAATGGATCGCTTTGACAGCGTTCTGCTCGTTGCACCTTTTATGTACTATATGTTCACACAGGGGCTTATACTTAAATAGAAAATTATGACTTTTAGGGGCAGGCTTAGGCTTACCCCTTTTAAGCGTTATTAAGGCAACACCGCTTGCAAACCATCTTTATGCGGAATTGCCTGAATTTATTTTATATGATGAGGGACAATAAATGAAAACAATGACCATACTCGGTTCAACGGGTTCTATAGGCACGCAGGCATTAGAAGTGGCTGCAAAGCATAATATTAAAGTAAAGGCGCTTGCGGCAAATTCTGACGTTGAAAAGCTTGCGGCTCAGGCTAAGGAGCTTATGCCTGAGCGTGTGTGTATCTACTGTGAGGACAAAAAGACAGAGCTCGAAAAGCTTCTCAGTGGCACTGGCATAAAAATATCCACAGGCATGGAGGGACTTAAAGAGATAGCAAGAATGGACGGGGTCGATATCATGCTCAACTCAGTCGTTGGCATGGTGGGTCTTGTGCCAACCCTTACGGCTATCGAAAAAGGCACTGACGTTGCCCTTGCAAATAAGGAAACACTTGTGGCAGGCGGTGAGCTTGTTATAAAGGCGGCTGCTGAAAAGGGAGTGAAGATATATCCTGTTGACAGCGAACATTCGGCTATCTTTCAGTGCCTGCAGGGAAACGAGGGCAACAAGCTCAAAGGGATAATCCTTACTGCTTCGGGAGGACCATTCTTTGGCAAAACAAAGTCTGACCTAGAGGGCGTGACAGTTGAGCAGGCTCTTAATCACCCTAATTGGTCAATGGGCAGAAAGATAACCATTGACTCTGCTACGCTTATGAACAAGGGTCTTGAATTTATCGAAGCAATGTGGCTTTTCAAGCTCAGACCTGAGCAGATCGAGATAGTTGTCCATAGACAGAGCGTTGTACATTCAGCGGTGGAGTATGAGGATAATTCTGTTATCGCACAGCTTGGCGTGCCTGATATGAAAATACCCATACAGTATGCTCTGCTTTACCCTGAGAGGGTGGAATGTGATGTGAAAAAGCTGTCCCTTACAGACTATGGAAAGCTCACTTTCGAGAAGCCTGACTATGATACGTTCGATTGTCTTAGGGCTTGTATAAAGGCTGTCACTATCGGTGGAAATCTTCCTGCGGCAGTGAATGGAGCGAATGAGGAAGCCGTTGCGGCTTTTCTTGACGGCAGGATAGATTTTCTTGACATTGGCAGGATAGTAATGAATGTCTGCGAGAATACACCACGGGAAGAGATAAAGTGCGTGGAAGATGTGCTGGAAGCGGATAGAAAGGCTAGGGAGAGAGCGAAGGAGCTTATCAAAGCTTAGTGAGGAGCGGCTTTTAAGTGAGGAGTGAGGAGTGAGGAGTGAGGAATGGCAAAGCCGACCAAGCAAATCACCAGAAAAAAGTAAAATAAAGCATCGAGCAAAGCGATTTTGCGGCAAGATAAACTATCCCGAATATTTGTAGGGGCTTGGCGAAATTTCTGTTCGCAAGCTCACAGAAATGCGACAGCCCGCTCGGAGGAGCGAGGTTTGAATTATCCAGAGCTTATGTAGAAAACATTATGTGGATAACACAAATGAGATTGTAGACGAAATGTCGGAGGGGTCGGGACGTCGGATTTATGCAAAGCAGAAATTGCGCCGCTCCCCTACAGAAAATAAATTACAACAACATCAGTAAATCAAACGCACAGAGTGTTCATGCGAGGTAAAAAAAATGAGTATATTATTTGCAATATTGATCTTTGAAGCTATCATAATAATACACGAGCTTGGTCACTTTATTGCGGCGAAAGCCAGCGGAGTAAAGGTCAACGAGTTCGCTATTGGCATGGGTCCTGCCATTATCAAAAAGAAAAAGGGCGATACCCTTTACGCTTGGCGTGTGTTTCCCATAGGCGGCTATTGTGCCATGGAGGGCGAGGATAACGGAAGCGAGGACGGCGGTGCGTTTTGTAATAAAAGCCTGCCAAAAAGAATGCTTATCGTGGTGGCAGGCGTTATAATGAATCTTGTGCTTGGATATATTATCCTTTGTATCAGCACCGCAAAGTCTGACGGCATCGCAACCACCACTATATCGTGGTTTGAGGATAACGCTATGTCCCAATCGACCGGCTTGCAGATAGGTGACGAGATAATTGAGGTCAACGGCATGAGGATCTTCACTACTATGGATATGTCCTATCAGTTTGGCAACGATGAGGACGGCAAGTTCGATATGGTGGTGAAGCGTGACGGAAAAAAGGTGGAGCTTAAAGATGTCGCCTTTGCTACAAACGATAATACCATGCACATCGATTTCAAGGTCGCACCAAAAGCTGTGACCGTCGGCTCTGTGATAACTCAGTCTTTTAAGCAGGGCTGTACTGACGGCAGACTTATCTATATCTCCTTTGCCGACCTTATAAGAGGAAAGTATTCCATAAAAGACCTCAGCGGTCCTGTTGGTATAGTTGATACTATCGACAATGTTATCGACAGCGAAAGGGACAGCCAGTCAGGTAAAATAGACTGGTCGTCACTTATTGACACAATGCTGTCGCTGGGTGCGTTCATGACCATAAATATCGGCATTTTCAATCTCTTGCCATTGCCTGCACTTGACGGCGGAAGACTTTTGTTTCTTATTATCGAAGCGGTACGCCGTAAGCCTGTCAAGCCTGAGCATGAGGGAATGGTACACGCTATCGGTATGGCGGCTCTGTTGCTTCTTATGGTAGTGGTGACAGTGAGCGATATCATCAAGCTTGTTTAAAGGAGGAACTGTTTATGTCAGGTGAAAATAAGAGAAACGTAAGACCTGTCAAGGTGGGGGGACTTGTCCTTGACGGCAAAAAAATATATATCCAATCAATGCTCAATGTGCCGTCTACGGACATAGAAGGCTCTGTTAAGCAGGCTGTGGAGCTTGAAAAGGCTGGCTGTGAAATAGTCAGGGCGGCTATACCGAACATGGAAGCCGTTAAGCTTATCCCTGCTATCAAAGAGAAGATCTCTATCCCTCTTGTGGCGGATATCCACTTTGACTATCGCCTTGCCATTGCGGCGGCGGAAGCAGGTATCGACAAGATAAGGATAAATCCCGGAAATATCGGCTCTATGGATAGGGTAAAAGCGGTGGTTAAAGCTTGTCGTGAAAGAAATATCCCTATCAGGATAGGTGTGAACGGCGGCTCTCTGGAAAAGGAACTTCTTGCAAAATACGGTGCACCAACTGCTGAAGCCCTAGTGGAAAGTGCAATGGGTCATGTGAGAATTTTGGAGCAGTGCGACTTTGAGGATATCGTTATTTCTATAAAGTCATCAGACGTGCCGACTATGATAAAGGCATACAGACTGTGTGCACAGACCTGTAATTATCCTCTGCACCTTGGAGTAACTGAGGCAGGTACCGAGAGAATGGGTCTTATAAAATCATCTATCGGTATAGGTTCGCTTCTGTGCGACGGCATTGGCGAAACTATAAGAGTTTCACTTACCGACGAGCCTGTAAAAGAGATATACGCCGCAAAGGATATTTTAAAGGCTATCGGCAAAAGTGGCGGAGTAAGGATAGTTTCCTGCCCTACCTGCGGAAGAACTAGGATAGACCTTATAGGTCTTGCAAAAAAGGTTGAGGAAGCCACCAAGGATATAGACAAGGATATCAAGATAGCCGTTATGGGCTGTGTTGTGAACGGCATAGGCGAGTCGGGCAACGCTGATATCGGCATTGCAGGCGGTGATGGCTGTGCGGTGATATTCAGTCACGGCGAAAAGCTCAGAAAGGTATCAGAGGAGGAGGCTTTGCCTGCGCTTCTGGCGGAAATAGAAAAACTTTAAAAGGATATACCATAAATGAATACATACACCATTGAAAGCTTCTTTGAGAACTATAAGGAGCTTATACCCTCTGTGATAGAAAAGGGCAGGATATTAAGGCTGGG
The DNA here is from genome assembly GCF_003461785.1 of Ruminococcus sp. AM43-6. Lineage (NCBI taxonomy): Bacteria > Bacillati > Bacillota > Clostridia > Eubacteriales > Oscillospiraceae > Ruminococcus > Ruminococcus sp. AM43-6. The sequence goes on from NZ_QTXU01000001.1 coordinate 64,223, forward strand.
CTATAACGAAGAAAACGGCACTTTTACCTGTCAGGCGGCTTTTGACAAGCTGGTGCCTTTTGACAGCACAGTGGAATTTGAAATGAAAATGAGGGCGGCTCTCGGAGCAGGAAAGTTTATTTTGCAGCTCAAATATACCCCTGATATGCTTTGTGCGGAGTATTTTCCTGAGCTTTGCAAGTTTCTTAAAAGCAGATTTCCTCTTGTGAACGGCTTTTTTGACAACGCTGAGGCTGTTTATGAAAACGGCATTTTCACCGTGGATATAAAACACGGAGGCGAAGCGTTGCTGAAAAAGGCGGGCATAGAAACGGCTTTTCCTGCGCTCACCATGGAGCTTTTTTCCGTAAGGGCGGATATAAGGCTCACAGGTGTGCTTGAAACTGATATGGAAGAGCATCAGCGTGAGCAGGAGGAGTTTTTGAACTCCCTCCCTGTGCCGAAAATAGACCCTGCACAGCCTGAGAAAAAGGCGGCTGTTACCACTAATACTGCAAGCGGTGCTTCTGTGGATTTCCGAACTGCAAATGTAGACTTCACAAGGTTCTCGCTTCTGTGCGATGACGCTCTTGTGCTTATGGGTGCGCCAATATCAGGAAACGAGCAGGTGATGCAGATGAAAGATATCCCTGCGGATTACCGTGGACGTGTGGTAGTCTGGGGCGATATTTTCGGACCTGTGGAAACAAAGGAAACAAAGTCGGGTATGCTTATAGCACACCTGAATTTTACCGACTATACTTCCTCAAACTCTATAAAGTTCATAGGCTCAAACAAGAATTTCAGAAACATGAAAGGCTTGAAAAGGGCAGTGCTTGAGGCAATGCTGGAACACCTTAAGGCAGGCAAGACCATACTTGTGGCAGGTGAGATAGAGGAAGACGATTTTGACCACTCTATAAACATCAAGCCTGACAGCATTATGGTCGTAAAGCGTGAAAAGGAAAAGGATACCTGCGAGCATAAGCGTGTGGAGCTTCATTGCCATACCAATATGTCTATGATGGACGCTCTTACTCCTGCGGGCAAGCTTGTGGAAAGAGCCTATTCGTGGGGACACAAAGCACTTGCCATAACAGACCATGGTGTTGTTCAGGGCTATCCTGACGCTGGAAATACCTGTATCGGCATACGCAAGGGCGGCGGTGACTTCAAGGTGCTTTACGGCATAGAGTCATACGAGGTCAATAATGACGAAAAGATATTCCGTGGAACGGACAAGCGTGAGCTTACAGACGAGATAATCTGCTTTGACCTTGAAACTACGGGTACAAATCCTAATGAAGATAGGATCATCGAGATAGGCGCTGTCAAGCTGAGAGATCTTGAAGTTGTGGACAAGCTCGATATTTTCGTGAACCCTGAAAGACCTATCCCTGAGTTTATCTCAAACCTCACCCACATCACTGACGATATGGTAAAGGACGGTGCAAGCGAAAGGGAAGCTCTCCTTAAATTCAAGGAGTTTATCGGTGACGACCCTGTTCTTGTGGCGCACAATTCTCAGTTCGATACGGGCTTTATATCCGCCTGTGCAAAAAGACAGGGCATTGAGATAAAATATTCTTCTATAGACACTGTGCCAATGTCGCAGATAATGCTTCCGGAGCTTGAAAAGCATAAACTCAACTATGTGGCGGAGCATTTCGGACTTGGGGATTTTCAGCACCACCGTGGCTGTGATGACGCAGAGGTGCTTGCAGGGATATTCATAAGTCTGTCGAAAATGCTCATGGAGCAGTATCCTCTGATTCTTATAACAGTGGATATGCTCAACAGCTTGCTTGCAAATGAAAATCAGGTGCTTGCAAAGCCGACTTATCACCAAATTATTATCGTAAGAAATAACACGGGTCTGAAAAATCTGTATAGGCTTATATCAGACTCCAATCTTAAATATTTCAAAAGACGTCCGAGAATACCAAAATCTGAGCTTGTAAGACATCGTGAGGGTCTTATCCTCGGTAGTGCCTGCGAGCGTGGCGAGGTCATTCAGGCTTATCTAGAGGGCAGAAACTATGAGGAGATCAAGCAGATAGCAAGCTTTTACGACTATCTGGAGATACAGCCTGACGGAAACAACAAATTTATGCTCACCACCGAAAAGCCTCCTTATGACAGGATCCACACAGCGGAGGATATAAAGGATATAAACCGCTTTATTGTAAAACTTGGGGAGGACTTGGGCATACCCGTATGCGCAACAGGCGACGTGCATTTTATGGACAAGACCGACGCACAGTTCAGGTCGGTGATACAGGCTTCAATGGGCTTCCCTGACGCCGATACTCAGCCTCCTTTGTACCTTAAGACCACAAACCAAATGCTTGACGAGCTGAGCTATCTTGGCGAGGAAAAGGCGTTTGAGGTCGTTGTCACGAATACAAACAACGTGGCTGATATGGTAGACCCTGACCTGAAAGCGTTCCCGAACGGTACTTATACGCCTTTTATCGAAGGCTCGGTTTATCAGCTTCAGTATATATGCTGGAAGAAATGCTGTTCCATCTACGGTGATTGCGACCCTGAAACTATAGAAGTTCCTGAGGGAGAGGACGTTGACGTATCAAAATATTTTGAGGGACACATTCCAGACCTTGTTTTCAAAAGACTTAAAAGAGAGCTTGACTCTATTATCAAGCACGGATTTGCAGTGCTTTACATGATATCTCAGAAACTTGTTGCCAACTCTAACGAGAATGGCTATCAGGTAGGTTCAAGAGGCTCGGTAGGTTCGTCCTTCGTTGCCTCCATGTCAGGTATCTCTGAGGTAAATCCTCTTGTGCCACACTATGTCTGTCTTAACTGCCACCACAGCGAGTTCATTACAGACGGCTCGGTAGGCTCAGGCTTTGACCTGCCACCGAAAAACTGTCCTGTGTGCGGAGAGAATATGCACCGTGACGGACACGATATCCCATTTGAAACGTTCCTTGGCTTTGACGGCGATAAAGCCCCTGATATCGACCTTAACTTCTCAGGTGACTATCAGGCAAAGGCGCATAAATATACGGAAGTTCTTTTCGGTGAGGACCATGTGTTCAAAGCCGGTACTATCGGCATGATACAGGAAAAGACCGCTTTCGGATACGTTATGAAATATCTTGACGAGCGTGGAAAAACAGTTCCAAAGGCCGAGATAGAGCGTCTAAAGCTTGGCTGCTGCGGCATAAAGAGAACGACCTCTCAGCACCCGGGTGGAATGGTCGTTATCCCAAGCGACTATGAGGTATATGACTTCACACCAGTTCAGCACCCTGCGGAAAAAGTGGACTCTGACATGGTAACTACCCACTTCGACTTCCATTCTCTCCACGATACTATCTTGAAGCTTGACGAGCTTGGTCACGATAACCCGACAATGTATAAGTATCTGGAAATGTTCACAGGACGAGATATATTGGATTGCCCCATGTCTGACCCTGCGGTATATTCGCTGTTCACTTCCCCTGAGTCACTTGGAGTGACGGAGGAGGATATAATGTGTCAGACGGGAACGCTCGGTATACCTGAAATGGGTACGCCGTTCGTAAGACAAATGCTTCTTGACTGTCAGCCGAAAAACTTCTCTGACCTTTTGCAGATATCAGGACTTTCACACGGCACTGACGTATGGCTCGGCAACGCACAGGAGCTTATCAAAAACGGAACCTGCGATATTTCAAATGTTATCGGTACTCGTGACAGTATCATGACATATCTGCTTTATCATGGCGTTGAGCCAAAGCTGTCATTTAAGATAATGGAGATAACCCGTAAGGGTAAAGCTCCGAAACTGCTCACAGAGGAAATGAAAGAGAATATGCGTCAGCATGACGTTCCGGAGTGGTATATCGACAGTTGTTTGAAGATAAAATATATGTTCCCGAAAGCCCATGCGGCGGCATATGTTACGGCAGCTATCAGACTTTGTTGGTTCAAGGTCCATGAGCCGCTTGCGTTCTATGCAACTTATTTTACGGTTAAGGGCGAGGATTTTGATGCAGAGATTGCTCTCAAGGGAAAATATATCGTCAGAAGCAAGATAGAAGAAATAAAGAATAAACCAAAAGACGAGGTGTCAGGCAAGGACAGCGGTGTGCTTGAAATTCTCATGCTTGTGAATGAAATGCTCAGCCGTGGATATGACTTTTTGCCTGTAAACATCAAAAAGTCTCACGCAACTATCTATCAGATAGAGGACGGCAAGATAAGGCTTCCGTTCTGTTCACTTAACGGAGTGGGCGAGTCTGCGGCGATAAGCATTTACGAAAAGGCGCAGAACGGCGAGTTTATCTCTATCGAGGAGTTCCAGCAGCAGAGCGGAGTGTCCAAATCTGTTATCGAAACTCTGGAGAAAAACGGAGCTTTCGGCGATATGCCTAAATCTAACCAGATATCGTTGTTCTGATAGTTACTATGCACAATTTCATGCTTTGCCCTTGTAACACTATTGACAAACAAGGGCGGGTGTGATAAAATTATTTGTGTTGATACTATGCTATCACTTTACTACGATAAAGTAAGCGAATACGTTACATAACAGCATAGAAAGCGGGACGTGGAGGACGCCGTCCTCCTACAATTCACTTAAATGTGTGTTTATGCGGATATTTATTCAAGCGTCAACATAAGAAGTACAATCTATAATTTATATACAGGAAGGGAAAGTGTATGAAAAGATATGATCTTATAACCCCTGAGGGTACGAGAGATCTGCTGTTTGAGGGCTGTCTGGCACGAAGAATGGTGGAGGACAGGCTGTCAAAGCTGTTTGAGGGCTTTGGCTACAGCGAGGTGGTAACACCGGGAATAGAGTTTTACGATCTGTTTATGGGAAGCTCGAGAAACTTCCAGCAGGAGAGCCTTTATAAGCTTACAGATTCAAAGGGCAGACTTATCGTTATGCGTCCTGATTCCACGATACCCATAGCAAGACTTGCTTCCACAAGACTAAAGGGAGCAAAGCTTCCCCTTAGACTATACTACAATCAGAGCATTTTTGAAAATAACTCCCTGCTCAAAGGACGTTCAGACGAGGTAGTTCAGGCAGGTATCGAGCTTATTGGCGGAGAAAATTCCAAGAGAGCAGATTACGAGGTGCTATGCACTGCTGTTGAAGCCCTTTCAAGCTTTGATAAGGAGAATTTCAGACTTGAGATAGGTCATATCGGATATTTCAAGGAGCTTGTGGCTCAGCTTGACGTTGACGATGCAGTAAGAGAGGAGATTAGACTTCTTATCTCTGCAAAGAACTATCCTGCACTTAACGATATTCTTGACGAAGTGGGCGACAATCAGGTGACTAACGCGCTCAGACAGCTCCCAAGACTTTTCGGAGGTGTTGAGGTGTTCGACAAGGCTGCGGATATTTATACTGACGATAAGATAACAGGCATACTTTATAACCTTAAAGAGGTCTACACCAGACTTTCAAGCCTTGGCTATGAGGGCAAGATATCTGTTGACCTTGGCATCGTGAGCCATGCGGATTACTATACAGGCATTGTGTTCAAGGGCTATCTTTCAGAGGTCGGTCAGTCGGTGCTTAAAGGCGGAAGATATGACAGACTGCTAGCAGAGTTCGGCAACGATTGCCCGGCGGTGGGCTTCGGCATAAGCGTTGACTCTGTTGCAAGACATATCGAAAAGCTTGGCGGCGCACCAAAGCTCAGAACTCCTGACGCAGTTGTGTTTGGCGAAAAGGGCTACGTGGTGGAAGCCATGGAATATGCTCAGACGCTCGTAAGAGAGGGTCTGACAGTTGAAAACTCGCTTTTCAACACCCTAGATGAAACAAAGGCTTACGCAAAATCAAAGGGAATAAAGAAGCTTGTGGCAGTTGGCAGCGAGATAACAGAGCTTGATATATAGTTTGGAGGATAAGTTAAAATGAACAGACCCCTTAGGATAGCTCTTACAAAGGGCAGACTTGAAAAGGATACAGTCGGTCTTTTAGAAAAGATAGGCTATGACTGTACCGCAATAAGAGAAAAGGGAAGAAAGCTTATTCTTCCTGTACCTGACGGAAACCTTGAAGTTGTGCTTGCAAAGGCAAACGACGTTATCACATACGTTGAGCATGGCGTGTGCGATATGGGCGTTGTTGGCAAGGACACTATCATGGAAATGCAGGGCAAGTTCTTTGAGCTTGTTGATATCGGCTTCGGCAGATGTAAATTTGCACTTGCCACAAAGAAAGGCTCAAAGTTCTACGGCGGATTTGATGTCAAGACGGTTGCAACAAAATACCCTAACATCACAAGAAGATTTTTTGAAGCAAAGGGAATGGACGTTGACATCATCAAGATAGAAGGCTCAGTTGAGCTTGCACCGCTCCTTGAGCTTGCAGACGGTATCGTTGATATCGTTGAAACAGGCACGACACTTAAAGAAAACGGTCTTGAAGTCATCGAGGACGTTTGCCCTATCTCTGCAAGGCTTATCGTAAATATGGTAAGCATGAAAATGCGCCAGCAGGAGATCGAGAATTTTGTAAAGCTTGTTGAAGAAAATATCGACAAGTAGTTTATATAAACGGAAAGGACAGTATTGAAATGGCTGAAATAAAGAAGATTTTTGTCAACGGCAAAGACGAGGTAGAGTTTTTCAAGCAGCTTGAAAAGAGAAGTGGCGAAACAAATAAGAAGGTCACAGCCGTTGTTAATGAAATAATCGAAACTGTCAGAGAGGGTGGCGACAACGCTGTAAAGGCTTATACAGAAAAGTTTGACGGCAAGCTCCCGGAGTATTATGAAGTTCCAAGAGATGTTATAAATGACGCTCTCACAGAGGCAGATCAGGACTTTGTTGACGCAATGCTCAACGCAGTTGCGAACATCACAGATTTTCACCAAAGACAGAAGTCACAGAGCTTTATAAACGCTAAGGATAACGGCTGTATTCTCGGTCAGAAGGTAAGAGGACTTAACAGAGTTGGTCTTTATGTTCCGGGCGGCACAGCAGCTTATCCGTCAAGTGTGCTTATGAATGCAGTTCCTGCAAAGATAGCAGGCGTTAAGGAGATAATCATGGTGACACCTCCTCTCAAAGACGGCACACCAAATAAGGATATTCTTGTGGCAGCAGCTCTCTGCGGAGTTGACAGAGTGTTCATGAGCGGCGGTGCACAGGCTATCGCTGCCCTTGCCTACGGCACAGAGGAGATACCAAAGGTTGATAAGATAGTAGGCCCTGGAAATATCTATGTTGCAACAGCAAAGAAGCTTCTTTATGGCGTTGTTGATATCGACATGGTGGCAGGCCCGAGCGAGATACTTGTTATGGCTGACGAAAAGGCTAACCCTAAGTTCATTGCCGCTGACCTTATGTCACAGGCTGAGCATGACAAGCTTGCTTCCGCTATCCTTGTTACAACAAGCGAGAGCATTGCAGACAGAACTATCGAAGAGATAAACAGACAGGTGCAGAGCCTTTCAAGAAAAGAGATAATCGAAAGCTCTCTTGAAAATTACGGTGCTATCCTTATCTGCAATACAAAGGACGAAGCTTGCGACCTTGCAAACAGATTTGCTCCTGAGCACCTTGAAGTGCTTTTCGAGAACCCTATGGAGTATCTTGGCAGACTTGATAATGCAGGTTCAATATTCCTTGGTCAGTATGCTTCAGAGCCTCTTGGCGACTACTATGCAGGCCCTAACCACGTTCTTCCAACAAGCGGCACAGCTAGATTCTTCTCGCCGCTGTCAGTAAACAGCTTTGAGAAGCGTTCAAGCTTTACATACTATACCGAGGACGCTCTCAGAGAAGCAAAGGACGATATCGTTCTTATTGCAGAAAAAGAGGGTCTGACGGCTCACGCAAATGCAATAAAGGTAAGATTTTAAGCGGTAAAGGTGATGAAAATGCGTACAGCGGAGATAAAAAGAAAAACTAAGGAAACTGATATAGAGGTGTTCGTGAAGCTTGACGGCGAGGGCAAGGTCAGCGTAAACACAGGCATAGGCTTCTTTGACCATATGCTCACAGCCCTTGGAGTACACAGCGGAATAGACATGGACGTTGAGTGCACAGGCGACCTTTATGTTGACGGACACCACACAGTTGAGGACGTTGGCATATGCTTGGGCAAAGCCTTTGCGGAAGCATTGGGCGACAAAGCAGGCATTGCAAGATATGGCTCGGCTTTCGTGCCAATGGACGAAGCGCTGGCATTCTGCTCACTGGATATAAGCGGCAGACCTTTTCTTGCGTTCAATGCTGAATTCCATGACGACAGGATAGGACAGTATGACACCTGCCTGACGGAGGAATTTTTCAGAGCCTTTGCATTCAACTCGGGCATAACACTGCATATCCGTGAGGAGTACGGCAAGAACGACCACCATATTGCAGAAGCAATGTACAAAGCAGTGGCTCACGCTTTGAAGGACGCTGTAAAAATAACAGGAACAGGAGTTTTATCCACCAAAGGAGTGCTTTAAATGATAGCAATAATCGACTACGGTGCAGGCAATATATTCTCTGTAAAAAACGCTCTGGACTATCTTGGTTTTGAGAACAAGCTCACAGACAAAAAAGAAGATATCGAAAAAGCCGACGCAATTATCCTCCCCGGCGTGGGAGCGTTCCCATGGGCAATGAATATGCTCGGTCTTAGCGGTCTTATCGACACTATCAAGGAGCAGGCTAAAATAAAGCCTTTCCTTGGCATATGCCTTGGAATGCAGCTTCTTTTCGAGAAAAGCTATGAGTTTGAGGAATGCAAAGGTCTTGGCCTTATCGGCGGCTATGTTGACAAGATAAACGAGCCTGACCTCGTTATCCCACACATGGGCTGGAACAAGCTTGTGTATAACCATGACTGTCCGCTTTTTGACGGCCTGGGTGATGACGAGTATGTTTATTTCGTACACTCATACAAGGCTTTCTGCGATAATAAAAATCTGTATGCCTACTGCGAATACGGCTCGAAAGTCCCTGCGGTGGTATCAGACGGAAGATATATCTTCGGCTGTCAGTTTCACCCTGAGAAGAGCGGAAAGACCGGCCTTAAAATACTTGAAAACTTTGCGAAAATGTCACAGGAGGTAAAATAATATGCTTGCAAAAAGAATTATACCATGCCTTGATGTGCGTGACGGAAAGGTAGTAAAGGGCGTAAATTTTGAGGGCATAAAAGAAGTCGGCGACCCTGTGGAATGTGCATATGAATACAATCTTCAGGGTGCAGACGAGATAGTTTTCTATGACATAACAGCCTCCCACGAGGGCAGAGGAGTTATGCTTGACGTTGTTCGTGAAACAGCAAAAAAGGTATTTGTACCGCTCACTGTTGGAGGCGGTATCAAAACTGTTGACGATATAAGAGATACTCTCCGTGCAGGCGCAGACAAGGTTTCTGTGAACTCTCAGGCAGTGCAGAATCCTCAGCTTATAAAAGACGGCGCAGATATTTTCGGCTGTCAGTGCATCTGCGTTGGCGTTGACGCAAAGAAGGTCGGCGACAACAAGTGGACGGTCTACATCAACGGCGGCAGAGTGGATATGCGAATGGATCTTATCGACTGGGTGAAAAAGTGCGAACAGCTTGGTGCAGGTGAGATATGCCTTAACTCTATCGACACAGACGGTGTAAGAGGCGGCTTTGATCTGCCTATGCTGAAAGCTGTGTGCAGTGCTGTAAAGATACCTGTTATCGCAAGCGGCGGAGCAGGAAAGCTTTCAGACTTTGCTGACGCTTTTCTTGAAACTGATTGCTCGGCGGCTCTTGCGGCAAGCCTTTTCCATTTCAAAGAGCTGACAGTTGGACAGGTAAAGGACGATTGCAGGAGCAAGGGAATTATCGTGAGGTGAGCATAATGATTGTTTTCAATATCGTATTTACTTTGTTTATACCAGTGCTTATGATATTGTGCGGCTATCTGATGTATAAGCATACACCGAAAGATATCAACAGCTTGGTGGGCTATCGCACTGCTATGTCAATGAAAAATCAGGAAACGTGGGATTTTGCCCACAATTATTGCGGACGTCTGTGGGTAAAGGTCGGAGCGGTCATGACGATAATTTCGGCATTGGTCTGTGTTCCATATTTCTTTATGAGCAGCGGCAATGCGACTGTGATAATGTGCATAGCTGAAGTGATACAGGTGGTAGTTTTGTGCTGGACGATAGTACCAACAGAACGAGCACTCAAAGATAATTTCGACCAAGACGGCAACAGAAAGGACAAATAATGAACCCAATAAAAGTTGATATAAACGATCTGGATAAATACTTTGTAAAAAGCGAGCTTACACCTGCTATCGCATTTGATGTGGATACAAAAACTGTGCTTATGCTTGCTTATATGAATAAGGAGAGCCTGAAAAAAACGCTTGAAACAGGCTATACATGGTATTGGAGCAGATCAAGACAGGAATATTGGAACAAGGGTGCAACAAGCGGTCATCTGCAAAAGGTAGTTTCTATCTATGCGGACTGCGATAACGATACCCTGCTCCTTAACGTAAAGCAGACAGGCGCAGCCTGCCATACAGGCTCATATAGCTGCTTTTTCAACGAGATATATAATACGGAGGAAGAATAAAATGACAGTTTATCAGGAAATTTTCGAGGTAATAAAACAGCGTAAAGCTGACTATGAAGCAGGCAAGGCGCAGGAGAACAGCTACACAGCTTATCTTTTTGACAAGGGCGTAGACAAGATTTGCAAAAAGGTGGGCGAAGAGGCTACAGAAACAGTTATCGCTGCTAAAAACGGTGACAATGACGAACTGAAAAACGAGATAAACGATCTTCTCTATCACGTTATGGTGCTTGCAGCAAATCAGGGACTTGAGTGGTCTGACGTGGAAAAGGTCCTTGACGAGAGAAACGAAAAAATAGGCAATCTGAAGAAATTTCATCAGGTAGACAAGAACACCTGATCGTGAGTATATAAAGGCTCTGCTTCCATGCGCAGGGCTTTTTTTTGCTTTATGAGAGGATTTTCAGAAATTTAAGCACACAAAAGCCTTTTGCCGAATAGAATATAGCGAAGTAAAAAAACTTCCATGATTTGATTTATAGGAGGACTTACTATGAGCGATTTTAACGGCAAACCTTTCAAGGAAGCAATGTGTATCGAAGCAATGCGTGTGTTTGATTCATGCTCGTCACAGGATTGTCTGGAGGATCTTGCGTTTACATTCAGCGAGGCAGACCAGACCGTGATAAACGCTGCGGCGTATATCAAAAGCACTTGTATCGACGTGACAGACGTAAGCTTTGCAATATCACCGGTGGCATTTAACCACGGCTTTTACGCAGTTGACGTTACTTACACATTCAGGGCGCAGATAGAAGCATATGAAGCGGCAGGCGCAGCTCCAACAGTTGTCTACGGCACATCGACTTTCACAAAGAAAGTGATACTTTTCGGCAGTGACGGAGGAACACAGAGATTTTCTACCTGCGAGCCGAACCAGATCGTCACAACTTCGCCTACAAGCGGCTGCTCATGCTGTTGCTGCACAGCGGCAATGCCTTGCGCTTCTGTGAGCGTAGCAGCGCCAATGTGTCTTGACGCAAAGCTTGTCGCAGAGCCTGCACCAAGTGAGGAAAAGAACGTTCTTATCACTATCGGACTTTTCGCTATCATTCAGTTGTCAAGACCTGTGCCTATAATGGTGCCTGTATATGATTACTGCGTACCTGGCAAGGAGTGTTCCACAAACAGTGACAGCCCATGCGAGATGTTTGAAAAGATAGCATTCCCGACAGTAGAATTTTTCCCAAGAGGACTTGAAGAACCCCACTGCAAGGAAGAAAATGATACAGAGGGTCAGGGCGAAGCTCAGGGATAATATGTGATCTATGGGGGCGGAGTTTTCTGCCCCTTTTTGTTTTGCAAAGCGACCTGTTTGGCTCTTCGCTCCCAAAACGCTTGACAAGAAGCCTGAAAAGATTTATAATTAAAGGGAATGTACGAAATGAAATGAGGATATCAATGACTGAGAATTTTTCGGAAATAATAAATGAGGAAACCGCTCCGCAGAAGCTGCTCCAATGGTCTGGTGAATACGAAAGAACTTGCGGTCACAAGCCACTTGCCCTTATCCATTCATACGGATGTCAGCAGAACGTCAGCGACGGTGAGAAGATAAAAGGTATGCTCTCAAAGGTGGGCTATGAGTTCACGTCCGATGTGAACGAGGCTCAGCTTATACTGTATAATACCTGTGCGGTAAGAGAAAATGCCGAGGACAAAGTGTTCGGCAAGCTTGGCGACCTTAAACATCTCAAAGAAAACAATCCCGAGCTTATTATAGGTATCTGCGGCTGTATGGCTCAGCAGAAGCACGTTGCCGAGAAGATAAAAAAGACCTATCGTCAGGTGGATCTTGTTTTCGGAACTTTTGCATACAACGATATGTATAATATGCTGTGGGAGATAGTATCAAAGCATGACAGGATTTTCAATCTGTCAGAAAATCATGTTGACATAAACGAGGATTTCTTGCAGCTTCGTGACGATAAGATAAGAGCGTTCGTGCCTATCATGTATGGCTGCAACAATTTCTGCACCTATTGCATAGTGCCTTACGTCAGAGGCAGAGAGCGCAGCAGAAAGCCTGAGTCCGTTATCGCAGAGGTAAAAGCACTTGTGAAAAACGGCTACAAGGAGATAACCCTGCTTGGTCAGAACGTTAATTCATACAGTTATGGTTTTCCTGAGCTTTTGAGAGAGCTTGACAAGATAGAGGGGGACTTCCGCATAAGATTTATGTCAAGCCACCCAAAAGACGCAAGCCATGAGCTTATTGACGCTATACTTGAGTGCAAAAAGGTGTGCAAGCATTTGCATCTTCCTGTACAGGCAGGCTCAGACAGGATACTAAAGCTTATGAATCGCCGCTATACCACGGCGGATTATCTGAAAATAATCGACTATGCCAGAAGCAAAGACCCTGAGTTTTCCTTTACCACTGACCTTATCGTCGGATTCCCCGGCGAAACTTACGAGGAGTTCTGCGAAACTAAGGAGCTTATCAAAAAGGTAAAGTACGATAATATCTATTCTTTTGTGTATTCAAGACGAAGCGGCACAAAGGCTGCCGAAATGGAGGATCACATCTCAGATAAGCAGAAGGGTCTGTGGCTGAGAGAACTGCTTTTGGAGCAGAGAGAGGTGTCAACAGCGTGGCTTTCAAGATTTGTGGGAAGAACTGTAACCGTGCTGCCAACAGGCGAGGGCAGAACAGGTCCTGACTATCTCACAGGTAAGAACGACGAGGATATAATCGTCGAGGTGAAAGCGGATAAAAAATATATCGGTAAATTCATTCAGGTTCGCATAACAAAGGCAATGAACTGGGCTTTGAGAGGCGAGCTTGTTGAAGATAAATAACAGCGAAAGCTGAATAATATTTAAAGGAGAATTACCATGGATGTAATTGAAATGACAAGAAAGCTTGGACAGGCTATTCAGGAAGACGAGAGATACAAGGCATATATGGAGGCTTGTTCTATCAATGATACAGATGTTGAGATACAGAACAAAATAGGCGAGTTCAATCAGCTCCGTTCACAGCTCAGCGTTGAGATGCAGAAGCCTGATAAGGACGGCGAGAAGATGACAGCACTTGACACTCAGATCAGAGAGCTTTATGACGAGATCATGGCTATGCCTAAGATGATCGCATTTAACGAAGCTAAAGAAGTTATGGATAAGCTTCTCGGCTCAGTAAACTATATCATCTCAATGGCTGCAAACGGCGAAGACCCAATGACTTGCCCGGAGGAAGCTCCTCATAGCTGTTCAGGAAGCTGCGCATCATGCGGCGGCTGTCACTAAGACAGTATCAAAAAAACGAATAACAGTCAGGGGGAGCTTATCCCCCGTCTGCCCGAATCTGAAGACCACTTCAGACTGGGGCGGATAATTTCTATAGGGATATGGCGCAACAATGTGTGTTGAACGAATATCATAATGGGATATGTGCGTGGATAAATATATGAAACGGAGTGAGTTTGAGTGGCAACCAAAGATATAGATTTTTCAAAGCTGTCACCTATGATGAAGCAGTATTTTGAAGTAAAGAACAAATATAAAAACCATATACTGTTCTACAGACTGGGAGATTTTTATGAAATGTTCTTTGATGACGCTATCATTGCGTCAAGAGAGCTTGAACTTACTTTGACAGGTCGTGACTGCGGACTTGAGGAAAGAGCGCCTATGTGCGGTGTGCCTCACCACGCCTGCGACGTTTATCTGAAAAAGCTTATTGAAAAAGGCTACAACGTGGCTATCTGCGAGCAGACCATGGATCCTGCCATGTGCAAGGGCATAGTGCCGAGAGAGGTCATAAGAGTAGTCACCCCTGGTACGCTCATCGAAAGCAGTATGCTTGATGAAACGTCCAACAACTATATCTGTGCATTTTATATGAGAGCCAAGGAAAGCGCATTGTGCCTTGCGGATATTTCCACAGGCGAGGTGCATCTGTTTGAATTTGAGGGCAAGGAAATGACAAGCTCGGCTATAAATGAGCTGTCGAGATTTTCACCTGCGGAGATTCTTATAAATGACGCTTTTCTTTCAAATAAAGAGCTTTCAAGCTTCATAAGAGAAAAGCTCAAGACCAGCGTTCAGCTTTTGGAGGAGAACGATTTTTCCCCTGAGATACATACAGAAGAAGTGCTCAAGCAGTTTTCCACAAACAGCCTTGAGTCTATCGGCGTTAAGCCTGATACAGTTGCAGCCTTTGCAGTGTGCGGACTTTTTGCATACATACACGATACACAGAAAGCACTGGTGGGCAGATTTTCCGAGATAATAAAGCATGACGCTGACCCTATCATGACTATCGGCTTCACTGCAAGAAGAAATCTGGAGCTTACAGAAACTCTCAGAAATAAAGAGAAAAAAGGCTCTCTCCTGTGGGTGCTTGACCATACCAAAACTTCAATGGGCAAGCGTATGCTCAAGTCCTTCCTGGAACAGCCCCTCGTGAATCCTGCAAAGATAATCGACAGACTTGACGCTGTTGAACAGCTCACAATGAAGCCTGTTGAACTTGGAGAGCTAAAAGAGATACTGGGAGGAGTCTATGACCTTGAAAGACTTATGACAAGGGTCATGTATAAGACCGCTACCCCTAGAGATCTTAAATCACTGTCGCTGACAGCACTTAAACTCCCTGAGATAAAGGAGCTTCTCAAAGGTTTTGATTCAAAGCTTCTTGCAAACTGCAACAATAAAATATCCACCCTTGAAGCTATCTCAAACCTTGTTGAGAACGCCATTGTTGACGAACCGCCTGTTAATGTCAAGGACGGCAACGTTATCAAAGACGGCTTCAATGAACAGCTTGACGGACTGAGAAATATAATCTCAGGAGGCAAGGGTATAATTGATGATATCGCAGAGCGTGAAAGAGAAAAAACGGGTATCAAAAATCTTAAAATAGGCTATAACCGAGTTTTCGGATATTATATCGAGGTAACAAAGTCTTACTATGACCTTGTGCCTGACAACTATATAAGAAAACAGACCCTTGCCAACTGCGAGCGTTTTATCACGGACGAGCTTAAAGTCGCAGAGAACACTATCCTCGGTGCAAGCGATAAGATAGCTACTCTTGAGCAGGAAATATTTGCGGAGATAAGAGATTTTGCAGCCACACAGCTCAGACTTGTGCAGGAAACTGCCACGGCAGTGGCGCAGATAGACGTGCTTTGCTCGTTTGCAACTGCGGCGGTGAACAATAACTATACAAAGCCTGAGATAGCCATTGACGGCATTATTGATATCAAAAACGGCAGACACCCCGTTGTTGAGCTTATGCAGAAAGACGAGGTGTTCGTGCCTAACGACACATATCTTGATCTTACAAGCAACAGAATGACTGTCATCACAGGTCCGAATATGTCAGGTAAATCAACTTATATGCGTCAGGTGGCTCTTATCACCCTTATGGCGCAGATAGGCTGTTTTGTGCCTGCGGACTATGCAAAAATATCTGTGGTCGACCAGATTTTCACAAGAATAGGCGCTTCTGATGACCTTACCGCAGGACAGTCTACCTTCATGGTGGAAATGAGCGAGGTTGCAGATATCGTAAAGCACGCCACCAAGAACAGCCTTGTTATCCTCGACGAGGTGGGCAGAGGTACTTCCACATTTGACGGAATCTCCATTGCAAGGGCAGTGTCGGAGTATATCTCCACCAACAGATCAATGGGCTGTAAGACCCTGTTTGCAACACACTATCATGAGCTTATCAGCCTTGAAAAAGAGCTTGACGGCGTGAGAAATTTCTCTGTTGCAGTAAAGCGTCAGGGGGATAGTATCAAGTTCCTTAGAAAGATAGTTCCGGGCGGAGTTGACGAAAGCTACGGCATAGAAGTTGCAAAGCTTGCGGGACTGCCGAACAAGATAATAAACAGAGCCAAAGAGCTTCTCGAACAGCTTGAAGCGGAAAACAAAAAGGCAAGACTTGCCGCTCAGCAGATAGAAAGCGATCAGATATCCTTTGACAAAATAAGCGACAGCATCGTTACCGACAGGCTGAGAAAGACTAACATAGACGAAATGACCGACAGCGAGCTTAGAGATTTTGTGAAAGACTTGCTGAGATATGTGTAGGCGGCAGCTGTAAAAAACTGTTCAATAAGGAGAATTTTCATACAGGCGGCTTTTGGAAAGAGCCATAGAAAAGGATAGAAAAATGTCAGAAATAAAAGTTCTGAGCAAGGAAGTTTCCGAGCTTATTGCGGCAGGCGAGGTAATAGACAGACCTGCTTCAATAATAAAAGAGCTTCTTGAAAACGCAATAGACGCAGGTGCGAACGTCATAACAGTTGAGATAAAAAACGGTGGCCGCACCTATATAAGAGTGACGGATAACGGCAAGGGTATCTCAAAAGATGATCTGCCTATAGCCTTTCTTCGTCATGCAACAAGTAAGATATCAGTAAAAAATGACCTTGACAGCATTATGACCCTCGGCTTCAGAGGTGAAGCACTTGCTTCTATCTGTGCCGTATCCAAGGTAGACGTGCTTACGAAACGTCCCGAGGAGGATTACGGCACGCATTATGTTATCGAGGGCGCAGTGGAAAAGACCTGCGAGGAGTGCGGCTGTCCTGACGGCACAACTTTCGTTGTGAGGGATATTTTCTACAACGTTCCTGCAAGACTAAAGTTTCTGAAAAAGGACGTTTCAGAGGGCAATTTTGCCGCAGACCTTGTTACAAAGCTTACCCTTTCACACCCTGAGATATCATTCAAGTTCATCAGGGATAATAAAGTTGAGATATTGACAGCAGGGGACGGCAAGATATATTCCGCAGTTTATTCAGTCTACGGCAGGGATTTTGCAAACTCCATGCTTGAAGTTGACTATACATGGCAGGGTATGCACATAACAGGCTTCACCGTCAAGCCACTGTCTGCAAAGCCTAACAGACGTTTTCAGAATTTCTTTGTGAACAAAAGATATGTGAAATCAAGGGCTTGTGCGGCAGCACTTGAAGAAGCCTACAGAAATCTGCTTATGACAGGAAAATTCCCGGCTTGCGTGCTTTATATAGATATTCCACCAAATACCATAGATGTGAACGTCCACCCTACTAAAATAGAAGTGCGTTTTTCAGACGAAAAGCTTATGCACGAGGCTGTGTTCTTTGCGGTGAAAAATTCCCTTATGAAGAATGACAGACCTAATGAGATGCACCTTGAAAATAAACGGAATTTCACCGACAGAGAGCTTTTTGATATACCAAAAAAAGATAACAGCGTTCAGCTTAAATTCGCCATGGAGGATAATAGTCAAAAGCCTGCTGCCTCAAAGGCTGAGATACCTGCCCCAAAGCCGCAGGCAGAGAAACAGTACGAAAATTCGTACTGCTATCAAAAGCCTGCACCAACGCTTAAAACTGTGGAGAGCAGGAGCATAACTGAGGAAGAGAAAGAAAAGCTCAGCGGCAGTGACGATATGTTCCTTGCAAGCCTTGAACAGCCTGCAAAGAAAGAAACAGCCGTAACAGCCATTTCAGGTCCCGAGCCGAAACCTCATAAGGTGACGGTGGAGGAGATAAACAAGGCGATAAGCGAGATGCCTCTCCCCGAAGAGCCGGAGGAGCAGAGCGGAGAAGCTTTCAAGTTTATCGACGCTCAAAGCTTCACAAAGAAAAAGCCTGTTTCCGTTATCGTGGAGGAGAAAGAGCCTGAAAAGCCGAAGCCGGTTGTGGTGGGTGAGCTTTTCAAGACCTATGTTGTGGCACAGGTGGGCGACGAAATGATACTTATGGATAAGCATGCCGCCCATGAGAGATATATTTTCGAGAGGATAAAAAGCGACGCCGAACAGCTTGAAACGCAAATGTTCCTGGAGCCTATCATGGTGTTGCTTTCCTATGACGAGTATGACGCTCTCACCGCAAACCTCGATAAGGTGTCACAGCTTGGCTTTGAGATAGAGCCTGACGTTGCGCCAACTGTTGCAGTAAAGGGCGTGCCTATCATTCTTGGTGACGATAACCCTGCGGATATAATCAGCGAACTTGCAAAGAATTTTATCGAGAATAAACTCAATCCGCAAATAGAGCTTTTTGACGACCTCTACCATTCTATCGCCTGCAAAGCGGCAATAAAGGCGAACGATACCAACAGCGGAATAGAATTGCAGGCGCTCGTGAACGCCGTTTATGGTCAGGAAAATATCAGATATTGCCCTCATGGCAGACCTGTTATGATAACCCTCACCAAAAGAGACATCGAAAAGCAGTTCAGACGAGTTCTATAAAAAATGCAGGAGGCGAAAGCTATGGAAAATAAAATACCTCTCCTTGTCATTGCAGGGCCTACCGCCAGTGGAAAGACCGCCTGCGCAGTGGAGCTTGCAAAGATATATGACGGTGAGATAGTTTCCGCAGACTCTATGCAGATATATAAGGGCCTGAGCATCGCCACTGCAAAGCCTACCAAAGAGGAAATGCAGGGTGTGCCACATTATCTTGTAGATTTTCTCGAGCCTGAGCAGGCTTTTTCCGTGGCAGATTATGTGAAGCTCGCAGGTGAGCGTATCAGGGAGATACACAGCCGTGGCAAAGTTCCTATTCTCTGCGGGGGAACAGGACTATATATAAGCTCACTTGTGAATAACGTAATCTTTGACGATACCGAAACGGACGGCTCAGTCAGAAAACGTCTTGAGGAGGAAGCCAAGACGCTGGGCGGTCACGCTTTGTGGGAAAGGCTCAGAGAGGTCGATCCCGAAACTGCGGAGAAAGTCCATGAAAACAACCTGCCAAGGGTCATACGAGGACTTGAAGTCTTTGAAACTACAGGTATACCGCTTTCACAGCATAAGGTGAACAGCCGCCGTGAGAAGTCGCCATATAACGCCTGCATTATCGGTCTTACAGCTTCCGACAGACAGTATCTCTATGACCGTATAAACCACCGTGTTGATGTAATGGTGGAAAACGGGCTTATAGAGGAGTGCAGAGTTTTTTATGACAGCTTTACCCCTGCTACAGCTTATCAGGCGATAGGCTATAAAGAGCTCGTGCCGTATTTTGAAGGCAAAGCTGAGCTTTGTGAATGCCTCGACAAAATCAAACAGGAAAGCCGTCATTATGCCAAAAGACAGCTTACTTGGTTTAGACGAGTTGACGGAATTAAGTGGGTGGAAACAGATAAATTTGATAGTTTTCAAAAAATTATAGAAAATATCAAAAATATTATAGCCAAATCGGAAATTATGTGATATAATATAATTTGAAAGATTTTATAGTAAAAAAAGCAATACATTGCTGTAAAAATTTTTAGGAGTGTTATTTATGAATAAGAATCTTAATCTTCAGGACGTTATACTCAACCAGATCAGAAAAGACAAGATAGCGTCTACTTTTATCCTTATGAACGGCTACCAGTTCAAAGGCGTTGTAAAGGGCTTTGACAACTATGTTGTAGTTCTCGATTGCGAGGGCAAGCAGAACATAGTTTATAAGCATGCTATCTCAACTATCGTTCCGTCAAGATATATCAACGTTCTTGACGCCGCAGGCAATTCAGATATTTAAGAGGGCAGTAAAAATGAATTCTCTGACCGTTAAAATACTTACCGGTCTGCTTTCTGTGCTGATAATCACAACTATCGGCAGTCAGATATACAGTGCACTCACAGAGCGTCATGACACCGAGGAAGCGGTGCTTGTTACTATCAATGAGGATATTGCTTTTAAGGGCGTTGTAATCAGAGATGAAAAGGTTGTCACCTATGACGGCGGCGGAGTTTTGGATTATACCTATTCCGACGGCAGTAAAATATCTGTTGGCAATACCATAGCGTCAGTTTATTCTTCTGAGGACGCTGTTACAGCGAAAAACAAGATAAAGATACTTGAAAGCGAGATAGCCGCCCTTGAAAGAGCACAAAATCCGGGTACAACGAATTATGTTCAGCCTGAAACGCTTAAAAGCAAGATAGATAAGGAATATAAGGAGCTTCTCTCATATTCTTCTCAGGATAATTTCTCTGAGTTTGCAAAAACAAGAGAGGATATGTCCCTTGTGATGAATATTTATAATATCGTCACAAAGACCGAGCAGAGCTATGACGAAAGGATAAGCCAGCTTCAGGCGAAAGTCAAGGAGCTGGAGGAACAGACCTCAGGCTCAGGAAAAACGATCACTGCTGACGAAACAGGCTATTTTGTTTCCTATGCAGACGGCTATGAGAGCGAGCTTACTATGGAGAACGCTTCCCAGCTCACTGACAAGGATATCCAAAAGGTCATCGACCAGCCTAGTAAGGACGCACCGAACGCCATTGGCAAAATGTTTTCCGACTATTCATGCAGGATAGCAGGGATCATGGAAAACGATAAAAGGATAACAGAGGGCGCATGGCTTAGAATGACGCTCAGTACCACAAAAAACATATATGACGTTCAGGTGGAGTCTGTTAAGCCTTGTGAGGACGATGAGAACAAAGTGGTCGTCGTGCTTTCCTGTGACAGACTTGACGAAGCCCTTGTTGAGTCAAGAGTGCAGTCTGCGGAGCTTATCTTCGACGAGTATCAGGGTCTTAAAGTTCCAAGAAGTGCGATACGTTTTCAGGGCGATCAGAAGGGCGTTTATGTGATACTCGGCAAGGATGTTACCTTTAAGAAGATCAATGTTATTTACGAGGGCGATGATTATGTGCTCTCTGAAAATACCTCAAACGAGGATTATCTGCTGCTTTACGATCAAATTTTGTTAGAGGTGGTATCAGATGAAGATGTGCAGCAAAGTAGATCAGACAGCAACGCTGTCACCTCAGGATAATTATTTTCCGGAGGTTCTTGAAAACTGTAAGGAAATATGTTATAATGTAGAGAACGCCAAAGCAAAATGGCGTAAGTCTGACGAAGAAGTCAGGATAATGGCTGTCACAAAGACAGTGCCGCCTGAAAAGGTGAATTTCGCTGTGGCTCAGGGCTTTAAGCTGTTGGGCGAAAATAGGGTGCAGGAGTTTCTTTCCAAGAAGGAAGCTTACGATAAAAGCGCAGAAGTGCAGTTTATCGGACATTTGCAGACCAATAAGGTGAAATATATAATCAATGATGTTACTCTGATACAGTCTGTCGATAACCTGAAGCTTGCTCATGAGATAAGCAGACTGGCAGTGAAGAATAATAAAACTATGAACGTCCTTGTGGAAATAAATATAGGCGACGAGGCTACTAAAAGCGGTGTTTCCGCTGAAATGGCTGAGGAGCTTGTAAGACAGACCGCGCAGCTGCCTAACGTTTCTGTTAAGGGTCTTATGGCTATCCCTCCTGTTGGCTCAGGGGAGGACGTTTTTGAGAAAATGCACGGTATTTTCCTGAGGGTGAAAGAGCAGGATATACCGAACGTGTCTATGGATATTCTCTCAATGGGAATGTCTGGGGACTATGAGCTTGCCATAAAGCATGGCTCAAATTTGGTGAGGATCGGAACAAAGCTTTTCGGAGCTAGAAAATATTTGGAGGATTGAAAATGGGTGCAATGCAGAAATTAAAAAATCTCTTTGTAGGCGAAGATGAACTTGAGCAGGAGGACGCAATGTATCAGCAACCGATGTATGAGAATAAAACAGAATACAACGAAGCACCAAAGAACACAGGTGCATATGGCAATAACGCACGTCCGGTAAGAATGGAGCAAACCACGACTTTGCAGATAGTTCTTGCAAGACCAAACGATTTTTCAGAGGTCAAGTCTATCGGCGGCGATATAAATGAGGGAAAGACAGTTCTTCTAAACCTGGAAACTGTCAAGAGCGAGGACGCAAAGAGAATACTTGACTTTATCTCAGGCGTTGCGTATGCAAATGGTGCAGACATCAAGATGATGGCTCAGAAAACTTTCGCTATCATGCCTAGAAACGTTGGCTTCTCAGGAGTTGACCTTATGAGCGAGCTTGAAAATAACGGCTACAGCTTCTAAAAATGGCTCGTGCTAAATATCAGTTTTTGCCCGATCTGTCTGAGGACGATATCCGTCTGTTAGACAGAGTGTCCGATTGGATAATGGCGGCTGATGAAAAGTATATAACAAAGTTTTCTGCGTTTCTCGATGAAAGGCAGTGTCTGCTGTGCGAAAAACTCATGGCGTCTGTGAAATATGAGAATTATAGGCTTTGGGGCGGATATGAAAACGCCGCAAGGCGTGTGCTGTGCGTCTATCCTGAGTATGGCGAGGCGGAAAGTGAGGATTTTCCTATCACCGCAATTACACTGCTGTATCGCAAAGAGGATAAAATAACTCACAGAGATATCCTAGGCTCGCTTATGGGACTAAGAATAAAAAGAGACAGCGTTGGCGACATTCTTGTGGGAGAGGGAAAGTCAGCGGTGTTCCTGCGTTCATCTGTTGCAGGCGAGGTGACAAGTGCTCTGACGAAAGTCGGGAGAGCAGGAGTGAAGCTTAGTGAAGGCTATGACGGCAGTATACATATTGAGCAGAAAATTCAGGAAATAAGCGGTACTGTGGCTTCCATGCGTGCAGATTGTATCCTAAGTCTTGCCGCAAGGATATCACGAGAAAAGTCAGCACAGCTTATAAAAAACGTGGGCATCGAAATAGACCATATGCCGAAAAATTCACCGAAAATACTTCTTGAAGAGGGCTGTACATTTTCAGTGAGAGGATACGGAAAATTCAAGCTGCTTTCAGTTGACGGCACAACTAAAAAAGACAGAATACATATAACTTTAAATAAATTTGTGTAAAGATCACGGAGGTCCTAGTATGTTAAATCCAAATAATATTAAAGGAAAAACTTTTGATACCGAGAAAAACGGCTATTCAAAAGAAGACGTAAAAGAATTTCTTGAGCAGGTAGCCGAGGATTATGCCGAAGTCGTAAAGGCAAATCAGGATACCGAAGCTAAGATAATCAAGCTTGTTGAGAAGATAAACGAGTACAGAGAGGACGAGGAAGCTATCCAGCAGGCTCTTGTCGTGGCTCAGAAAGAGTCAAATAAGATACTTACTGAGGCCAAAACTCAGGCTCACGATATGATCGAATCTGCCAAAACAGAGCAGGTAAGACTTGCAGAGCAGAGTGCTTCTGAGTGTGAGAGAATAGTTAAGGAGCATAAGGAAAAGTGCGCTGAGCTTATCAGAACTAATACCGAGATAACAGAAAAGAAGATAAATGAAGTAAGAGCCGCTTATGACGAGGAGCTTGCTAAGTTTGAGAACCTCAAGGCTGAGGTAACTCAGTTCAAGGCTGACCTTACTCAGCTTTATAATAAGCAGATAAGACTTATTATGGAAATTCCTGCGTCCGAGCCTGCCGAGGATACAGCAGAGGAGTATGAGGAAGAAGAATCAGTCGAGGAAACTCAGGAAGCTGCAGAGGAGCAGGCAGAGGAAACAGCCGAATCGGAGAAAACTGTTGAAACTGAGTCCGCACCTGTTACTGACAGTGAGCACGTTGAGAAGATACTTAACACTGGTTCTTTCGACCCTGTTATACCAAAGACAGCTCCTGCTGAGCTTAAATTTGGAAAAAATAACTAATTCAAAGGCTCTGTTTTCCGCAGAGCCTTACTGTTCATAAATGGAGTAGGGAATAGATGTTTGTAATTTCGCTTGTTATCATGGCAGTTCTCGTTGCTGCCGACCAGCTCATAAAGCTTGCCGTGACAAATAACCTGCCGTTGAACGGTCAGCCTGTGGAGGTCATAAAGTTCGGCAGCTTTAAGGTGTTCAGCCTGACCCATATAAGAAACTCAGGAGCAGCATGGAGCATGATGTCAGGAAAGACTTGGTTTCTTATCGGTCTGCCTGTTGTCGTACTGATCGTGGCGGTGATCTATATGTATAAGATACGCAAAGGCTCAAAGCTGGAGCTTGTGTCGCTGGCTATGGTGCTTGCAGGCGGTATCGGCAACCTTATCGACAGAATAAGGGTAAAAGAAGTTGTGGACTATATCAAGTTCGAGCCTATCAATTTCCCTATCTTCAACTTTGCGGATATCTGTATCGTTATCGGCGGAATTTTGTTCGTTATCTGCTTCTGCTTTTTGGACGAAAAGAAAAAGCCGATCCGTGACGATATAAAGGTCAAAGACGAAAATGACAAAGCTTGATTTTATTGCCACTGCCGAGCAAACAGGCGAGCGTATCGACAGATTTTTGTCAGCGCAGGATACAGGTCTTACACGTTCCGCTGTGCAGAAACTTATCGAGGACGGTGGCGTCACAGTTGGCGGCAAAAATGTATCTAAGAATTATAAGCTCCGAAACGGCGATAAGGTTGAGATAATTATTCCCGACCCTGTGGAGCTTGACGTTAAGCCACAGGATATCCCCGTGGAAATAGTCTATGAGGACAGCGAGCTGCTTGTGGTGAATAAACCTAAAGGCATGGTGGTGCACCCTGCCGCAGGCAATCCCGATGGCACTTTGGTGAACGCATTGCTTTATCATTGTCAGGGCAGGCTTTCTTCGATAAATGGCGTCATTCGCCCCGGGATAGTCCATAGGATTGACAAAAATACAAGCGGTCTGCTGATCGTTGCCAAGACCGACAGCGCACATAACTTTCTTGCGGCTCAGATAAAAGAGCATAGCTTTACAAGAGAGTATGAAGCTGTACTCACAGGCGGCCGCCTAAAGACCCCTACCGGCACAGTTGACGCACCTATCGGCAGAAGCAAATATGACAGAAAGAAAATGTGCGTGACAGAGCAAAACTCCAAGCACGCAGTTACCCATTATGAGGTGCTGGAGGAGTTAGGTCAGTATTCGCTGGTGAAATTCCGCCTTGAAACAGGCCGAACCCACCAGATAAGAGTACATTCCGCCTATATCGGTCACCCTGTCTACGGCGACGATGTTTACGGCAAAGCTGTAAAGGGAATCGAGGGGCAGTGCCTCCACGCAAAGAAAATTGGTTTTATACACCCTGCGACCAAGGAATATATGGAGTTTGACAGCGAATTGCCCGACTATTTTCAGGCGGTGTTGAAAAAACTCAGAGCAGGGAATTGACCCACGGAAGTGATTTTATGTTTGAAGATATATCAAAAGTCCTGCTTATAACGGATATGGACGGAACTTTTCTCCCCGCAAGCAAGATACCTACCCCGAAAACTCTCGCCGCTGTCAAGCGTTTTGAAGAGGCTGGTGGCAGATTCTCTATCGCTACAGGCAGAGCCATTCAGGCGGCTAGACAGTATTTTGACATGGTGAATGTGAATTGTCCTATCATAATGTCAAACGGTGGAATGGTCTACGATATCCATACAAAAGAGCAGATATATAACGTCTTTCTGCCAAGCTTTGCGGCGGATATCGTCAAGGAGATACTTGCCGATAATCCTTATGTTGGCTGTGAAGTGCTTACTGTCAACGAGGTCTATGTGCCAAGCATGACCCCTATGGAAAAGCGCCATAACGAGATCTGTAAGCTCATTCCCGTTCAGTGTGCCGTTGACGAGATACCTGACAAGAACTGGTATAAGGTGCTTTTTGCAGTTGAGCCTGAGCGTATGGACGAGCTTATAAACTATGTGGCAAAAAAAGGCTACAAAGGTGTAGATTTTGTGCGTTCAAGTATCGAGTATTATGAGATACTTCCACAGAATATATCAAAAGGTACGGCTCTTGAGGAGCTGAGAAAAGCTTGTGGCATGGAGGATTTTACTTTCGTGGCAGCAGGCGACTATAATAATGATATTGAACTTCTTCAAGCGGCTGACGTGGCATATTGCCCGTCAAATGCGGCAGAGGAGGTCAAAAAGGTTGCGGATAAGGTCTTTGAGCAGTCCTGCGAGGAGGATTTTATTGCCGCAGTCATAGATGAAATTTTTGAAAAACTGAAGAAATAATATTTTTTTGGAGGTCAAAAGTATGGACGAAACATTAAAGAAACAGCTTGAGATCACAGCCTGCAAGGTTCGTCTTGGAATACTCGAGGGAGTATTCAACGCAAAGTCGGGTCATCCGGGCGGATCGCTCTCTATCGCAGATCTGCTCACTTATCTCTATTTTGCCAAGATGAACGTATATCCTGATAAGCCGGAAGAGCCGGAGAGAGATAGACTCGTGCTTTCAAAGGGTCACACAGCACCTGCACTCTATGCAACTCTTGCAGAAAAAGGCTTTTTTCCAAAGGAGGAGCTGAAGTCCCTCAGACATATCGGTGCAATGCTTCAGGGTCACCCTTGTATCTCTATCCCTGGCGTGGATATGTCCTCTGGATCCCTTGGACAGGGCATCTCTGTTGCCTGCGGTATGGCACTTTCAGGAAAGCTCACAAGCGATACCTATAAGGTGTATACTATCCTTGGGGACGGTGAGATCGAAGAGGGTCAGGTATGGGAGGCTGCAATGTTCGCCGCTCATTATAAGCTTGATAACCTCGTTGCTGTTGTGGATAATAACGGACTTCAGATCGACGGAAAGATAGAGGACGTAATGTCGCCATATCCTATCGTTGACAAGTTTGCAGCATTTGGCTGGCATGTTATCACAGCCGACGCTCACGATTTTGACTCTCTCGAAAAGGCATTCAACGAGGCAGAAACAGTATGCGGTCAGCCTTGCGTTATCGTAATGAAGAGTATCAAGGGCAAGGGCGTTTCATTTATGGAAAACAACGTTTCATGGCATGGTTCAGCACCTAACAAGGAGCAGTATGAGCAGGCTGTGGCAGAAATAAACGAACAGCTTAAAAGTCTGGAGGGTTAAGCAATGGCAGAATTGAAGAAGAAAGCTACAAGAGAAAGCTACGGCGAGGCTCTTGCAGAGCTTGGCGATAAGTACGAGAACCTCTATGTTTTTGACGCAGACCTTGCTGCTGCAACAAAAACAGGTATATTCAAGAAGAAATTCCCTGACAGATTTTTTGACTGCGGTATCGCCGAGTCAAATATGATGGGCGTTGCAGCAGGTATGGCTGCAACAGGCAAGATACCATTTGCTTCTACATTTGCAATGTTCGCCGCAGGCAGAGCATTTGAGCAGGTTAGAAACTCTATTGGCTATCCTCACCTCAACGTGAAGATAGGTGCAACACACGCAGGTATCTCTGTAGGCGAAGACGGTGCAACACATCAGTGCAACGAGGATATCGCTCTTATGAGAACTATCCCTGGCATGGTGGTAATAAACCCTGCCGACGACGTTGAAGCAAAGGCTGCCGTTGAAGCCGCTATCCTCCATGAAGGTCCGGTTTATCTCCGTTTTGGCAGACTTGCCACACCTGTTTTCAACGACCCAGAAACATATAAGTTTGAGCTTGGCAAGGGCGTTAAGCTCCGTGACGGCAAGGATATAGCTATCGTTGCAACAGGCCTTATGGTTTATGAAGCTATCGAGGCCGCAAAAACACTGGCAGCCGAGGGTATCGAAGCAACAGTTATCAATATCCACACTATCAAGCCAATCGACGAGGATATCATCGTTGAAGCCGCAAAGAACACAGGACTTCTTCTTACAGTTGAGGAGCATAGCGTTATCGGCGGACTTGGCTCAGCAGTTGCTGACGTTCTTGCAGCAAGACACCCTGCAAAGCTTGTTAAGATCGGCGTTAATGACGAGTTCGGTCATTCAGGCCCGGCAGTTGATCTTCTTAAAGAGTATGGTCTTTGCGCAGACAATATCGTTGCAAAGGCAAGAGATGCTGTTAAGGCAAAGTAATAAAAGCACTAAACGGACGGATATCTTCCGTCCGTTTTTTTGTACACAAAAAAGACACGCTTACGATCTCGTAAACGTGTCTTTTCTTATGCTTTTACAGTGCCTGCATGAGTGTCGATAATGTTATTTATACATATGTAAAGATAAGGCTTAAGCTCGCCAATGTCCACAGGCTCGTTGTAAAGTATGGACGAGTAGCAGGTAGAGCTTACAAGCTCAACTATCATGAATATCATGACCTCAGGCTGAACAATATTATATGGAGCGTCAGCAAGCATAGCGTCATAAATGTTGCGGAAGTCGATGTCATCGTTCTTTATAGGCGACGTAAGAGCGTGCTTGAAAACGCCCCAGCTAAGATTCTTTGCAATAAAAGTCAAAAGCGACTTGTTCTCGTTTAGCTGGTTGATGATGTTGTCAACAATAAAAATAATTCGTTCGTTAAAGGTGAGCTTCTTGCCGCTCGCATTTAATGCCTCGATAGCGTTTCTGAAAAGCTGTGACGACTTGTGAGAAACAAGCTTGTTTCTTATGTCATATTTGTCCTTGAAATAAAGATAAAACGTTCCTTTCGCCACACCAGCGTTGTTCACGATGTCTGAAATAGAGGTCTTGCTCACTCCCTTGGTGGTAAAAAGACTAAAAGCCGTGTTAAGCAGAGAGTCCTCCTTTACCTTTTTATTGGTATCAAGCTTGCCCATTTTAACACGTCCTTCCTTATTATAATATATACAATTTGTATGTCACACATACACAGGTTTACTGTGGTTGACCCTAAATCTATTATAATACAAAACCGTCTCAAAGTCAACTGAGCAAAATGACCAATAGTCACTTATGACCGTTGGTCATTTTGTGCAACTCTACAAAAAGAATGACTAATGGTCATTTTACTATTGACTGTTGGTCATTTTTGATGTATACTATGAATTGTTAAAAGGCCGAAAGGTCAAAAACTATGTGAAGGGAATGACATTTGATGCAGAAATTTGGCAGAGGAGTTGTAAAGCTCCGAGTACCGATACTCATAGTCAGCGTTCTGCTGCTGATACCGTCAATATTCGGATTTGTCAGCACAAGAATAAACTATGATATTCTTTCATACCTCCCGTCAGACATTGAAACCATGAAAGGTCAGGATATAATGCTTGACGAGTTCGGCAAGGGTGGCTTTTCGCTGGTAATGCTTGACGGCATGGATGATAAGGACGTTGAAAAGGTCAAGGAGAAGATCGAAAAGGTAGACCACGTTTGCGATGTTCTCTGGTATGACACCTTGGCAGACGTTTCACTTCCAAAGGAAGTTCTTCCTGATGATATTTACGATTTCTTCAATACAGATAACTCCACAATGATGGCTGTCTTTTTTGACGAAGCGACCTCCGCTGACGGCTCACTTGAAGCTGTCAAGGAGATAAGAAGCATCGCCGGCGAACAGTGTTTCGTAAGCGGTATGTCGTCAGTCGTTGAGGATATCAAGGATCTGACAATGCAGGAAGCTCCGATGTACGTTGTTATCGCAGTAATACTTACAAGTATCATACTTGCACTTACAATGGATTCGTTCCTTATCCCACTGTTCTTTATGCTCAGCGTGGGCATGGCGATAATCTACAACATGGGAACGAACTTCATACAAGGCGAAATATCGTTCATCACCGAGGCTCTTGCAGCCGTGCTTCAGCTTGCGGTAACGATAGACTACTCGATCTTCCTGTGGCACAGCTACAAAGAGGAGAAAGAAAAGCACCCTGGTGACAACAAAGAGGCTATGGCAGTCGCCATCGGCAAAACTATCACCTCAGTCGTTTCAAGCTCCATAACAACAGTTGCAGGCTTCCTTGCACTTTGCTTCATGAGCTACGAGCTTGGCATGGACATGGGTATCGTAATGGCAAAGGGCGTTGTTATCGGCGTTATCTGCTGCATAACAGTTCTCCCGTCAATGATACTTGTCTTCGATAAGGCACTTGAAAAAACAATGCACAAAGACCTTGTTCCAAGCCTTGAAAAGCCTTCAAAGTTCATTATCAAGCACCATGCAGCATTTATCGTACTCTTTATAGTTGTACTTATCCCTGCTGTATATGGTCAGATAAACACCAATGTCTACTATAACCTGACAGATACTCTTCCAAAGGATCTCAACAGTGTTATCGCAAACACAAAGCTAGATGAGGAATACAACATGGCAACGACCCATATGCTCCTGGTTGACGCTGATATGAAGCCAAAGGAAGTAAACTCTATGCTCGACGAAATGGGCAAGGTTGATGGTGTAAGCTTCTCAATGTCACTGGATACTCTTATCGGTCCGTCTATCCCTCGTGAGATAGTTCCTGATTCAGTAACAAAAATACTCAAAAGCGACAAATGGCAGCTTATGCTAATAGGTTCTGAATATAAGGTAGCTTCTGATGAAGAGAATGCCCAGATAGATGAGCTTAGCAAGATACTTAAATCCTACGATAAGGACGGAATGCTGATCGGTGAGGCGGCGGCAACAAAAGACCTTATCGACATAACAGATCATGACTTCAAGGTAGTAAATATAGTTTCTATCGCCGCTATCTTTATCATCATTCTTATTGCACTGCGTTCAGTTTCACTGCCTATCATTCTGGTAGCCGTTATCGAATTTGCTATCACAGTAAACATGGGTGTTCCGTGCTTTACGAATACCACCATACCGTTCATAGCGTCGGTAGTAATCGGTACTATCCAGCTTGGTGCAACAGTTGACTATGCTATCCTTATGACAACAAGATATAAGACCGAGCGTAACGCAGGCAAGGATAAGCATGAAGCTGTCACTATCGCACTCACCACTTCAATGAAGTCTATCATGGTCAGCGCACTTGGCTTCTTCGCTTCAACATTCGGCGTTGGCGTATATTCAAGCGTAGATATGATCTCACAGCTTTGTACGCTCATGTCAAGAGGTGCAATAATCAGTATGATAACTGTTATCTGCATACTTCCTTCAATGCTTATGCTGTTCGATAAGGTAATAATCAATACAACAATGGGCATGAAGAAAAAAGAAAATAAGCTTTATAAGCTTCCTGAAATAAACTAATTCGTAAAGGAGATATAGTTATGAAAAAGTATTCAAGAGTTCTTGCAGGCATACTTGCCGTACTTCTTTCCGCAGGCTGCACAGGTCTTTATGCAGCAGCTCAGTCAGACAGCTCCTCAGCTGCCGACAGCACTGCCTCAACAACAAAGAGCGAATCAGATAAAAAAGATACAAAAGATACAAAGAAAGCTGATAAGTCTGACAGCGATACAGAAAAGCAGGCTAAGGAAGAAACAGTTTATGTTATCACTGACGCTTCTGGCAACAAGACAAAAACAGTCGTTTCCAGCTGGCTGAAAAACCCACAGGGCGTAAAGAAGCTGGAGGACGTTTCCGACCTGAAAGATATCGAGAATGTTAAAACAGACGAGGGCTTTACAGCCAATGGTGATAAGCTCACATGGGATACCGATGGCGGAGATATCTACTATAAGGGCTATACCGATAAGTCACTCCCGGTTGATGTAAAGGTAACATATACCCTTGACGGCAAGGAGATAAAGCCTGAGGACCTCGCAGGCAAGAGCGGTAAGCTTACAGTAAGATATGACTATACGAACAACGATAAGAAAACTGTCAAGATAAACGGCAAGAAAACAGATATCTATGTTCCATACCTTATGGCAACAACAGCTATCCTTGATACTAACGTTTATTCAAACGTTGAAGTAACAAACGGCAAGCTCATTTCAGACGGAAGCAGACAGATACTCATAGGCGTTGCAATGCCTGGCCTTACAAAGAGCCTTGACCTTCAGAATAACGAAGATATCGAGATACCGGAGTACGTTGAGTTCACAGCAGACGTAAAGGACTTCGAGTCAACGACCTCTCTCACAGTCGCAACATCTGACATCTTCTCAAAGCTTGACCTTAGCGATATCGGTGATGCTGACGATCTTCAGGATAAGCTTGATGAGCTTTCTGATGCTACAGACGAGCTTGTAGACGGCACAGCAGAGCTTTACGCAGGCATTAAGAAGCTGTCCGATTCCTCAGGAACACTTATCACAGGTATCGACAAGCTTTATTCAGGCTCTAAGTCACTTGACGATGGTGCAAAGACACTTAACAGCGGTGCAACAAAGCTCCGTGACGGAGCAAAGACCCTTGATTCTTCCACAGGTGAGCTTATGAGAGGTATCTCCACAGCTCATAGTGGTTCAACAGCCCTACTCGGTGGTTTTGATCAGGTAAACAGTGGTATGTCAACCTTGAAGAACGGCTCATCATCACTTTCAAGCGGACTTTCACAGGTATCCTCAGGCGCACAGCAGGTAAATAACGGTGCTGCAAACCTTGCCGCAGGCACAAATAAGCTTGTTACAGGCGTAGGCGACCTCCAGACAGGTTCTAAAAACCTTGCCGCAGGCACAAAGCAGACCTATGACGGTTCAACTGCACTGAAAAAAGGCGTTGCAACACTTAATGCAGGCGTTTCTACACTCTATGAAAAGGTGCAGAAACTCCCTGCAAGCGTTGAACTTCTTTCAAATGGCATAACAAAGGTAGATAACGCACTTACACAGTCTATCGCATACGACCAGCAGGTACTCGCAGGACTTGAGCAGCTTCTCGGCAATTACGAAGAAGGCTCAGCAGAGTACACGAGCATAAGCAATATGATAGCAGCCGTAAATGGCTCTATCCAGTATCAGCAGGGCGCACAGAGCGGCCTTGGCGATGTTTCAACAGGTGTCGGCACAATGGCAACCGAGGGCAAACAGCTTGTTGACGGTGTAACTCAGATATACAATGGTCTTAACGATAAGAAGAAAGGTCTTGTCGCAGGCGTTGATAATTTGAATACAGGACTTAAAACAGTAAACGAGGGTGCTTCTGCACTTAAAACAGGTATCGGCACACTTGCTAAGTCCAGCAAGGAGCTTAACAATGGTGCAGCTACACTCTCCGCAGGCACAAAGAACCTCTCCGCAGGCGTAAGCTCAGCACAGGTAGGCGCAAGCAAGCTTGATAAGGGTGTTGACAGCCTGAACTCAGGCGTATCAAAGCTTTCAAACGGCGCAAAAACTCTTGACAGCGGTCTTGGTCAGCTTGACAACGGCAGTAAGCAGCTAAAAGACGGTACTGCAACACTCTATTCATCACTTGTAGAGCTTGCACAGGGTACAACAACACTTTCAAGCGGCAGTGCAGAGCTGTTCAGCGGTATCGGTCAGCTCAAAGACGGCAGCTCACAGCTTTCATCTGGTGTTAAGAAGCTTGAAAGCGGTGCAAAGACACTTAAAGACGGCATGGCTAAGTATAAGGACGAGGGCATCGGCAAGCTCCTTGACATCTACAACAATGACCTCAAGGGACTTATCGACAGACTTGACGCTCTCAAGACAGCAGCCGAGGATTCAACAACATTCTCAGGCGCAGCCGATGGCGTTGAAAGCTCAGTTAAGTATATTTACGAAACTGCGGCTATTGAAAAAGCAGACGAGTAATTTTTACTTCCCACACATAGCAAAGACCCCCTTGGACAGAAATGTCCGAGGGGTCTTTGTATTTATAAATGTATTATCTGTACAAAAAAACGGACGGAATCTATCCGCCCGTTTTATATATCCTACTGTCTTAGATAAACGCCGTTTTCTTCGATGTAGTCCTCCATGTCCTGCTTGTATTCAAGATCAAGAGAATCTTTAGGAAGTGCTTTCAGTGCTTTCTGACCAATGTCTTTTCTGAAATGCTCTCCCTCGAACTTTATCTTGGAAACAGCCTCGTAAGACTTGTCCAGTGCGCCCTGAAGCGTGTAAGCATTGCAGGTAACGCCCAGAACACGGCCGCCGTTTGTGTAGAATTTGCCGTCCTCGTACTTAGTACCTGCGTGATAAATAAACGCTCCGTCTACCTGACCCTTGTCGTCCATACCGAACATCTCGATACCCTTTTTGTACTTAACAGGATATCCTCCGCTCGCCATAACAACACAAGTGCAGTAACCCGACTTCCAGCCTATCTTGACATCAGCCAGCCTGTGTTCATAAATAGCCTCAAATATCTCACAAAGATCACCCTCCAGCATAGGAAGAACGACCTGCGTTTCAGGGTCGCCGAAACGGCAGTTGTATTCAATTACCTTTGGACCATTAGGGGTGAGCATAAGTCCGAAATACAAACAGCCCTCAAAAGTCCTGCCCTCAGCGTTCATTGCATTGATAGTCGGCAGGAAGATCTTCTCCATGCACTCCTTGGCAATGTCCTCAGTGTAGTAAGGGTTAGGTGCAACAGTACCCATTCCGCCTGTGTTCAGACCCTTGTCGCCGTCCAACGCTCTCTTGTGATCCATTGAAGAGATCATAGGAACAACAGTCTTGCCGTCAGTGAATGAAAGCACAGAAACCTCAGGACCTGTGAGATATTCCTCCACAACGATAGTGGAACTGCTCTCACCGAACTGCTTGTCGTCTATCATGGAGTGTATAGCCTCCACAGCCTCTTTCTCACTCTCCGCCAGAATAACGCCCTTGCCAAGTGCAAGTC
Organism: Ruminococcus sp. AM43-6; assembly: GCF_003461785.1. Classification (NCBI taxonomy): domain Bacteria; kingdom Bacillati; phylum Bacillota; class Clostridia; order Eubacteriales; family Oscillospiraceae; genus Ruminococcus; species Ruminococcus sp. AM43-6. Next base: position 98,917 of record NZ_QTXU01000001.1, read on the forward strand.
CGTCAGCCTTTATAACAGCAGGGTATGTGTTCTGTTCCTTGACATATTTTATAGCGTCCTCACTGTTTGTGAACACCTCGTATTTGGCTGTAGGAATATTGTATTTCTTCATAAGATCCTTAGAAAAGACCTTTGAACCCTCGATTATAGCCGCATTTTTCTTAGGACCAAAGGTCTTGAAACCCTCAGCCTGCAAAGCGTCTACCATTCCAAGTACAAGCGGATCGTCAGGTGCAACAGCCACCATGTCTACTTTAAGCTTCTTTGCCAGAGCCACAACGCCCTCGATATCCGTTGCCGCAACATCAAAACATTCTGCATAGCGTGAAATGCCACCGTTTCCGGGTGTGCAGTAAAGCTTTCCTACCTTAGGGGACTCCGCAAGCTTCATAACGATAGCGTGTTCACGTCCGCCTCCGCCAACAACTAATATGTCCATTTTCAGACCTCCTCAGTGTGTTTTTCCAATTATAACAATACCGCACACCTATGCTGTGCGGTATCGTCATTTATTTACTTCGTATACTATTACTTAAGCTCAAAGCTGTCAAGAACTGTCTTGAACTCGTCAGAAAGCTTGCTGTAAGCGTTCTCGCTTGCACCATATGTGATAACAACAAGGTTGCCGTTGTCAGAAGTGATTATCTGATTGAGCAGTACCTTCTGTGAGCCGATCTCGCCTGTTACGTCAACAATGTAAGCGTCCTTGCCTGCAAACTTATCTTCCTTGTCGTTTGTAACAGTGTAGCCGTCCATGGAATTATATGTTTGCTTGATCTGGTCAGCATAATCGCTTGCTGTAAGACCATTGAGCAGATCGTTTGACATTGAGATAACGTTGATAGAAGCAGACTCAAGCTCAGCATCATCGCCTGCGTCAGCGTATGTGAACATTACGTCAACACCAGCGGACTCCTGCATTGCCCACTTCTTTGAGTCGATCTTGAAAGTATACAGATCGCTTGTGTAAACATTATCCTTATAAGTTCCCTTAGCCTCGTCACCGGTGCTTGTTGTGTCGTTAGCAGACGTTGTTGTGTCAGCAGCTGACTCCTCAGGTGCTGCAGTTGTAGTTGTTGTGTCAGCCTTAGACTCGACAGCAGGTGCGGCTGTAGTTGTAGTAGTTGTTTTAGCCTCAACCTTTGACTCACTGCTTGAATCGCTTGACTCTGAGCAGCCTGTAACTGCAAATACCATTGACAGTGCCATGAGTGATGCAAGTAACTTTTTCATAATAAATTTCTCCTTTTCTTCTTGACCTTTATTGTTTTGCATTAATGCACAGAAATTAGTGGTGGAATAATCTTATTCCGGTGAATGCCATTGCCATGTTGTACTTGTTGCAAGTCATGATAACATGATCGTCCCTGATAGATCCGCCTGGCTCGGCAATGTAAGCCACGCCGCTCTTTTTAGCTCTCTCGATGTTGTCGCCGAATGGGAAGAAAGCGTCAGAACCAAGGCAAACGCCTGTGTTCTTTGCAAGCCACTCCTTCTTCTCAGCTTCAGTGAGCACCTCAGGCTTTACCTTGAATGTGTTCTGCCATACACCCTCAGCCAGTACATCATCATGCTCGTCAGAAATGTAAACGTCGATAGCGTTATCTCTGTCAGGACGTCTTATGTTGTCAACGAACTGAAGTCCCAGAACCTTTGGATGTTGTCTGAGCCACCAGATGTCAGCCTTGTTTCCTGCCAGTCTTGTGCAGTGTATTCTTGACTGCTGACCTGCACCTATACCGATAGCCTGACCGTCCTTTACATAGCAAACGCTGTTAGACTGTGTGTATTTAAGTGTGATAAGTGAGATAACAAGATCAGTTTTCTTGTCCTCAGGGATCTCCTTGTTGTCTGTCACGATATTTGTGAGCATATCGTTGTCTATTTTCAGCTCGTTTCGACCCTGTTCAAAAGTTACGCCGAAAACCTGCTTTCTCTCAATAGGTGCAGGAACATAGTTCTCGTCTATCTTGATGATGTTGTATGTACCCTTTCTCTTTGACTTGAGTATCTCAAGAGCCTCGTCAGTGTAGCCGGGTGCAATGATACCGTCAGAAACCTCTCTCTGGATCATCTTTGCAGTGCAAGCGTCGCACTCGTCAGAAAGTGCGATAAAATCGCCGTATGATGACATTCTGTCAGCACCTCTTGCTCTCGCATAAGCGCTTGCAAGTGGAGTAAGCTCGCCCAGATCGTCAACAAAATATATCTTCTTTTCGACCTCGCTCAAAGGCTTGCCGATAGCAGCGCCCGCAGGTGAAACGTGCTTGAAAGAAGTTGCCGCACACATACCTGTTGCCTTTTTAAGCTCTCTTACCAACTGCCAGCCGTTAAATGCGTCAAGCAGATTGATGTAACCCGGCTTGCCGTTGAGCACCTCGATAGGAAGATCCTTTCCCTCCTCCATGAACACTCTTGACGGCTTTTGATTAGGGTTGCATCCGTATTTTAAAAGCATTTCATTTGCCATAATTTTTACCTCCGTTTATTTAACCTATTCACTCCGCAGATATTACTTGCTGTACTTATTAACGATCTTAGAAACAGCCTTGCCGCTTGCGATATCAATGTATCTTACAAACAGCGATACCTTGTTGTCCTCGTTGAGTGCTTTCCAAAGCTTTGCGGTAAACTCCTCGATATCGTTAGGTATCTCCACCTTCTTAGGCTCGCCCTCAAAGCTTGGCAGAGGATTGCCGTCACCCATGTAAGTGTGGATAAAATGACCCACGCCGTCAAGAGGGTCAGTGTATGTGTAAGTAAATCTCTCGCAGCAGTCAGGGTTGCCGTCAGCGGACTTGAGTATGCTCATAGCATAATTATATGCGCCGTTCTCAACGTGCATGATACCTGAAATACGAGGAGTGTAGTTTGGAGCGTCGTCCTCATACTCTCTCGTCCTCAGTGACTGCTCAAAAGTCTGCTGCTTGTCCATAAGCTCGTAAATAGTGTCCGTCTGATCGCCGTTTGTAACGATAGTCTTGTTTCCAAGCACACGAACAGGTGAGTATATAATAAGGTGTGGGTCAGAAAGCTTGCTAGGGTCAGCAGCTTCTGTCTTGATGCCGTCCTCAGTTTCCGTGAAAACTCTGTTTCTGGAATTAACACTTCTGCCCATGATAAAATAAGCCGTTACTGCACTCTTTCCGTCAGCAGACTTGCCTATAACTATTCCTCTGCCCGGATATGAATTGCTTTTAAGCTCGTCATAAATATTAAGGGTCTTCATATCTTGTCCTCCATAATTTTTCTCAGTCTTTAAGGTCAACGTAAGCCTTGCCGTCCTTAATGCTTATCCTGTCCTCGCAGAACAGCGAAACCGCCTTAGGCAAAAGCTTCCATTCAACGTTTTCCATTATCTTCTTCTGTAAGCTTTCAGGCGTTTCGTCATTTGCAACATCTACAGCACCCTGCAAAATAATAGCACCGGCGTCAGCCTTTTCGTTTACAAAATGTATAGTCGCACCCGATACCTTTACACCATATTCAAGAGCCTTTTCGTGAACTCTAAGTCCGTAAAAGCCCTCGCCGCAGAATGACGGTATCAGTGCAGGGTGAACGTTTATTATCCTGTAAGGATAAGCCTTTGTGACGCATTCGTCAAGAATGACCATAAATCCGGCTAGCACGATAAGGTCAGCACCTTGTCTGTTAAGCTCCGCCAGAATAGCCTCGCTGTAACTCTTGCTGTCAGCATATTCCTTTCTCGGAATAACGACAGTGCCGATACCTGCATTTTTCGCCCTCTCCAGAGCATAAGCACCCTCCTTCGAGGATATAACGCAGGTTATCTTGCCGTTTTTTATAATGCCGCTTTTTTCAGCGTCAATAAGCGCCTGTAGGTTTGTTCCGCCACCCGAAACAAGAACGCATATCTTCTTCATATCTCTTTACCCTTAGCAGATGATAACGCCCATGTCAGAGTCAACAAGCTCGCCCAGAACGTAAGCTTCTTCGCCTGCCGCCTTGATAGCTTCGATAGCCTTGTCAGCGTCAGCCTTGTCAACAACAACTGTCATACCAACACCCATGTTGAATGTGTTGAACATATCTCTCTCAGGAATGTTTCCTGTCTTTGCGATAACGTCGAAAATAGGAAGCACCTGAACGTCGCTTCTTGCTATCTTAACAGAAAGACCGCTTGGAAGTGAACGTGGAATGTTCTCATAGAATCCGCCGCCTGTGATGTGTGATATAGCCTTTACCTTAACAGAGTCAAGCAGGCTCATAACAGCCTTTACATATATCTTTGTAGGTGTGAGAAGTGTCTCGCCAAGTGTCTTGCCAAGCTCGTCATAGTGAACAGAAAGAGTCTTTTCGTCAACGCTGAATACCTTTCTTACCAGTGAGAAGCCGTTTGAGTGAACACCGCTTGACTTGATTGCTATCATAACATCTCCGGCATTCTGAGTGCTTGGGTCAAGTATCTTGTCCTTGTCAACAACGCCAACAGAGAAGCCTGCAAGGTCATATTCGTCAACAGGGTAGAAACCAGGCATTTCAGCCGTTTCGCCGCCGATAAGCGCACAGCCTGACTGTACACAGCCCTCAGCAACACCTGAAACTATCTGAGCTATCTTCTCAGGATAGTTCTTGCCGACAGCGATGTAGTCAAGGAAAAACTGTGGCTTTGCACCGCAGCAGATAATGTCGTTTACGCACATTGCCACGCAGTCGATACCAACTGTGTTATGCTTGTCCATAAGAAAAGCTATCTTGAGCTTTGTGCCAACGCCGTCTGTGCCTGAAACGAGAACAGGCTTTGTGATACCTGTCATGTCAAGCTCAAACAGACCGCCGAAGCCGCCGATGCCGCTGAGAACACCGCTCGTCATGGTTCTTGCAACGTGCTGCTTCATAAGCTCAACTGCCTTGTAGCCAGCCGTTACGTCAACGCCTGCTTCCTTGTAGCTGTTTGAAAAACTGTTTGTATTCATGATAAAATATCCTTTCAGTTATTTACTTCTTTTCCGATATCTTCGATTCAAATTTGTCCTTAGGCATATCCTTAGGAACTTCGATAGGGTATTTCTCTGTAAAGCAGCCTACGCAGAAATCACACTTTGAATTTCCCGCAAGCTTTTTAACGCTTTCAACACTGAGATATCCCAAGCTGTCTGCACCGATATATTCGCATATTTCTTCATTGGTCATCTTGCAGGCGATAAGATTTTCCTTGCTGTCTATATCCGTTCCGAAATAGCATGGTGCAATGAATGCAGGGGAGGAGATACGAACGTGAACTTCCTTTGCACCTGCGTCCCTCAGCAGCTTGACGATTCGTCCCGAAGTCGTTCCTCTGACGATACTGTCGTCTATCATAACGACCCTCTTGCCCTTAACAGTGCTTGAAATAGCGTTGAGCTTTATCTTGACGGAGTTCGTCCTCTCTGTCTGGCTAGGCTGAATGAACGTCCTGCCTATGTATCTGTTCTTGATAAATCCAATGCCATATGGTATGCCGCTTTCCTGAGAAAATCCCAGCGCAGCGTCAAGTCCCGAGTCAGGCACGCCTATGACGATATCAGCGTCAACAGGGTGTTCTCTCCAAAGATATTTTCCTGCCCTGAGCCTTGCCATGTGAACGCTCGACCCCTCGATAACAGAGTCAGGTCTGGCAAAATATACATATTCAAATACGCATATAGTACCCTTTTTACCACAGTGAGTCGTGATAGAGTTCACACCGTTTTTGTCAATAACTATCATTTCACCTGGTTTAAGATCTCTTATGTATTCAGCGCCGATGCTGTCAAAAGCACAGGTCTCCGACGCTACCACATAGCCGTCGTCTATCTTTCCGAGGCAAAGGGGTCTGAAGCCGTCAGGATCTCTCGCCGCAATAAGCTTTGTCGGCGACATAACGAGCAGCGAATACGCACCCTTTATCCTGTACATTGCCTTTTCAAGAGCCGACTGTATAGACGGTGCTCTAAGACGTTCCTCGGTTATAGCGTATGATATGACCTCAGTATCATTTGTGCTGTGGAATATCATGCCCTTGTTTTCATATTGCTCTCTAAGTTCTCTTGCGTTAGTAAGATTTCCGTTGTGAGCGATAGCCATAGGACCCTTTATGTGACGAACAACAAGCGGCTGAGCGTTTGAAGCATTGCAGTTGCCTGTAGTCGAATATCTCACATGACCTATAGCAATGTTGCCCTTGCCGAGCCGTTCGAGAGTTTCCTTATCAAAAACCTGATTGACAAGACCCACGTCCTTGTGATAGCTGAACACGCCGTCGTCGTTTACAACGATACCGCAGCTTTCCTGACCTCTGTGCTGTAATGCGTAAAGAGATACATAAGTCTGAGCCGCAACATCGCTTGTCTTGTTAGTATAAATGCCGAAAACGCCGCATTCTTCATGGATACCTGTTACCAATTAAATCATTCCCTTCCGTTCCAGCAGTAGGTGCAAAGCTCACAGCTTGGCAGACCCACAGCCTTTACAGTGCCTTCAAGCGACTGGAATTCAACAGAGGTAAGCTTAAGTCTTCTGCATATCTCGTCCCTGAGGAGCTTGCCACGCTCAGTGCTTGAATCGCTGTATTCTTCAATGTATTTAACTCCCTCGATACCCTCGTTCTCATCAATGATCTGTCTTGCGATAAGTTCAAGCTCCGAGGTGCTGCGTGAAAAGTTTAGATACTTGCAGCCATACATGATAGGAGGACAGGCTGATCTCATGTGGACTTCCTTTGCACCGTTCTCATAAAGAAACTCAACAGTTTCCCTCATCTGAGTTCCTCTGACGATACTGTCGTCAACGAACAGAAGCTTCTTGCCCTCGATAAGTTCGTGAACAGGTATAAGCTTCATCTTCGCAACTCTGTTTCTCATAGACTGGCTTGTTGGCATAAAGCTTCTAGGCCATGTAGGAGTGTATTTGATGAACGGTCTTGCAAAAGGTATGCCGCTTTTGTTTGCATATCCTATAGCGTGAGGAACGCCCGAATCAGGTATTCCGCAAACGAAATCAACGTCAGGGAGCCTGCCGTTTTTCATATCGTTCTCTGCCATTATCTCACCGTTGCGTGTTCGCATAAGTTCAACGTTCACGCCCTCATAGCAAGCGGTAGGGTAGCCGTAATAAGTCCAAAGGAAAGTGCAGATCTTTTTCTTGTCTGTACCTTCGCTGAGGATATTGTAGCCGTCCTTGGTTATCTCAGTTATCTCTCCCGCCTTTAGTTCATGACAGGTGGAGTATCCAAGCTTCTGATATGCAAATGATTCAAAAGAAAAGCAATATCCGTCAGAACGCTGTCCTATTATAATAGGAAGCCGTCCGTCCTTATCTCTGGCAACGATCATCGACTTGTCTGTCATTATTGCAAGTGACATCGTGCCTTCTATCTTGTCCTGTGCGTATCTTATGCCGTCAACAAAGCTGTCCTTCTGTGCGATCAGCGCACCGATAAGCCCTGCGGAATTGATAGCGCCGCTGCTCATTGTTTCAAAGTTTGCGCAGCCCTTTTCAAGCAGTTCGTCAGCCAGTTTAGCGGCATTTTGTATTACACCGATAGAGCACACTGCGTAAAGTCCTAACTTCGAGCGTACCATTATCGGCTGAGGATCTGTGTCGCTTATGCAGCCGATACAGATGTTTCCTCTCATTTTGTCAACGTCTTTTTCAAATTTAGTACGAAATGGTGAGTTTTCAATGCTGTGAATATTTCTCTGAAAGCCAAGCTCAGGGGAGAATGAAGTCATTCCGCCCCGCCTTGTGCCTAAGTGTGAATGATAGTCGGTCCCGAAGAAAACGTCCTGAATACAGTCATTAGCTGAAACAGCTCCGAAAAAACCGCCCATAGATATTATTCTCCCATTACTCTCTTTATCATCTCATGGTAAGCCTCTTCAACGCCGCCCATGTCTCTTCTGAATCTGTCCTTGTCGAGCTTCTCATGTGTCTTAGAATCCCAGAAACGGCAAGTATCAGGTGAGATCTCGTCAGCAAGAAGTATCTTTCCGTGGAATCTGCCGAACTCGATCTTGAAGTCGATAAGGTCAATGCCGATGTTCTTGAAGAAGCCAAGCATGAACTCATTTACCTTGAAAGCATACTTTGTGATATCCTCAATCTCTTCCTCAGTAGCAAGACCAAGACCAAGAGCATAATACTTGTTGATGAATGGGTCGCCAAGCTCGTCGCACTTGTAGCTGAACTCAAGTGTAGGCTGCTTGAGCTTTGTGCCTTCCTCAATACCGAGCTTCTTTGAGAAGCTTCCTGCTGCAACGTTTCTTACGATAACTTCCAGCGGAACGATCTCGACCTTCTTAACGATAGTCTCTCTGTCAGAGATCTCTTCAACAAGATGAGTAGGGATACCCTCTTTTTCAAGAAGCTTGAACATATAGTTTGTCATTTTGTTATTGATAGCACCCTTGCCAACGATAGTGCCTTTCTTCTCGCCGTTGAAAGCAGTAGCGTCGTCCTTGTAATCAACGATAACAAGATCAGGGTCGTTAGTAGCGAATACCTTCTTAGCCTTGCCCTCATAGAGCTGTTCTGTCTTTACAATGTTTTCCATAGATTTATTCCTCCATAAATTTATTTACATTATTTATATGATACACCGAAAACATATCCACTGCCGTTTTAATATGTAGGGGCGAACATCGTTCGCCCGCCGACAGCAGAACTTCCCCGATATATCAAATATAACATACAGCCGAGCTATATGTCTGTATCAAAAAATCAAAGCGCAGCAAGCTTGTCCTGTAAAGCCTTGTCCTTAGCCACAACGCCGTCTATCATATCCCGCTTAGCCTTTTCAAGCTTCTCAGCCAGACCCTCGTCAGAAAGAGCCAGCATCTGAATAGCAAGTATAGCAGCGTTCTTAGCGCCGTCAACTGCGACCGTGGCAACAGGGATACCGCTTGGCATCTGGACTGTAGCAAGCAGAGCGTCCATGCCGTCGAAGTTAGCACCCTTGCAAGGGATACCGATAACAGGAAGCGTTGTGTGACCTGCAATAACTCCCGCAAGATGAGCCGCCATTCCGGCAGCGCAGATTATAACTCCAAAGCCGTTTTCCTTAGCCTTGTCAGCAAAATCGCTTGCAAGCGCAGGCGTTCTGTGAGCAGACATAACGTGGCATTCGTAAGGAACACCATAAGCTTTAAGTTCAGCAACAGCCTTGCTGACAACAGGAAAATCGCTGTCAGAACCCATTATTACCGCAACTTTTTTCATAAATTTATACCTCCAAGTAAAACAAAAAATTACAAATAAAAAACTGCAACAATGGCGTTGCAGTTTTAGTCAGTGCATAATTAGATTGTTAGAGTGCAAAAAATCAAGGCAGGACGCAATTATACTTAAAGACCTACCCATAAAAGAATATGTAATTGATGAAAAACAGCACATTTCAGTCATACATCTCTCCTGAATACATACAAAAAATACTGCACAATATTACCAGACAGTAAAGCGGAGCAAAACTGTCTGCGAAAGCTTTTTTTACTGATTTTCTCCATAACAGCATACAAAGCCTTACAATAATATTGTACAATATTTATAGATAAATTTCAACACATATTTATATAAAATTTATATCAATTAATCTTTGATTTATTGTGAAATTTGTCTACATTAACTTTTTGTTCAGAAAATACTTGTATCAGTGATCTGACCGTTTGACAAGCTGTTGACGAGATCACGCATTTCCTCTTTGGAGCGAATACAGTGTGCCGAGTCGATTATCTGCTGTCTTTGAAGCGGATCCAGCTTAGCAAAGTAAGCATATGCCGCAGGCACCTGAGCAAGAGCCATAGACAGCCCCAGCGGCAATTCCTGCCCATGAGCAAAAGAGTTGTTTTTCATTTTTATCACCTCCGCATATATTATTTCCCGGGCAATAAAAATAATAAACCCTTACGATCTTATATGTGATACTGCACAATTTATCACATCGTAATTTGTGCAAACAAATGATTTATCTTTTAATTTGGCAACATTTCTGCAATTGTTGCATTTTTTATGCAACAAAAGTGATGATTTTCGGGATAAGTATAAGGATATTATCCCAAATCGAATATCCTGCAAGGTAGCAGAGTATGAGGAAACATTCTGAGGGCGTGAGTTAGGTGAACACGATGAGAGGTTCTGATCGCACAGAAAAGCACTTCCTGCACCTTGTTTGAAGCTTGAAAATTGAATATAAAACGACTGAAACACGACCCCCACGGCAACAAATTTGTAGGGGCGAACACTGTTCACCCGTCTTGGTCGCCCGTCAAACCCTGCGTTATCCGCACAATTTACTGCGTTTCATAAACCCTGTAGGGGAGCGGCGTAATTTCTGCTTTGCAGAAATCCGACGTCCCGCCCCCTCAACGTTTCGCATTATTGTTTATCCCACAAACCATGACAACCCCACAACGCATGGTAGGGGCGAACAGCGTTCGCCCGTTTCGTTCCCCCACTCAACTTCGTGAAAAATCCAAACCTCGCAACTCCCCCGAAACGGGCGGTCGTATTTCTGTGAGCTTACGAACAGAAATTTCGCCAAGCCCCTACAGATATTCGGGATAGTTTATCTTGCCACAAAATCGCTCCGCTGGGTCTTTCATTACTTCATTGGACTATTATTCTTTTCCAAATCAGTTGACATTCTTTTGTTAATATGATATAATTATTTTGTTAATTTTTTGTCGATTTATCAGTTAATCTGAGGTGTATTAATAAATGGATAATCTTTCTAATATAAGTGTGATAAAAGATGTTCTCGCAAGACATAATTTCACTTTCTCCAAGGCTCTCGGTCAGAATTTCTTGGTGAATCCCTCCGTTTGTCCCAAGATAGCCGAAATGGGCAATGCAAAAAAAGGCTTCGGCATAATCGAGATAGGCACAGGCATAGGCGTTCTCACAAACGAGCTTGCCAAGCGTGCCGACAAGGTGGTGGCTATCGAAATTGACGACAGGCTTATGCCGGTTCTTGCAGAAACTCTTGCAGAATATGACAATGTGAAGATAATAAACGCCGACGTCATGGAAACTGACCTCCATAAGCTTATTGCCGAGGAATTTCAGGGCATGGATGTTGCCGTTTGTGCAAATCTGCCTTATTACATAACCTCGCCCATATTAATGATGCTTCTTGAAGAACGCCTGCCCATAAAGTCTGTTACTGTCATGGTGCAGAAAGAAGCAGGCACACGTCTTTGTGCCCCTATGGGTACAAGAGATATGGGAGCAGTCACAGTGGCAATAAATTATTTTTCTGTACCGAAACTGCTTTTCAACGTATCACGAGGAAGCTTCATGCCCTCGCCTAACGTTGACAGCTGCGTGGTGCGATTCGATATCCGTGATAAGACCCCTGAGGGCGTGACGGACGAAAAGTTCTTTTTTAAAGTCGCTAGGGGAGCATTTTCACAGCGAAGAAAGACCCTCTCAAATTCCGTATCATCATCAATGGGCATAGATAAATCTATAGTAAATCAGGCGATAGAGCAAAGCGACCTGCCTGCCTCCGTCCGTCCTGAAGCTCTTTCCATGGAACAATTCATAACCTTTTCCGAAACCCTTAGAAAGCTTATCTAATTGTACATATTTTTGTACAATTAGACTTCGCTACTTATAGGGAAGTCGCACAGTTTCTGCAAGCAGAAATGCGACGTCCCATTTCGTTCACCCGTTGCTCGGCAACTATCCCGAATTTCAACAGCAGATTTTCATGACGTTGAAAGTTATGAGATCTGTCCGTAAATTTGGTCAGTATTTCAATTTCAAGCCCATATTGCGACACCTTTCGCTTGATAGTCCTGCTAAAATGTGATTATTACATTTTGGAAACATAGGACGTGATAAGCAATGGAAAAAATACGGCATACGGCAAAATTTCATACCTCGGGCAAAACGAATGTACTTATGGCTGTTTTATCGGCGGCAGCAGCGTTTGCGGCAAGCTTCGGAAAGATCTTGGGCTTCCCCTCGTCGATGAACGTGGCGGTGGCAGTGCTTTCGGGAACTAATGTGATACCTGCTTTTTTAGGCTCTGCACTTGCATATTTTGTAAGCGGGACATTTTCAGAGGGTATCGTTCAGCTTTGTGCGATACTTGTTATAGGGGCGGTAAGGCTTGTGATGCCCTCTGCTGACCATAAGGACGACCCCGTTTTTGTGTCGCTCCTCACAACAGGAGCAATGCTTCTTTTCAGCTGTGTAATGTCGGTGGCAATGCCATCGGATACATATACGGCTTCACTGCGAATGATAAGCTCGCTCATGTGTGGCTGTGTGGTTTTTATTGCACTGACCGTAAAACGTCAAAGAAACCGAAGCGGTGTTTTTGACCTCACAGGAATAAACGGAGTTTTCACAGCTATACTTTATATTATGTTTATCTCGACCATCACTGCCGCACCGCTCCATGTGGTGAATCTGGGCAGGATAGCAGGCACTTTGTGTATGCTTATGGCAGTGAGAAAGTATAGAAATATAGGCGGTGCAGTTGTTGGCGCATTGACAACCTGCGGTGTGCTCCTTTGTACTCCGTCACTTGCGAGAAATACACTTTTGCTTGCCACATCAGGTCTTATTTGCGGAGCTTTTCTGCAATTCGGCTCTCTTGTGATAGTGCTTGTTTTCCTTGCAGTTTCACTTGTGAGCCTTGTGGCAATGGGTGTGAACGGTGATACATTTTCAATGTTTGCTGATTTGCTTATAGGCTCTGTGCTTTTTATCGCCCTGCCTGTTCCTGTGATAAAAAGGGTGGCAAAAAAAGTGGTTGGAGTGAAAAATTCCGTTGACCTTGTAGGGCAGACCACTTCTTCAAAGCTCAATATGGCTTCGAGAACTCTGGGCGGTATCAGAGGTCAGCTTACAATGGTCACTGCGGCGATAGATAAACGCTCAAAGGAAGCTACACTGTCAAAGCGTGTACGAACTGTTGTTTGTACCGATTGCGATATGTACTCAGTGTGCAGTAAGCGTTGTGTACAGCTTGATGACAGCTTTTCAAAGCTTGAAAGCATAGTTTGTACATATAATAACCTCAGCCTTGAAGATGTTGAAAAGCATTTGGGCGGCTGTGTGAGGAAGTCGCTTCTTTGCAAAAGCTTCAATGAATTGTATACCGACTTTGTGGCAGAACGTGCCGACAGCATGAGAGTTCGTGAAATGCGTGAGTTTTTAAGCGAACAGCTTTCCTCCATGGAGGATATCTTATCCGACCTTTCTTTCAGGGCAGGTCAGGTGAGGAGCGTTGATCCTCAGCTTTCAGCAAGAGTAAGGGAGCATTTCTCAAACCTGGGCTATCCAAATGTGAAAGCCTGCGTTTACATAGACGAAAACCTTTGTCAGCGTGTGGACGTTTTCATTACGGCACAGTTCAGGGGCGACCTTGTAAGGCTCACAGCAACGCTTTCAGAAATGATAGATTATGATCTTGATATGCCTGTGATAGTCAAGGTGGATAATATAACCAGAATGTCCTTTGCGGAAATACCGAAATTCACAGTTGATATAAAAAGCTTTTCAGCTTCGTCAAGCGGAGAATATTCGGGGGACAGCTTTGAAGTCTTCGATTCAAGCGTCAACGAAAAGTATATCGTCCTTTCAGACGGCATGGGAACAGGAAAAAGAGCAAGACTGGATTCATTGTTTTCCGTAAGTCTTGTTACAAGGCTCATACGATCGGGAATGTCTATGCAGACAGCCCATAGGCTTATAAATTCCATGCTCAGAGTTAAGGGCTGGGAGGAATCTTTTGCGACCCTTGATATAATGCGGCTGGAGCTTAATGGCGGAACGGTGCAGTTTCTGAAATCGGGTGCGGCGCAAAGCTTTCTTTTCCGTGACGGCGGTCTTAAAGCTATCGGCGGACAGGCTTTTCCTGCTGGTATACTTGCGGAGTGTACTCCTGATGTGAGCGAGCTTAAGCTCTTTGACGGGGACGTTCTGCTTATGACCTCAGACGGTGTCGAGGACGCTACAGCACGAGAGATACTCCGTTGTAACGGAATGAACGCTCAGGAGATAGTCACGGCGCTTGGCGCAAAGGCGCTTGCTCAGCGAACAGGAGGCAGGCGTGACGATATAACTATTATTGCCGCAAAAATTTTCCTTCGTGACAAGAATGAAAAATGAATGTAAATGACTTGGCCGATTTTTGCCTGTGATTTTTACTTTTGTATACTTTGACTTTACTTTTTCTATGTTATTATATAAAATCTATTGTGCAAAATATATAAAAACATCTGTTGAAATATGTGCGAATACGAGAATAACTACTAAAACTATTGCAAATTTGTTCAAAAAAGATTAAAATATAAATATGAAACACCGAAATTATTCAGCGGTTTTCACAAAAAGACAAGGGAGGCTGAATTGTGATAGATATTATTCCAAAGGATTATGAACTGCCGCTCTATCTTTTCCACAATGGCACAAACTGCGAAACATATAAGTTTCTTGGCTGCCATAAGGGAGAGAAAGACGGCGTAGAAGGATATTATTTCAGAGTCTGGGCAGCACACGCTGAGGGCATTTCTGTTGTGGGAGATTTCAATGACTGGGACGAAAATGCCACTCCAATGGAGAAGATAGACGACTCAGAGGTGTGGGAGGCTTTTGTTACAGGGCTTCAGACTTATGATACATATAAATACTGTATCCACGGCTGTGACGGCAAGACCCATTATAAGGCTGATCCGTACGGCACACACATGGAGGTCGCTCCGAACACAGGCTCAAAGGTTTTCGATATAGACGATTATCTTTGGAGCGATAAAAAGTGGATGACCGAGAAGAAGTCTAAGGATATCTACAATTGTCCTATGAATATCTATGAGGTACACCTCAATTCATGGAAGGCTTGCCCTGACGGAAAATATTTTTCATATGTTAGATTTGCAGATACTATAATCCCTTATATAAAGGAAATGGGCTATACTCATATCGAGCTTATGCCGTTGGCGGAATATCCTTTTGACGGCTCTTGGGGCTATCAGGGTATCGGCTATTTTGCGCCGACTTCACGTTTCGGAACGCCTTATGACTTCATGAAAATGATAGACCTTTTCCATTTGGCTGGAATAGGCGTTATCCTTGATTGGGTGCCTGCACATTTTCCTAGAGATGAGGCAGGACTGTTCGAGTTTGACGGAGGTCCGTCATATGAATACTCTGACCCGAAAAAGGCAGATCACCTCACTTGGGGAACGAGAGTTTTCGATTATTCAAAGGGCGAGGTAAAGTCATTCCTTATCTCGAACGCTCTTTACTGGATAGAAAAATATCACGTTGACGGTCTGAGAGTTGACGCTGTTGCGTCTATGCTTTATCTTGACTATGACAGACGTGACGGAGAGTGGACGCCTAACAAGTTCGGTGGCAAGGAAAATCTTGAAGCTGTTCAGTTCTTCAAGGATCTTAATACCGCTGTGTTCGGAAGAAACCCTAATACCCTTATGATAGCCGAAGAGTCAACTTCATGGCCTATGGTAACAAAGCCTGCGAGCGACGGCGGTCTTGGCTTCAACTTCAAGTGGAACATGGGCTGGATGAACGATATGCTCAAATATATGGCTCTTGACCCTATTGACAGAGCTTTTCATCATGATATGCTCACGTTCTCATTCTTCTATGCTTTCTCTGAAAACTTTATTTTGCCTATCTCTCATGACGAGGTGGTGCATGGTAAGGCTTCATTGGTAAATAAAATGTATGGTGGAGATATCGACAATAAGTTCAAGCAGTGCAAGCTGTTCATGGCTTATATGATGGCTCACCCAGGTAAGAAGCTTCTGTTCATGGGTGCTGATTTTGCTCAGTTCAGAGAGTGGGATTACGAGAATGGTCTGGAATGGTTCATGGTGGACGAATATGAGAACCACCGCAATTATCTGAACTACTCCAAGAACCTCAATCATTTCTATCTTGACCACCCTCAGTTCTGGGAGAGAGATTTCTCTTGGGAGGGCTTCAGCTGGATATCAAATGACGATTTCAAGCAGAGTATCATCATCTTCAGACGTTTTGACAAAAACGGCGGAGAGGTCATCGTTGTGTGCAACTTCGTTCCTGTGGAAAGAAAGTCATACTGCTTTGGCGTTCCTTACTGGGGCAGCTATACAGAGGTGTTCAACTCGTCTTCTGTTGACGGATCCCCTTGCACGAACGGTACTGTCAAGGCGGTAGATGTTAAGATGCACGGCTTTGACCAGTCAGTCTGCATCGACATTCCTGCGTTCTCTTGTATGTATTTCACGGTGAAGAAAGAGGAAAGACCTGTGCCTGAGAAAAAGGCAGAGAATAAGAAAAAGACAAAGACGGCGGCTAAGAAAACTGCTGTCAAGAAAGCCGCTAAGGCGAAAACAACTAAGAAGTCCACAGCTAAAAAGGCTGAGTAATATAGACTTAATAAAAATTGGTGGGTGAATTAATTATGTTCAACAAAAAAGAATGTGTTGCAATGCTGCTGGCAGGCGGTCAGGGAAGCAGATTGTATGCCCTGACACAGAGCGTTGCAAAACCGGCAGTACCTTTCGGTGCTAAGTATCGTATCATTGATTTCCCTCTCTCGAACTGTATCAATTCAGGTATCGACACAGTGGGCGTGCTGACACAGTATCAGCCATTGGTACTCAATGAGTACATTGGAAACGGTCAGCCTTGGGATCTTGACAGAATACACGGAGGCGTTCATGTGCTTCCTCCTTATCAGACAGCTTCAGGCGCTGACTGGTATTCGGGTACTGCAAACGCTATTTATCAGAATATCGCTTTTGTAGACAGATATGACCCTGAGTATGTTGTTGTTCTTTCAGGCGACCATATCTACAAAATGGATTACAACAAGATGCTTGAATATCACAAGGCTAAGAACGCTGACGCTACTATCGCTGTTCTGGACGTTCCAAAGGAAGAGGCTTCACGTTTCGGTATCATGATAACCGACGAGGACGACAACATCATAGACTTCGAGGAGAAGCCAAAGAACCCTCGTTCAACTCTTGCTTCAATGGGTATCTACATATTCACTTGGAAGAAGCTGAAAGCTTATCTTATCGCTAATGAGAACGACAAGGAAGCTTCAAAGGACTTCGGCAAGAACATTATCCCTGACATGAGAGAAGCAGGCGAGAAGCTTGTGGCTTATCGTTTTGACGGCTACTGGAAGGACGTTGGAACTATAGATTCTCTTTGGGAAGCTAATATGGACCTTATCAATCCTAACATTCCTATCGATCTTTATGATACAAGCTGGAAGATATACTCAAGAAACCCTGTTATGCCACCTCAGAGCATAGGCAAGAACGCTCAGGTACAGAACTCTATGGTAACAGAGGGCTGCGTTATCGACGGCTCTGTAGAGTTTTCAATGATCTCTGACGGCGTTACTGTTGAGGAGGGCGCTGAGATACTGGATTCTATCCTTATGCCTGGCGCAGTTGTCAAGAAGGGTGCAAAGGTCGAGTATGCTATCGTTGGCGAGAACACTGTTATCGGTGAGAACGCTCAGATCGGTGCAAGACCTGAAACTATCGAGGACAAGGACTCATGGGGCGTTGCTGTAGTGGGCAATAATCTGACCGTTTCTGACGGCAGTGTTGTTGCACCAAAGGCAATAATTTACGAGAATATCTAAGAAAGGACCGAGTAAACATGGATGTAAATATGGGTAACGTACTGGGTCTTGTTTTCGCTAATATGCACGACACGACTCTTGGCGACATGACAAAGAACAGAACTATGGGTTCTGTAATGTTCGGCGGAAGATACCGCCTTATCGACTTCCCACTGTCTAACATGGTAAACAGCGGCATAAGCGAGGTCGGTGTTATAACAAAATCTAACTATCAGTCACTTCTGGATCACCTCGGCTCTGCAAGAGAGTGGGATCTGGCAAGAAAGAAGGGCGGACTTTACATTCTGCCTCCATTCGGCAACGTTGAAAGCACTCTTTACAGAGGCAGGATCGAGGCTCTTTATGGTGCGATGAGCTTTATCAAGCACTCAAGAGCTAAATATGTTATCCTTTCAGACTGTGACGTTGTCACAAACATTGACTACAAGCCTATCGTTGCGGCTCACATCGAGAGCGGTGCTGATATTACTGCTGTTGCACACACCGGCGTTTACAGCTCTGATGATATAAAGACTTCAACTGTATTCAACGTTGACGCTGACAAGAATGTAACTTCTGTTCTTATCAATCCTGACATCAGCGGCACTTGCACAACGAGCCTTAATGTGTTCGTTATGTCAATGGATTTCCTTATTGAAACTGTTAATGACGCAATGGCTAGAGGAAATGTAAGCTTTGAGAGAAATATTCTTCAGGAGAAGTGCAGAGAGCTTAAGATAAAGATCTACGAGTACGATAACTATTTCAGCAAGCTCAACAGCCCTGAAAGCTACTTTAAGTCAAACATGGCTCTGCTTGAACCTGAGAATGCACGCAAGCTGTTCGTTCCAAAGCGTTCTATCTACACAAAGGTAAGCGACAACGCTCCTGTTAAGTACGATCTGGACAGCAAGGTATCAAATTCTCTTATTGCTGACGGCTGTATCATAGAGGGCGAGGTAGAGAACTCTGTACTGTTCAGAGGCGTTAAGGTAGGCAAGGGTGCAAAGGTCAAGAACTGTATCCTTATGCAGGGCACTGTTGTTGGTGACAATGCTGAGCTTAACTATCTTATCACAGACAAGAACGTTTCTATCTGTGAAAACCATATCCTTACAAGCTCGCCACAGTATCCTATGTATGTAGGAAAGGGAGCTTCTGTATAAAAAGGTCGCAATGACTTAGGAAAGAGGGTTCGGATATGAACATACTTTATACTGCAAGTGAGGCTTTGCCTTTTATTGCTTCAGGTGGATTGGCTGATGTTGCAGGCTCACTGCCTGCGGCTATCAATGCCGAGGGTCACGATTGCAGAGTCGTGATACCTTATTACAGCTCTATCAGGCAGGAGCTTAAGGACAAGCTGACATATGTTACGAATTTCACTGTGCCGGTGGCATGGAGAAATCAATACTGCGGCGTTTTTACAGGCGTTGTGAACGGAGTGACTTATTATCTTTTGGATAATGAGTATTACTTCCAGAGAAACGGTCTGTATGGCTTTTATGATGATGCTGAGAGATTTATATTCTTCTCAAGGGCAGTTCTCGAACTGCTGAGATACATCGATTTTAAGCCAAATGTTATAAACGCCAACGACTGGCAGACGGCGCTTGTTCCTGTTTATTATGATATTTTCTACCGCTATCAGCAGGGTTATGAGGATATCAAGACGGTATTTACCATACACAATATTCAGTATCAGGGACAATATGGCTTAGAACTTATCAACGATATTATGGGCATTCCGCTTTATCATACGGATCTGCTTTCATATGACGGTGATGTGAACTTTATGAAGGCTGCTATTGAAACGGCTGACAAGGTGACGACAGTTTCGCCAAGCTATGCTTGGGAGATACTTGATCCATGGTATTCACATGGCCTTGACAGGGAGCTTGTGAACAAGCAATACAAGCTTTGCGGAATACTCAACGGAATAGATCAGAAGATCTATGATCCTGCAACTGATCCTGTTATTGCTAAGAATTATAGTTTGAATGACAAGACGGGCAAGGCTGTTTGCAAGCACGCTTTGCTCAGCGAGCTTGGCATGGCACATGGAAAAGAGCCTGTTATCGGTATCGTAACGAGATTTGTTTCACACAAGGGTCTTGACCTTATCAAGTATGTGTTTGAGGACATCATCAGACTTGGCTGCAAGTTTGCTATTCTTGGTTCGGGCGAGAAGATATACGAGGACTTTTTCAGCGAAATGCATTATCGTTATCCTGACAGAGTGGGTCTGACCATTGGTTTTGTGCCTGAGCTGTCAAAGAAGATATACGCTGGTGCGGATATGTTCCTTATGCCGTCGCAGAGCGAGCCTTGCGGTTTGGCTCAGATGATCGCTCTGAGATATGGTACTATACCTATCGTAAGAGAGACAGGCGGTTTGAGAGATAGTATCCATGATGCAGGCGACAAGAGTGGAAACGGTTTTACTTTCAAGTCTTACAATGCACATGATATGCTTGACGCTGTTGTTAGAGCCAGGGCATACTATGATGACAAGATGAAGTGGGGCAGGCTTGTGAACACTGCGCTCAAGCAGGATTTCAGTTGGACAAAGTCCGCCAAGGATTACATTGCACTTTACAACGACATTCACTAAACACCAATATCCGTTTATTTTGCCTGATAAACGGGAAAGACCGTCCCTTATCTTAGGGGCGGTCTTTTTGTGTTTATATAATTGTACGATCAATTGTACATTTATTTAGGAATTTGTCAACAAACTGAAAGCGGACAGGTATGTGCCTGTCCGCTTTGGTTTAATGCTGTTTTGTTCGCATTGCTTTCGCTTTTTCTTTCATTTTCTGACCCAAATAAGAGCCTATTTCCAACATTGCGGTGTATTTGTCGATACACACGATAACGTAAGATTCAGCGTATTTAGGGAATTTCAGGGTCAGCGGCCACATATGCTTGACTATCATATCCTCCTCACGCTTGCCTATCTCAAAATGCTGTTTCGCATTGTTGAGTGCGACCTTTGGGTGGGTCATTCCGTGAGGCATTTCGCCTTTTTTCTTCTCACGATCCCGCCAATCATAAAGAAACAGATCGTGAAGCAGACCTGCTCTTGCTGCGGATCTTGAATTTAGTCCCAATTTTCTGCAAACGAGATAGTTATAGTAGGATACATTGATGCAGTGCTGATAGCAAGTCGTACTATAGTGATGACGAAAATTTTTCATTTCGTTTACAACATCGCTGTCAAGCAGGTCCTTTACAAACTCAAAATACTCCTTTGCTTCCTCGGAATTTTCAATGGAATATCTTGAACCGAAAGCCTTTGACATTTGCATGACCTCTTTTCGATAACTTATATGCAGGCGGCAATTTTGCTGCCTTTATGACGGTTGGTGACTAATGTTTACCCCATAAGTTACCCCATTCAAGTTTGTTTTACCAAACTTACATTAACATTATAAACTTTTTTGTTCAAAATGTCAATAGGGAATGTATAACAATTTTATTACAAAAATATCTGGCTGTCTATGTTAGCATGACAGTCCGATAAAATTGGATATCAGTAGTATTTTTCGTCATAAAATTTGGGGATAAAATCTTTGGCGGCGGATGTGCGGCTTTGGACAAAACCCTCGAAACCGTATTTGTTCACGGCGTCAATGACGGTGTTATACTCGAAAGTTGATGTCTTACGGCAAAGCTCTTTGTAGTCAAAGGCTTTATACACGGGGGTGAACTGGCTCATAAGACTTATCATTATCTCGTTTTTGGAAAAATTTTTGCCTAGCCACTCCATAAGCTTTATGGAGTCTTTACGGTGGGTAGGGAGGACAAGGTGGCGGACTATCGTACCGCTCTGCATTATGCCCTTTTCGTCAAAGGTTGGCTTGCCTGAAAGCTCCGCCATTTTATGTATTGAAGCAGCGGCGTTTTCAAAATAGTCTGCGGCTTTGGAATATTTATCCGAAAGTGTAGGATCAAAATATTTAAGGTCGGGTAGAAATATCTGCACATAGCCACGAAGAAGCTCCAGCGTTTGGGGCTTTTCATAACCGCCGCTGTTATAGACCACGGGGATAGTGAGCTTATCTTTACAGAGGTCGAGCGCATTGATTATTTGCGGAACGAAATGGGTGGGATTGACGAGGTTTATGTTGTTTGCGCCCATTGATTGAAGCCGCAGAAAAGTGTCTGCAAGTTCTTGTTCGGTAAGCTCAAAGCCTTTGCTCTGAGCGGATATTTCGTAGTTTTGGCAGAAACAGCATTTCAGACAGCAGCCTGAGAAAAATACTGTGCCTGAGCCTTCTGTGCCGCTGATACAAGGTTCTTCCCACATATGAAGCTCGGCTCGGGCTATCCTTACTTTGGCAGTTTCACCGCAGAAGCCCTTATGCTCGTATCGGTTCACTTTGCACTCTCTTGGGCAGAGGGTACAGCTTTTAAGGATATCGTTCATGCCGCTGTGTCAACTCCGCTTATTTTGGTGTAGGAGTCAGAGGATAGGTCGCCTGATGAGTCTGTGTTTTCGTCAAGCGGGATATTGAACTGGAATGAATCTGTTATCAAATCGTCGTTCTGGAAGCAGGCTGTGAACGTGGTGCGCTTTGAATCGGCTGGGACAAGGAACTTGATCGTATAGGTCATATCGTCTTCGTAGTCGCTTTCACCGGGGAAGAAGTTGTTTGAGAAAAACGAATTATCGTTTTCGTCATAGGCGGTGTTGTAGGCAAAGGTGAATTTTACCTGTCTGTTGCTATCGCTGATATTAACATCAAGGTCGAGGTCTATTTCCCATACTGTGTCACCGCTTATAATACCGCCTGAAAGGGAGTTTCTTTCCTCATCGGTCAGGTCGCTTACTTTGCGTTCGGTGAGAGTATAGCCTTGATATTGAACGCTGTAGGTACCGTCCTCAGCGTCTTGCGCTACATAGAGGTTGGAATGGTCGGTATAGTCATCTTCGGCTTCACTATAGGTATCGTCATAATCGTAGTCATAGTCATAGTCGTCATATCTGTCGGAGATGAGCTTGCTTGAAAAAAAGCTAAAAAGTGTGGGGATAACGGACATGAGGATAATGATGATAACAACGGCTGTGACGCAGCCTTTGCCGCCATTCTTTTTGTTAGAGTGGTTTATGTTCGTGGCGTTGAAGCTATAGGAGCTGTTGTTTGGACGGTTATAGCTTGTACGCTGTTGGCTGTAGTTATTGAGGGCGGCAAGCTTTTCGGCTCTTGAATTTGAATAGCTTGGGGGAGGGGTCGGGTTTTTAGGTGGGGTATAGGTGCTTTGGAAATTCTCGTCCCTTGCTTCCTCTTTACGTTCCTCGGAAACGAAATCGTTCTTTTCTTCCTTGAAGGTGTCATTTTCAGACTGACCGAACCAGCCGTCCTGCTCGTTATCGGCACGGAGATCATGAGAGTGCAGGTCATCTGAAAGGCTGTTACAGCTTATATCCTCGTCACGGGCTGTGAAGCACTCAGGACAAATTATCTCATCATCGCTTTTAAAGCGGTATCCGCAAATTCTGCATTTATTTCTGCTCAATTATTTCACCTCATTAATATACAAATTCCCAGCCCTGTTTTACAGGCTGACAAACGCACTTATAGCTCCAGCCTGACAGCTTTTCTGCGGCTGTTTGTGCGGAAGCGATATCGGGAAAAACTCCAAAAACGGCTGAGCCGCTTCCTGTCATAAGTGCGGAGAGAGCTCCGCTGTTTTTAAGCTCATGCACTGCATGAGCTATCTCCTCACGGTCGGCGGCATATTCCAGCACATTGAAAAGGTTTGAGCATATGCCGAAAAGCTTTCCGCCGCCGATATATCTCAGCAGGACGTCCATATTACAGCGTTTTGGGTTTGAAATGCTGTCATACTTTTTGAAAGCTTCGGGGGTGGAGATACCCACGTCTGGTTTTATTATGACGAAAGCGCAGTCGGGTGAGGGCAGGTTGCTCATTATTTCGCCAACGCCCTGACAGAGCCTTGTGCCGCCTGTAATACAGAAAGGCACGTCTGCACCCAGAGCCACGCCTATGGAGCAGAGCTGTTCATCGGTGAGCCTTGTATCGAACATGAAGTCCAAGGCTCTAAGGGTAGCGGCGGCGTCTGCACTTCCTCCGCCCATGCCTGCTTGTGATGGGAGGCTTTTCTCCACATTCACTGTTATTTTACAGCCGAAGTCAATATGGGTGAAGTCGGCAAAGGCATGGTAGGCTTTTGTGATGATATTATCCTCGCCCTTTGGAAAGCTGTCAAGTTTGCAGGTAAGCTCTATGCCCTCGCCCTCAGAGAGGGTGAAGTCCAAGAGGTCGAAGCAGGACACTGACTGCATGACAGTATTTAGCATATGGTAGCCGTCATCACGTTTACCAACGATATCCAATGCAAGATTTATTTTTCCGTAGGCTTTTATTTTTAAATTACTGCACGTTACCATTTTTGATATCCTCTAAAAATTCTCCGATACGTTTGATAGCCTCTCTCAGGTGGTTAAGGGAATAGGCGTAGGAGACACGCACATAGCCCTCTCCGCACTCGCCGAAAGCATCTCCCGGCACGACGGCTACCTTTTTGGTGTACACAAGTTTTTCGCAGAAGTCGGTGCTTGTCATGCCTGTGCTTTTGATACAAGGGAAAACATAGAATGCGCCTTGTGGTGCAAAGCATTTAAGACCAAGCTTATTGAAAGAATCCACCACAAAGCGACGGCGGATATTATACTCGTTACGCATGGCATCTATATCCTTCTGACAACTGTGCATGGCAACGATAGCGGCATACTGGCTGACAGTAGGGGAGGACATGATAGCATACTGATGAAGCTTGAGCATTTGGGACACTATCTCTTTTGGTCCGCCAAGGAAGCCAAGCCGCCAGCCTGTCATTGCAAAGCTTTTGGAAAAGCCGTTTATGACGATAGTACGCTCACGCATACCCTCTATTTCTGCGATAGAGCAATGCTTGCCTGAATATGTAAGCTCGGAATATATCTCGTCTGAGGCTATCATGATATTGGTATCTTTAAGCACCTTTGCGATAGCTTCGAGATCTTCACGGCGCATTATCGCACCTGTTGGGTTATTAGGATAGGGCAGGACAAGAAGCTTGGTTTTGTCGGTTATTTTTTCACGAAGCTCGTCTGCTGTAAGTCGGAACTCGTTTTCTTCCTTTGTTTCTATGACCACTGGAACGCCGCCGCATAGGGAAACGATAGGACGATAACAGACAAAGGACGGTTCGACTATAAGGACTTCATCACCGGGTTGGATAAGGCATCTTATGGTAAGGTCGATAGCTTCAGAGCCGCCAACAGTGACGATTATTTCCTTATTAGGGTCATAGCTTGTGTGGATAGTACGCTGAAAATACTTGGCTATTTCTTCACGGAGTGCTATAAGTCCCGCGTTTGCGGTATAGCAGGTCTTGCCTTTTTCCAAAGTTGAGATAGCTTCCTGACGTATGAGCCACGGAGTTTTGAAGTCAGGCTCGCCAACGCCAAGGGAGATAACGCCCTCTAGCTGCTGTGCGATATCGAAAAATTTTCTGATACCTGAGGGCTTCATTTCCTTTATGGCAGGGCAAAGCACTTTATTATAATCTATCATGGGGAGATCAAACCTCTTTCGTCTTTATCATCTGAGCTTATCATGATGCCGTTGTCTTTATAGACCTTTAGCACGAAGTGTGTGGCGGTGGACTGGACAGCGTCGATAGTTGCAAGTCTTTGGGAAACAAACTGTGAGATATCCCTGATGTTTGCACCGTTCACGGCAACGATTATATCATAAGCACCTGACATAAGGCGGACGGACTCCACCTGCTCATAGCTTGCGATCTGGTTTGCTATCTCGTCAAAGCCTGACTGTGACTGCGGGGTGACTTTAAGTTCTATAAGAGCGAAAACTGAATTAGCGTCATAGGCACTTTCGTCAACGATAGCGGAATAGCCCTTTATTACGCCGTCTGCTTCAAGCTTGGCGATATCCGCTGCAACCTGCTCTTCTGTTTTATCAAGAAGAACGGCAAGCTCGCTGTTTGTGATACGGGCGTTGTTTTTCAGTAATTTTATAAGCTGATCCATAAATAAACCTCCTTTAAGATTTACAAATATACATTATATATTATAACATATTATCTGTATGAACGCAAGTATTGTGATGTAAGAAATGAGTAATTTATCTGTCAGAATAGACAAAGGGGAGGGCGAGAAAGCTTGTGGCGTGGGGGTCGTGGCGTAGCTGAGATGTTGTAGGGTGGACGGGCGAATGTTGTTCGCCACTACAGATAAATTGCGGTCATGAGAAATTGTAGGGGCTGGAGTCCTTGACAGCCCATTTATCTTGGGTATTTGTTTTATGAGCTGTACAGTTATTTGGACTGTGCAGCTTTTTATGTGTGAGGGGTGTGAAAATTGGGGCGGCGGTATTGAAATTATTATTTTGTTGTGATATAATTGTACTAACTAGAACTGTGTAAATTCGGGAAGGATCTTTATGAGTATAAACAGCAATGAGGGCAATGATTTTTGCAACAGATATAATGAGGTGCTGAAAAGCGATAAGAAAAAAATGATCGCTGCGGCTGCAGCTTGCACTATCGTTATGGGAGCAGGCTTTGGGGGATATTTATACTACGGCGCTTATTATGCTTCGGGCTGGCACACCCATGACGGCTCGACTTATTATATTGTCAAGGAGACGGGCGAAAAGGCGCTTGGCTATCAGATAATAGACAACACCTGCTATCTTTTTGACGACAAGGGAAACGCTATGGCTGACGGCTGGCATAAGTATCGTGGGGACACTTACTATGTCAAGGACGGCGTTGTTCAGCGTGGAAAATTGAAAATAAAGGGAGAGGAATACTATTTCTCTGAGGAGTCTGGCATTTTCAGGACGGGTCTTTGCGAGATAAACGGCGGTGAATACTACTTTGACGATCACGGCTTCCCTGACACGGGTTTTGACAGCGACGGCGGTTATTACTATGACGAGAGCGGCAAGCGTGTGACAGGCTGGGCAAAGATAAACAATGTTCAGTATTATTTTCTCAAGAGCGGTGAGATGGCTAAGGGCTTTGTTGAGATAGAGGGCAAGATATACTATTTTGATGATGACGACGGTCACATGGCCACAGGCTGGCAGGACATTGACGGAAAGAAGTATTATTTTTCTGAGAGCGGTGCTGTTCACAAGGGCTGGATGGAGCTTGAAAAGAAGTATTATTATTCTGATGAAGCTACAGGGGCTTGCGCTCAGGGCTTTGCGGAGATAGACGGTGAGAGCTATTATTTCAATGATAGCTGTGAAATGGTCAAGGGCTGGATAACAATTGACAAGAACAGATATCATTTTGCCGGTGACGGTAAAATGACTAAGGGCTGGTATGAAGAACCGCCTGAGAAGTATTATTTCAAGGGCGACGGCTCGGCAGGAAAGGGCTTTACCAAGATCAAGGACAAGTATTATTACTTTGATAAGAAAAATCGCCTCCTCTCCGGTTGGAACGAGATAGGCGGAAATGTTTATTACTTCGGCAGAGGCGGTGTTGTGGCTGACGGCTGGGAGGATATTGACGAAGATACTTACTATTTTGATAAAAAGACCCATGTGGCAGCGACAGGCTGGACGAATACGGATCAGTACACTGATGATGAGAAAAAGAAAATAAAAGAGTTCAAATCCAATGTTTCAAAGCTTGTGAAGTTTGAGAAGGACGATTACAAAAAGGACGAGAAGCCTGACGAAAAAGAGACCCAAAAACTTGAGGAGCTTGCGGACAAATTCGGTGAAAAGACATTCAATGCTTATGACAGAAAGGTTTATGAAAAGTTCGGCGGGGCGGTGTTCTATCAGTATTATTTCTACTCTGATCACACTCTTTGCACTGGATTTCATAAAATAAACGGCTATTACTTCTACTTCGATGAGGAGACGGGTAAGAAAGCTACGGGCTGGAAGACCATTGACGGAAAGAGATATTATTTTGGTCTGACAGGAGCGGCGGCTGTTGGCGAATTTGAGGAGGGCGAGGACAAAAAATACACCTTCTCAAACGAGGGCGTGCTTGCGGACGGGATCGTTAAGATAGACGCTGAATGGAAGTTCAAGAAAGAGGACGGCTCTTGGGCTAAGTCGGAGTTTGTTACTTCAAAGGGAAATATTTACTACATTGGTGAGGACGAGGCTGCATTTACAGGTTGGCACACTATTGAAGACAAGCTGTATCATTTTGACAATGACGGCAAGCTTTCAAAGGGGCTGTTCAGTGATGATTCAGGGCTTTACTACATTGACAAGAACGGCGCTCAGAAAGACAAGTGGGTAACAGCCGGTGACAAGACCTATTATTTTGACGGCGATGGCAAGGCAGTTTCAGGCTGGAGAGAAATAGACGGAACGGAGTTTTATTTTGACAGCGATCATGTTTTGCAGAATGAATGGACGACTATTGCAGGAAAGAAATATTTCCTGCAGAATGGTGTTGCGTTGAGAGGTCCTGTGTACATTGACGACAAGTATTACAACTTCGGTGAGGACGGCTATCTAAAGTCCGGCTGGGTAAGCTGGCGTGGGCAGAAGTTCTACAACAACAAGAACGGCACTGTTGTGACAGGTTGGAAGAAGATAGGCGGAAAGCGATATTATTTCAATGATTATGGCATGATGCTCATAAACACTACTGTTGACGGATATAACATTAACAATGACGGAGTTGCGCATAAGGCAAAGTAGCAATAAAAAGGACTGCTGTGGTTTAAGACAGCAGTCCTTTTGGTTTTGTATCAAATTTTTTCAAGCAGGCAGACCGCTGTGGCGGATATGCCTAGTTCCTCGCCTGTGAAGCCTAGCTTTTCTTCGGTGGTGGCTTTAACTGATATTTGTGAAATATCGCAGCCGCAGGCTTCTGCTATACGCTCCCGCATGGAGGTGATATAGGTGGCAAGCTTCGGCTTCTGTGCGCAGATGGTGGAGTCTATATTGCCTATTTTCCAGCCTTTTTCGGTCATAACGCTTATGACTTTTTCCATGAGCTTCATACTGTCTGCACCCTCATAGTCGGGGTCATTATCGGGAAAAAGCTTGCCGATATCGCCCAGTGCCAATGCACCAAGTATGGAATCCATTATGGCGTGGGCAAGGACGTCTGCATCGGAATGTCCTAAAAGTCCCTTTTCATATGGTATATCCACGCCGCCGAGAATGAGCTTTCTGCCCTCGGTCAGTCTGTGGACGTCATAGCCGTGTCCTATACGCATTTTTGTTCCTCCTGTCCTAAAAATCGTACTGTTATATTTCCTCGTAGTTGCCTAAAAATTTGAAATATGAAAGCTCTGAATTAAGCTCGCTCATGAGCTTTGCAACGTCCGGAGAGGTTATTGCTCCTTCAAAATCGAGATAGAAAACAACGTCAAAATCGGTGTTTGCGATAGGGCGGCTCTCTATCATGGAAAGGTTAAGGCCTGCCACGGAGAATTTTGTGAGAAGTCTGTAAAGTGCAGATGAGGTATGTGGCAGTGCCAAGGACACTGACACGATGTCAGCATTTTCCGAGCAGAGAGTCTCCTTTGAAATGAGAATAAATTTTGTGTAATTCTCGGCGGCGTTTGCTATATTATGCCTGAGTATCTCAAGACCGTTCTGCTGTGCGCAGGCTTCTGAGCAGATAGCGGCATACGGTTCATTGCTTTCTTTTATGTAGCACGCCGCAAGGGCAGTATTTGCGTATTTATGGCTTTTAAGTCCGTTCTGAGAAAGAAACTCAGAACACTGGCTGAGCGCCTGCTCGTGGGAATAGACTATTTTGATATCCTCAAAGCGTGTGCCTTTTTTTACGGCAAGGCAGTGGGAGATCTTTACCTTAGTTGCTGCGCATATCTTGAAGTCATGCTTTTTCATAAGCTCGTAGGTCTGACCAACTGAGCCTGCGGTGGAATTTGCTATGGGAAGTATGCCAAAATCCGCTGAGCCGTTTTCAACTGATGAAAAAACGTCCTCAAAATCTTCAAAGAACATTGGCTCAAAGTCGCTGAATATCTGCTTGCAGGCTATATGTGAATATGAGCCTGTGGTACCCGGTACGGCGACTTTTTTATGACCTGTCAAGTCCAACTTTTTGTACTCTATCTTATCTGAGTCTGCAAAAAACTCCTGATACTGACGGCACTTTGAAATATCCATGATGTTTTGGAAGAACACTCTTGACGCACTTTCCAAGCCCTTTGGTGAGCTTTCTGTTACATGGTCAAGTATCTCGTTTTCACGCTTGCTCTGAAAAACAGGCATATTGTTTGCTATCTTATACTCAGCCACCTTGAAGCTTATCTGCATACGCTTATTAAAAAGCTCCTGAAGCTGGTTGTCTATATCGTTAATTTCATTTCTTAATTCCTGAAGATCCATTTTTACGCTCCTTAACAGACAGAATGGTATTATTTTATCATATTTTCTGCCTTTATTCAAGAACTATTTTGTTAATTAAGGCTTTATCGAGTTTGGAAAATGGGATAACGGGCAGAGGGGTGATATCGGTCTGGGTGAGTATTTTTTCAAGCCAAACCATATGATAGCACTTGTTGAACTTAAAGGCACATCTATGGAACGTACCTATTATAGTATAGCCCATTTTTTCATGGAACTTCACGCTGTCAAAGGTGAGATACTCGTCTTCTTTTTCGGGATATGCGACGCAGGCGTAGAGGTTTGTTATATGCTGTGCCGCAAGGAGCTTTTCAAGGGCGGAGTAGAGTTTTGCACCTATGCCTTTGCGGTGAAGCCCTTTTTTTACATAAACTGTGACTTCAACCGACCAATCATAGGCGGCTCTGTTTTTGAATACGCCTGCATAGGCGTAGCCTGCTATTTTGCCGTTTTCTACTGCGGCTATGTAGGGATAATTTGCGGATATGCGGCGGATTCGGGCGGAAAACTCCTCAACTGTTGGGACGTCATACTCGAATGTTATGGCGGTGTCTTCAACGTAGGGACGGTATATTTCAAGAAGTTCGGGAGCGTCCTTCTCGGTAACTGTTCTTATTATCATGGCGTTCTCCTTATAGTACCATTAATATTGTGCCTGCGGTGATAAGAGCCGCACCTATGGCTGATTTTACTGTGAAGTCCTCATGGAGAAATATCACTGCAAGGATAAGGGTTATGACAACGCTGAGCTTGTCTATGGGGGCGACCTTTGAAACGCTGCCCATTTGGATAGCCTTATAATAGCACAGCCACGAAGCGCCTGTTGCAAGTCCTGAAAGGATAAGGAACACCCAGCTTTTTCTGCCAATAGAGCCTATGCCGCTTTGTGTGTGGGTGATGAACACCATGAGCCATGCCATAGCAAGCACAACGCAGGTACGCAGAGCGGTGGCAAGATTTGAGTTTACTCCTTCAATGCCGACCTTTGCAAGGACAGAGGTGAGCGCTGCGAAAACAGCGGAGAGAAGCGCAAACACGAACCACATAATACCACTTTCTTTCGTGAAAAATTGTTTGCTCATGCTTTATTATAGCACCTAAAGGTGCTTTTTGCAATAGAATGAGCGGCAGGACGTGATATTTTACATCAGACCTGCCACTTATGCTTAGTTATTTGCGGCAAATATTTTTATTGTTCGTGAAAGTGCTGTTACCTGCTGAGGGGTACTGAATGCAGAGGGTGAGAAACGCACTGTTCCTTGCTCTATTGTGCCGAGGGTGGTATGGGTGACGGCGGCACACTGAAGTCCTCCACGGAGGGCGAAGCCTTTTTCGCTGAGATAGGAGGCGATCTCAGCGGAAGGAATATCACCGATGTTAAATGAAAGTATGGGGACTTTCTTTTGGTCTACTTCATAGAACTTTATTTTGTCTATGTCTGAAAGCTGTTCGTAGAGCTGTTTGCAGAGTTTTTCTTCGTGGGCTTTTATTACGGCAGGGGTCTTTTGGCGGACGAACATTAGTCCCTCGCCAAGACCTATTATGCCCACTGTGTTAATGGTGCCGCTTTCAAGCTTTTCGGGGAGGAAAGGGGTCTGTTCAAGGAGTGCGGAGGTCGCACCTGTGCCGCCCTCGATTATGGTAGACAGAGAATACTCGCCGTCTGAGATAAGAAGCCCTGTGCCTGTTGGTCCGTAGAGGGCTTTGTGACCTGCGGCACAGAGAAAGTTGAAGCCGTCTGAGAGAGAAAGCTCCAAAAGCCCGCAGGCTTGTGCACCGTCGGCTATAAAGCATATGCCGTGGGCTTTGCAGAGGGCGGCTAATTCACGGTATGGCATGAGACTGCCTGTGACGTTTGAAGCCACTGTACAGCAAATACACTTAGTTTCGGGGGTTATAAGGCGGCGGAAGTTTTCTACTGTTTCGCTGTCTGTTTCCCCTGTTCGGGCAATAGAATATTTCACGCCTCTTGTTTTTGAAAGGGCATAGACGGGTCTTGCTACTGCGTTATGCTCGTGGTCTGAGATTATCATATGACCACCGTACTGCATGACACCTTTTATCGCCATGTTAAGGGCATGGGTACAGTTGGCGGTGAAAGCCACGTTTTCGGTCTGTGCTTCAAACATTTCTGCCGCCTGCTGTCTAACGGTGAATATCTTTTCAGACACTCGCATGGAAAGCTTGTGACCGCTTCTGCCCGGGTTGCCACCATAGCGTTCTACTGCCTGAGCGACGGCTTTTGCTACGGTAGGGGGCTTGGGGTAGGTGGTGGCTGAGTTATCAAAGTTTATTATGCTTCGGGTGTCTATTTTTCTCACCTCTTTTGCTCGAATATCACGTTTCTGAATGGTATGCGCTCTTTTTCAAGTATGGCGGTTATTTCTTCTGTGGGTGCGGTGACGGCTATGGAGTAGCCGCAGCCTGTTCCGAGGTTTTTGGGCGTTCTCTGTATCTCACAATAGTATTTTAAACCGTTCAGCAAGTTTTTTGCTTTCATTGCATAGGTTATGGAAGTCATGGCTATAAGACTCTTTTTCATTTTTGTTGCTCCTTTATGCTGTACTTGTCCGTATACGCTTTTACGAATACACTTCAGTATATGCCGTTCACGGTTTGAGGGTGAACGCTGAAAGTTTTGTGAAAGGTAGGTGAAATTTGATAAAAGTTAATAGTCAGTTTAAATTTCGGGTGTACTATTTATAATATAAAAAAGAAAAGAGGTAAAAGCTTATGAACGGATTTATGTATAAGGTAGCGAGATTTTTTCAGGGCAGATATGGTATAGACAAGCTTTTTTATGGCATTTGCGGTGTGGCTGTGGTGCTTAGTGCGGCGAATTTGTTTGTAAAGTCGCTTATTTTACAGCTTATGGTATACGCTGTGCTGGTGCTGGCGGTGGTTAGGGCGATGTCGAGAAACTGTCAGAAGCGATATGAGGAGAACATGAAGTTTGAGAGGGCTTTCGGGGGAATTGGCAGGAAATTTTCATTCTGGAAGAGAAAGTTCGCTGACAGAAAGACCCATGTTTATATAAAGTGCGGTGTATGCAAAAAGACGTTAAGGCTTCCAAAGGTAAAGGGTGAACATACTGTGAAATGCCCTAACTGTGCAAATAAGTTCAAGGTGAAGATCTGACCTGTTGCGGAATTTTCGGAAATGTGCTATACTATATAATATAGTATGATACTGTAGGGGTGCAAAGACAATGGGAATGAGCTGTCGAGGACGCCGGCCCCTACGGAAGTGTGTCAGGTACGATTTTTTTGCGAAAAGGGAGCGGCAGGAATGCAGAAAGTAAATTATCAGAAAATGCTGGAGGGCATTATAAAAAAACACGAGGAAAAGGGCGAAGTGCCGACTTTGCTTTTGCATAGCTGTTGTGCGCCGTGTTCGTCTTATGTGCTTGAATATCTGTCGCAGTATTTTAAGATAACTGTGTTTTACTACAATCCGAACATTTATCCCCGTGAGGAGTACGATAAGCGTGTGGCGGAGCTTCAAAGGCTTATTGCACAAATGCCTATGAAAAATCCTGTTACGTTCGTGGAGCGTGGGTATGACGAGGGTGAGTTTTTTCAGGCTGTTAAGGGCTTTGAGGATATACCTGAGGGCGGGGAGAGATGCTTTCGATGTTACAGGCTCAGGCTTGAACGGACGGCTCAGCTTGCCAGGGAGCTTGGCATGGATTATTTCACCACAACGCTGTCTATTTCACCATACAAGAATGCTCAGAAGCTCAACGAGATATCGGAGGAGCTTGTGGAGATATATGATGTAAAGGCACTTCCTGCGGATTTCAAGAAGCGTGAGGGCTACAAGCGTTCCATTCAGCTTTCAGCGGAATACGGGCTTTACAGGCAGGATTATTGCGGTTGTATCTTTTCAAAAAGAGAGCGTGAAAGACTGAATACGATTACAACAAAATCTGAATAAATATAAAAATATTAACATTACATAGAATGCTTGTACATATTACGATAACATATTTGGCTATATATAGCAAAAATAATATGCAAATTTGTGAAAAATGGCTAAAGATATATGATTAATTTGTGAAAAACGTTTATTGAAATACTTGTAAATGTGTGTTACAATATAGGCAAGATGTATGTTGAGGAGATATCGCTCAATATGTATCTAAAAATTATTAACAAAGATGGAGGAAAAACAAATGAAAATCTCTAAGATTCTCGCTGGTATGTCAGCTGCTGCTCTCGCTGCATCAATGATGTCACTCGCAGCATTTGCTGATGAAACAGCTACTGTTAAGGCAGACCTCACTGGAGGTACTGTTTCTCTCATTGATGAGAAGGACGATGACGGTGTTGTTACAAAGACAGGTGTTCTTACAGGAACAAACGTTAAGCTTTCAGATGTTTGCGGTATTGATGTTAATGTAACAGTTGGTGCAGACTCAGCTGCAAAGATCGAGGCTGGAGACTGGATAGGCGGTGGACTTGGTTACAACTCTGAGTCAACTGGTTGGGCTTCAAAAGAGTGGTCATTCCAGGAGGGTGCTAAGGACGTAACAGGCGTTAAGGCTGCTGACGGTTCTTATGATTTTGTTCTGAAGGGAACAGATCCTGTATTTGCTGATACAGATACATATGCTCAGGTATGGCTCCAGAACTGGTCTACAAAGGACTTCACATTCAATGCGTTCACACTTCTTGACAAGGACGGCAATCCTATCCTTGTTGTAGAGTCTGACAAGGCACAGGGCGGAAACACTGTTGACCTTAGCGAATACAAGAAGCAGACTGAGGTTACACTTAACGGTGAAGGCCAGTCTACATCTGACGGCGGTAAGGTAAGAATCAACATCAAGCACCCATGGTGTGACGATGCTCACAAGGCTGCTTTCAACCTTGTTGATGATTGGAGCGTATTTGCAGGTGCTGACGCTATTGCTGTTACAGTTGATATCTCAAATGTAACTGACGCTTTCACAGCTTATCCATGCTTCACAAATGGTATTGAGAACGGTATTGGTTATTGGGAAGCTTCTGATAACAACCCTGCTGTTACAGTAAACGCTGACGGCACATACACATTTATCGTTAAGTTCCCTGCAGCTCTTGAAATGGACGCAAAGAATATGTTCTTTGACATTGCTACAGACCTCGCTGGTACAGACGGCGAAGATCCTGCTGTTAAGATGGCTGTTAAGAAGGTTGTAGTTCTCAACAAGAGTGATGCTGAGCCAACAGATCCTTCTGAGTCAACAGCTGATTCAACAGATTCTGACGAGTCAAAGGGTGTTCTCGTAGATTCTTCAGACTCTAAGACTAACTCTGCTGCTACATCTTCTAAGGCTGCTAACAACGCATCTAACACAAACCCAAGCACAGGTGCTGCTGCTCTTGCTGCTGTAGGTGTTGCACTTGCTGGTGCTGCTGTAGTTGCTACTAAGAAGAGAAAGTAATCTGTAATTCAGATAATTCTTACTTAGAATAATTAAAGACCTGTCTTTCGGGACGGGTCTTTTTTTGTTGCATTTTTATCGAAGTGGTGGTATAATTGATCTATAAACTGCGGAGGTGTTTTTATGCGTATAGTTTTTGATGATATTAAAGAGAGCCTTGCGACGAATTTCAAGGGCGGCGAGAAAAGCTTTGCAAGCAGGGCTTTTTCTGACGGCAAGAACAAAATGATGAAAGGCAGGCTTGTGCCGGGGGCTTCTATCGGTCTGCACAGACACGAGGGCAACTGCGAGATGATATATGTTCTTGAGGGCAGCGGCAAAATGCTTTATGACGGCGGTGAGGAAAGACTGTCGGCAGGAGATTTCCATTACTGCCCTGAGGGTCATGAGCATAGCTTTATCAATGACGGCGACAGCGACCTTGTGTTTATTGCAGTTGTGCCAGCTCAGTAGATTTTTGCAGCTTTGTATCTGTGAAATAGTGGGTCAAAATGGCTCTGTAGTCTGAGCCTTTTTCTGCCATGGCGTTTGCACCGTACTGGCTCATTCCTACGAGGTGTCCGAAGCCGTGAGAGGTGAAAATGAATTTTGTGTTGGCAAAGGTGAACTCGAAACATGGCGAGGAGATATCAAGGATATCGCAGAAGGTGTTTGGCTGGATATCATAGCCGCAGACGGTCAGGTTCGTTACATAGCCTATGCCGTCTGTTTTTGTTTTGAGCCAACTATCAGCATTGGCGAGGGGAGTAAAATTAATATCGGGGAAGCGGTCAAGAAGCTTGTCTTGAAATTCCTTGGCGGTGAGTGCCTGGGTACATTCTGTGGTGACAAGGTCTTTGTCAGCGGAGCTGTCTACTGACAGAAGATATGGGATATCCTCTCCCCATGCGTTTTTGGCGGATTGGGTATGACCGTTTGAAGCAGCGTGAAAGGCGACGATTATGGGTTCGTCTTCATAGGTGAGAATTTCGTTTTCCACTGACTGCACGGCTGACTTTACCTTTTTGTATGCCTTTTCATAGTCGCTGCCGTAGTATTCTTTGGCGGCTTTCAGGGTGAAAAAGCTTTGGTAGAGGGTGCTGTCATCGCTGATGAGTGCGCCTTTTAAGGCGGGAGTAGGCGACTGGGCTTCGGAGAGCTGTCGGCGGCATATGTAGGTATGGGCGAGGACGGCTTGCGCTTTCAGGGCTTCTTCGTCAAAGTCCGCAGGCATTTGTGCAAGCACTGAGCCTATCATATATTCTTCAAGGGTGAAGTCTTCGGTCTTGCCGCTTTCGGTGAAATATACGGCTATTTTTTCTTTTTCTGCAAATGCAGGTTTCGATGCGGACTCGTTTGGACGAAGAAATACTATGGTCGGTATTATTGTAAGGATAACAGCAAATACTGCCATTATCTGTATCAAGTCTTTCATATGGTTTGTCCTTTCTTTTTTGGGGTACTATATTATATTCATGCAGTGGAGCAAATATTCATACAGGGCGAATTTTTGTACTGCAAATTTTTAAATGGCGGAGATATGCGGTTTTAATTTGACAGGTTATCTTAATACTTGACAAAAATCTGAAAAAGGTGTATAATATAACTTATATTTATAATCTACTTGAAAGTGAGATGATCTATTCAATGATAAATAATGCAGCAAGGTCGCTTTTATGCGAACAGTTTATAGCAAACAATACTATTGACCCTAAGCTTTATGACAGATATGTGGTAAAAAGAGGACTTAGAAACTCTGACGGTACAGGTGTTATGGCTGGTCTTACTAATATCTGTAACGTACACGGATATGTGGTAAACGAGGGTGAGAAATCTCCTATTCAAGGTCAGCTTATCTTCCGTGGATACAACATAAATGATCTGGTGTCCAACGCTCAGAAGGAGAACCGTTTTGGTTATGAGGAGATAGTGTATCTGCTGCTCATGGGCGATCTGCCTAACAGGGTGGAGCTTGATGCGTTCAGAGAAATGATGGCTGAAAACAGACCTCTCCCTGACAACTTCTTTGAGGACATGATACTTAAAGCTCCGTCAAAGAACATCATGAATAAGATGGCGAGAGCAATTCTGGCTCTTTACTCTTATGACGATAATCCTGAGAACCGTTCTCCTGAGTATGAAATGGCTACGGCTATCTCTATAATCTCTAAATTGCCTAACATCATGGTTTCGGCTTATCAGGTAAAGAAACGCTGTTATGACGGTGAAAGCTTGTTCATGCACCCTCTGATACCTACACATTCTACTGCGGAGATGATACTGTCGGCACTGCGTCCGGACAGACAGTTCACTGAGGAAGAGGCTAAGATTCTTGATCTGTTACTTATGCTCCACGCTGAGCATGGCGGAGGAAATAACTCGACTTTTGCCTGCCGTGTGCTTACATCTTCCGGAACGGATCCTTATTCTGCATACTCTGCGGCTATCGGTTCACTGAAAGGTCCACGTCACGGCGGTGCTAACCTTAAGGTGGCGGCAATGCACCAGTGCATAAAGGACAACGTTCAGAACTGGGAGGACGAGGGCGAGATCGCTGATTTCCTTACAAAGATACTCAACAAGGAAGCTTTTGACCACACTGGTCTTGTTTATGGCATGGGTCACGCTGTTTACACATTGTCTGACCCTAGAGCTGTCATACTCAGAGAGAATGCCAAGAAAATGGCTGAGAACACTGAGTTTGAGAGAGAATACAAGCTTCTTGAAGCGGTGGAAAGACTTACTCCTGAGCTGTTCAAGAAGATCAAGGGCAGTGACAAGGCGATGTGCGCTAATGTTGATATGTACTCGGGCTTTGTTTACAGTATGCTGGGTATTCCTGAGGATCTTTATACTCCTATGTTTGCCGTTTCAAGAATGGCAGGCTGGTGCGCACACAGATTTGAAGAGCTTGTAACAGGCAAGAGGATAATCCGTCCTGCATACAAGGCTATCTCAGGTGAGAAGAAGTATATCCCATTGGACGAAAGATAAGCAAAATAATTTTTACCTGTTCCTAATGGGCAGAAAAAGGCTTGAAATATTTTTGTGTATATGATATAATAGAATCGGGTATATGCCCGGTTCTATTTTTTTGTTTGGTGTATCAGGAGGGATCGCTTGAAAAATCTTAAATTGGCTGCTGTTTGTCTTTCTTGTCTTACTATGACAGGCTGTTCGGCACTGAATTTTTCTGTTGAGGGACTTATAAACGCCCCGAAGCTTACCTCTGAGCAAAGCGAGATACATCAGGCGCTTATCGAGAGCGTGGGCAGCAATATAACTCTGAAATATCCTAAAAACGGTGAATACCGCTCGGCTTATGTTATCGCAAATATCGACGATGAGCCTACGGACGAGGCTATGGTCTTCTATGAGTACACTTCAAACGGATCTGAGGAGGACGGCTTGAGGGTGAACATTCTCGACAAGGACGAGGACGGCAAGTGGTATTCTGTGAAAGAGCTTGCAGGCGCAGGCACGGACATAGATCAGGTCATTATCTCGCCTATGGGAAGCAATAACCAGACGGACGTTTTTGTGGGATATCAAAATCTTACTAATGATGAAAAGACTATGGAGATATACAGCTATACCGACGGAGATTTCAAGCGTGTGGCGCTTGATACTTATTCGGTGCTGGAGCCTTTGGATATAAACAATGATGGTTATATAGAGCTTATCACCATTCAGAGAAGCACCAATAATGATACAGGTGCGGTGACGGCAAAGGCTTCTATGCTCAACATGAAAAACAATGAGATAACCCGCGGCGAGAACGTTGATATGTGCGATAATGTGACTTCTTATGTGTCATCAAAGACGGGAATGCTTGACAGCGGCAGGCGTGCTATTTTTATTGACGGACTGACTGCTGACGGAAAATTGCAGACGGAGATAATATACTACAGATATTCGGGACTTCAAAATCCTATGCAGCTTAGAAGTGAAAAGCTGCTGCCTTTATGCACAAGACCAGCGGGCTACTACAGTGAGGACATGGACGGCGACGGTGATGTGGAGATACCGTCAACTTCGCCTATGGTGGGTTATGAAAACGCTGTGGCAGACGAAATGCTCTATATGACTACATGGAGCGTTTACGAGGATTTTTATGATTTGAAAACAAAATACACAGGCTATTATGCCATATCTGACGGATATTTTGTAACGTTCCCAAAACGCTGGAACAGTTCAGTTACGGTGAAAAAGGACAGCGACACAAACGAGCTTGTTTTCTATAAATATACAGGAGATATAAACGAGAGCAACGAGGAGATAATGCGTATCGCTGTGTCTTCAAAGAATGATTCGGAGGATCATATCTCTGACGGATATGAGCTTATCGATAGCAAGGGTCAGCTTGATTATTTTGTGAAGCTTCCTCTTGACAGGCGTGAAAAGCTCATACCGACTATTGACGAAATTCAGAATAATTTTTACATAATAAACTGATCTTGGAGAGGAGTAAATGTAATGAAAAGAGTTTTGGTTTGCGAGGACGAAGATTCAATTAGAGAATTTGTGGTCATAAACCTTGTAAGAAGCGGTTACGAGGTAGTTGACGTAAACTGCGGTGAGGACGCTCTCAAAGCTTATGACGAAAAGGACGGCGGTTTTGACGTTGCTCTGCTTGATATTATGATGCCCGGCATCGACGGAATGCAGGTGTGCAAGAAGATAAGAGAGAAAAGCAACACTATCGGCATTATCATGCTTTCGGCAAAATCACAGGAAATGGATAAGATATCATGCCTTATGAGCGGTGCTGACGATTATATCACAAAGCCGTTCTCTATCTCTGAACTTATTGCAAGAGTTGACGCTGTTTGCAGACGTGTAAATCGTTCAGGCTCTAAGCCTGAGGAGGCTTCACAGATAGTTTCAGGTCCATTTACCCTTAATCTTAAGAGCAGGACTGTTTTCAAGAACGGCGAGCAGATAGACCTTACACAGGTGGAGTATCAGATAATGGAGTATTTCTTCAAAAATCAGAATACTGCACTTGACCGTTCAAGTATACTCAATCACATATGGGGCGAGAGCTATTACGGCGACGATAAGATAGTGGACGTGAATATCAGAAGAATAAGAATGAAGATAGAGGACGAGCCTTCTAATCCTAAGTATATCCTTACTATATGGGGCTTTGGCTACAAGTGGGCAGGCGGCTCTAACTGAGCTGTGAAAACATGATGAACGGAGTTTTTATCAGTTGAGCGGAAAAAAAAGAAAAAGCGGCAGACTCAGTATCACACAGCACTGGCTGAGGAACAATCTCGGGGTGGTCGTGGGAATACTTGTGGTGCTTGAAATACTGCTTATCGTGGTGGTGAGAAATTATTACTACAGCTCCACAAGGCAGTATCTTACATCTAAAATGAAGATAGTCACCACGGCGGTAGTGAACGCTTCAGGTGACGAGCAGACTAACTATAATTCTCAGATACGCTCCCTTGTGGAAAGCTATGACGAGAAAGACAAGATAGAGCTTATGGCTATCAAGACCGACGGCGAGGTCGATGTTACATCATCAGGCTTCTCTCCCTCGGAGAATGACAACATGACCGATTATGAGGACGCAAAAAAGTCCGACACGGGAATAGGCACACAGATATATGAGCTGTCAACAGGGGAAAAGGTCATGGCGATAACGTCAGTTATATCCCCGAAGGGAAGCGAATATGAAGCACTGAGAATGTTGTCTTCCATGAAAAATATTGACCATCAGATCTTTATTATGTCTATGATAATCACGGCTATCGTTGTGGCTGTCATAATGCTCATGTTTTTCTCGGGAATGTTTTTTATCAAATCTATTGTTTTGCCTATAAGAAGCATAAACAGCATAACAAGGCGGTATGCTACGGGAGATTTCAGCGAACGTCTTGAAAAGAAACGAAATGACGAGCTTGGCGAGCTTTGCGACTCTATCAACTACATGGCGCAGGAGCTTTCTAATACAGAACAGATGAAGAACGAGTTCATATCTTCTGTATCTCATGAGCTGAGAACTCCGCTTACCGCTATAAGGGGCTGGACGGAAACTGTTACCAGTATGTATGAGGACAAGGAAACCTTCAAGAAGGGTATGAGGGTCATCACAAGTGAGACGGAGAGGCTTTCGCAAATGGTTGAGGAGCTTCTTGACTTCTCGAGGATACAGGACAACAGACTCACGCTTATTATGGATACTATAGATATTCTTGCGGAGCTTGGGGAAACTGTGCTTATCTATCAGGAGAGGGCCAAGGCGCTTGGTATAACACTCAATTACTACGAGCCGAAAATGCTGCCGTTTGTTTACGGCGACAAGAACAGGCTTCGTCAGGTATTCATAAATATTGTGGACAACGCTATCAAATACTCCAACAAGGGCGACACTGTATCGGTGGAGGCTTATGAGGAGGACAATGAGGTATGTATTTCCATTTCCGATACGGGCATGGGAATATCAAAGGAAGACCTGCCAAAGGTCAAGACGAAATTCTTTAAGGCAAACCACACAAGACGTGGTTCGGGAATAGGTCTTGCGGTGGCAGACGAGATCATTCAGCGGCATGGCGGTACGCTGGAGATAAACAGTGAGCAGGGAGTAGGTACAACTGTGATGATAACGCTCCCTTGTATCGAGCAGAAGAAAAAGCCTGACAATCAGGCAACTGTAGACGTGGAGCTTATTTCTTCTGAGCCTATCGAAAACAACGACAACGTGCAGTAGACGCACACACCGCCTTGAAAGGAAAGAAAATGAGCAGTAAAGCACAAAGCAAGGAAAAATTCAAGTCAAAGATCGGTGGACAGGCTGTTATTGAGGGCGTTATGATGCGTGGCATCAACAAGGCGGCTATGGCTTGCCGCCTGCCTGACGGCACCATAGACCTGGAGGAGTGGGCGATAAAAGGCGGAAAAGATACGCCTTGGTACAGGAAAACGCCTTTTGTGAGGGGCATTTTCAGCTTCCTTACTTCTCTTATAGACGGCTACAAGTGCCTTACAAGGTCGGCTGAGAAGCAGATGACGGAGGACGATGAGGAGGAGCAGACCAAGTTTGAACAGTGGCTTGACGATAAGCTGGGGGACAAGCTCGGCCCTATCATCACGGCGATATCTATGGTGCTGGGTGTGGGTCTGGCGATATTGCTGTTTATGTATCTGCCGTCGCTGGTGTCTAAATTCATAAGCAAGTTCATTGACCTGTCGGCATTTGGCAAAAACCTTATTGAGGGTATTTTGAAGATAGCTATATTCATAGGCTACACGGCTTTGACTGCTCTTACTAAGGATATAAGGCGTACATATGAGTATCACGGTGCTGAACACAAGACTATCGCTTGCTATGAGCATGAAGAAGAGCTGACGGTTGAGAATGTGAAGAAATACACACGTTTTCACCCTCGCTGTGGAACGAGCTTTATTTTCCTTGTGCTGTTCATAAGCATTTTTGTAAACACAATATTCAGAGTATCATGGGCAAGCATTTTGCTGAGAGTTGTTATAAAGATAGCGCTTCTGCCTATCGTTACGGGTATTGCTTACGAGCTTATAAGGCTTGCGGGAAAATATGACAATATTTTCACTAAGATAATCTCTGCACCGGGTCTGTGGATACAGAGGATAACTACAAGCGAGCCTGATGAAAGTCAGATAGAATGTGCGATCGCAGCACTGAAAGCTTGTATACCTGAAAATAAGGAAGATGACAAATGGTAAAAAAGAAACTGTTTGATAA
The DNA here is from genome assembly GCF_003461785.1 of Ruminococcus sp. AM43-6. NCBI lineage: Bacteria > Bacillati > Bacillota > Clostridia > Eubacteriales > Oscillospiraceae > Ruminococcus > Ruminococcus sp. AM43-6. Next base: position 142,038 of record NZ_QTXU01000001.1, read on the forward strand.
ATGTGTGGGACTGCTTGAAGAAAGCGGTCTGGGTGAGAACGCTGCTTGCGAGGTCACATGGGTGTTTGAAGATGTGGCTGAGGGGGAGGATATCACTCCTGAGCAGGAAAAGCGTATAAGCGACATTGTTACACGCCGATGCGAGGGCTATCCTTTGCAGTATCTCCTTGGACAGTGGGAGTTTTATGGTCTGCCTTTCAAGGTGGGCGAGGGCGTGCTGATACCACGTCAGGACACGGAAACTATTGTTGACACGGCTTTGAAGATGTTTGCAGGCAAGAAGGATATCACTGTTATAGACCTTTGTTCAGGCTCGGGGTGCATTGGTATCGCCCTTGAAAGGAAGCTTGACTGCGGTCGGGCAGTGTGTGTGGAGAAGTCTGAAAAGGCGGCAGAGTATCTTCGTGAGAATATAAGTCTGAACGGCTCGGGGACTGAGATAGTCATGGGCGACGTTACAGACGAAAAGCTTGTGGAGGATATGCCTGAGGCTGACCTTATAGTGTGCAATCCCCCTTATCTCACAACAGAGGACATGGACGCTTTACAGCGTGAGGTCACTTTTGAGCCTGCGGAGGCTCTTTTCGGCGGTGAGGACGGCTTGGACTTTTATCGTGAGATAGTTCGCAAGTGGAAGAAAAAGCTTAAAAGCGGCGGCGTTATGCTCTTTGAGATCGGTATCGGTCAGGAGGACGAAGTAATGCGGCTGATGATACAGCACGGCTTTAAGAACGTGAGATGCAGGAAAGACTTGTGCGGTGTTTACCGCTGTGTTTCGGGCTTTTATGAGAAATAGTACGAAAATTTGTACAGATAGATAAATTGCGGTTACTGTACAGACAAACGGACAGTTAGTGTGATATGATATAGATACGGATAAAACACCGATAAGATAGGGAGGTCATATAAAATGGCGATAGACAAGAAGAAAAAAGAAGCCGTTAAGACGGTAGTAAAAATAACTGACGCAGAGGAAAAGAAAAAGGCTCTTGACACAGCAATAGCATATATTGAAAAGCAGTTCGGCAAGGGTGCGATCATGAAGCTTGGCGAGGCTAAGGCTATGGATATCGAGGCTATACCGACAGGCTCTATGACTCTTGATATGGCGCTTGGTATTGGAGGAGTGCCGAGAGGAAGGATCATCGAGATATACGGGCCTGAGTCATCAGGTAAGACAACGGTCGCACTTCATGTTATCGCAGAAACGCAGAAAATGGGCGGCGAGGTAGCTTTTATCGACGTTGAGCATGCTCTTGACCCTGTTTATGCAGGTCAGCTTGGTGTTGATATCGACAATATGCTTGTTTCTCAGCCTGACAGCGGTGAGCAGGCTTTGGAGATAGCCGAGGCTCTGGCTCGTTCCGGTGCTATCGACTGTATCGTTATCGACTCGGTTGCGGCTATGGTAACAAAATCTGAGATAGACGGCGAAATGGGCGACACTCACGTTGGTCAGCTTGCAAGACTTATGTCTCAGGCTATGAGAAAGCTCACATCTGTTATCGCAAAGTCCAATACAACGGCTATATTTATCAATCAGGTCCGTGAGAAGATAGGTGTTATGTACGGAAACCCTGAAACTACTCCTGGTGGACGTGCTTTGAAGTTCTACGCTTCTGTAAGAATAGAGGTCAGACGTGGAGAGCAGATAAAGAACGGCTCTGAGGTCATTGGTAACAGAACAAAGTGCAAGGTGGTAAAGAACAAGGTAGCACCGCCGTTCAAGGAGTGCGAGTTCGATATAATGTACGGCAAGGGTATCTCCCGTGTGGGCGAGGTGCTTGACATGGCGGTCGATCTTGATGTGGTGAAGAAGGGCGGAGCTTGGTTTAGCTACAACGATATGAAGCTTGGTCAGGGACGTGACAACGCTAAGGAGTTCCTGCTGAACAATCCTGATATCATGGGCGAGATAGAAGCCAAGATAAAGGAACATCAGGCGGAGCTTGTGCTTGCAGCACAGAAGGATAAAAAGGCAAAGAAGCTTGAAGAAAAGGCTAACGCAGGTGCGGCGGCTCAGAGTGCAAATGAGGATATGGCTGCTGACAAGCCTGAGAAGAAGATACGCAAGGCGGCAAGCGACAAGTCTGTTGTGGCAAAGCCTGAGGAGGACTTCGAGGAGTTCGCTCCTGTTGACATAAGCGAGCTTGGTGACTGATAAATGCTTAAAATAACGGGCGTTTCAAAATACAAGGGCAGCACATACATGATAGAGTTTGAGGAGGGCGAAACGGCTTTTCTCAACTATGAGATAGTGTCTGCCTATGGTCTGAGAGCAGGGCTTGATATGCCTGAGTCTGCTTGGGAGAAGATAGTTTTTGACAACGAGTTCAGAAAGGCTAAGGAAAGAGCTTTGTATCTCCTTGATTACAGGGACTATTCCTATGTGGAGCTTTATAAGAAGCTTGAGAAGAATTACAGTGAGGAGATATGCGACGCTGTAATGGATAAGATGCTGGAGCTTGGGACGGTCAATGACAGGCGGTATGCTCAGGGGCTTGCGAGGACTTATGTGGAAGTGCGTAAATACGGATATTACCGTGCTTATCAGCAGATGAGACAGAAAGGGCTTACGAAGCCTATAATAGAGGAAGCTCTGGAGGAATACAGCGAGGGTACATACGAGCGGCTGTATGAGCTTGTGGAGCGAAAGTATCTCAGATATCTTGACGGAGAAAAGGGTGACATAAAGGTAAAAAACGCCCTTGTACGTTTGGGGTATTCATACGACATAATAAAAGAGGTGCTTGCTGACATAAAACAGGAGTACGGCGACGAATAAAGGAGCAAAGAATGAAAAAGATCATTTTTGCGGCGGCTATACTGAGTGCGGGAATTATGACAGGCTGTTCATTCGACTTTGGCGGCACGGAAAATTCTCATCCTGCGGAAAATGTTCAGGGCAGTGAGAACGCTGTGACAACGCAGGGAACTGATACGGAAAGCGAAGAAGCCGCTGACCCGCTTGAAGAGGCAAAGGACGTTGCGGCAATGTATCTTAAAGCCGCAAACGCTGAGTTTGACCAATCAATGGTAAAGCTTATGACAGACGATTATGCCGCTGACTATGAATATATGAAAAAGAACATGGGCGGCGACAATGAATACGGTGAGGACGAGCAGATAAGCGGAGTAAGATATAGCTTTGACAAGGATAAGTGCGGCTTTATTGACAAGGTGAACATCTCGGAGGAGTATTCAAAGGCGGCGGAGCTTTATGTGACCATAGCTTATGACAGTTCCGAGGGAGAGGTCACGTCATCGCAGTATATTCTTATGGTGCTTGACAAGGACAATGATTGGAAAGTTTGCTTTGCAGGCTCAAAGGCACAGGCTTACGCTGACGGCATAATCACTGACGAAAACTCGGAAAAGGCAGAGGCTAACGCTCAGGCGGTATATGAGGCGGCAGAAAAGGCGGTCAAGGAGCTTTCAAAAGACAAGAGCTACAAGTTTGAGTACATGAACTACATTTCCACAGAAACGGATAAGTTCATAGAAAAGATAAAGGAACAGCTTCCTGATGAGCTTAAGGATACATATTTCACTGTTTTTATTGATGAAGGAAAGCTTGATTATGTTGTTTGGTCGCAGGAAGCAGGGGCAGAGATAACTGTTACTTACCCTGAGAAGAAAAACTGACGGCACAAAAGTGCTTGACAAAATAAATTGCGTGGTGTATAATATAGGTAACCACAAAGGATATAATTTTCAGTCGTTTCACGCTGAAAAGCGAAAACCCCGAAAGCTGCAACTTTCGGGGTTTTCTTTTGGGATCATGCCGGACTTACTTTCTGTCGATCCACTTGCTTATGTAGTAACCAACTACGCTTGCCAAGACAGAAAGTACAAAGGATATAATAAAATTCAAGCCGTTTCACCCCCTCCCTAGCGGAAGAAGCCGACATGGCTATATTATACCACACTTTCTGCCTGACTTCAACATATTTTTACTAAATCAGGACGGGTTGACTGTAGGCTGCGGACTTTGTGGAAAATTCATAAATATTTTGATTTTTGTCATACAATAGTGACTAAAAGGGCTTGACAAAACTGTGTAAAAGTGAGATAATAAGATAGATTATTGTGATACTTTATGCCGTCCGTTGGCGGTGTAGGATTGGAGATTTTTTCATGGCAACTAGAGTGGGAATGGTTTCTCTCGGATGTCCTAAAAATCAGGTGGACGCTGAGCATATGCTCTATGATCTGCGCAAAGAGGGTTTTCAGATAGTTTCTGACGCAGCCCTTTCTGATGTGGTCATTATAAATACCTGTGGATTTATCGAGTCGGCTAAACAGGAGGCTATTGATACTATACTTGAGTTCTGTACTCTCAAGCAGGAGGGCAGGATAAAGGCGGTAATAGCTACAGGCTGTCTTGCTGAAAGATACCGTGACGAAATGAAAAAGGAGATCCCTGAGCTTGACGCTGTTGTGGGAATTGGCTCTAACGGAAAAATTTGCGATATCATAAGAGAGATACTGCTGGATAAGCAGGCGGTCTGTTCTTATGGCGCAAAAACTGAGCTTTCCATGGAGGGCGGAAGAATTATTTCTACTGAGCCTTTCTATGCTTATATAAAGATAGCCGAGGGTTGCAGCAACAACTGCACTTACTGCGCTATCCCGTCTATAAGAGGAAAATACAGAAGCAGACGCATGGAGGATATCGTCAAGGAAGCCAGATGGCTGGCTGAGAACGGCGTGACGGAGCTTGTAGTTGTGGCGCAGGATACAACACGCTATGGCGAGGATATATACGGCAAGTCTATGCTCCCTGAATTGCTCACGGCACTTTGTGAGATAGACGGCTTCAAGTGGATAAGAACGCTTTATTGCTATCCTGAGAGGATAACGGACGAATTGCTGGACGTTATCGCTAAAGAGGACAAGCTTGTAAAGTATCTTGATATGCCTATACAGCACTGCGACAAGACCATACTTAAAAGAATGAACCGCCATGGGGACAGAGAGACCCTTACGGCGCTTATAAAGAAGATAAGAGAAAAGATACCGAACGTTACGCTGAGGACAACTCTTATCACAGGCTTCCCAGGGGAAACTGAGGAACAGTTTGAAGAGCTTTGCGAGTTTGTAAAGGAAATTCGCTTTGAAAGGCTCGGCTGTTTTGCTTACTCGCCTGAGGAGGGTACGCCTGCGGAGAAGTTTGAAGATCAGGTGCCTTTAAAGGACAGAGAGCGCAGAGCGGAGATAATAATGGAAGAACAGATGATTATTTCCGACAACCTTAATGAGGCTGCTCTCGACAGCGAAGTCGAGGTGGTTTGCGAAGGCTTTGACAGATATGCTGAGTGTTACTACGGCAGAAGTCAGGCGGACGCACCTGAGATAGACGGAAAGATATTCTTCCTGAGCGAGGATAAAGTCAGGGTCGGCGAGTATGTCAAGGTAAAAATTGACGATACTATGGATTATGACCTTATCGGCTCAAAAATGTAGATGAAAGGAACTTGATATGAACCTGCCAAATAAACTTACAGTGCTTAGAGTAATATTGATACCGTTTTTCCTGCTGTTCGTGCTGCTTTTCAGGATACCGCATCACATGGTGTTTGCGCTTATCGTGTTCGCTGCGGCTTCAATTACAGACTGGTTTGACGGTAAGATAGCAAGAAAGCACAATCTTGTTACAACATTCGGAAAGTTTCTTGACCCGCTTGCAGACAAGCTTCTTGTTATGACGGCGCTTATCTGCTTCACATTTGAACGTTGGATAGACCCTGTTGCAGTGGTACTGATACTTGCGAGAGAGTTTATGGTAACGGGTCTTAGACTTGTTGTGGCAAGCGAGGGCGTTGTGGTCGCTGCAGGAATATGGGGTAAGCTGAAAACGGCTTTCACAATGGTGGCACTTATTGCTATAATGGTTTTGCAGATCGTTAATCCTGCGGAAAAAGGAAGCCCTGATTTCACTTGGGGAACACCGATATTCCTTGTAAACGAGATACTCATATGGATAGCTGTTGTGCTGACAGTAATTTCTGGCGCAGTTTATCTCAAGGGATACTGGAAGTATATAGATTCGGGCAAATGATGTGACTTGCCGACGTGTTGCGGCATATGATAACTTAATATATAAATGCGTATCAGCAAGAGTAGCTGTGAGGTAATTTTCAGAGAGGAGCCGTTTGGTGCAAGGCTTCAAGGACTTTCAGTGAAGTGCGGCTGACAGCAGGGAGCGAACAACGGTGAAAGCTTAGTATTCCTCTCCGTAGGGTCTGCGTTAAAGATATTGAGCTGTACAAAATTTTGTATAGGAAATCGGAGTGGAACCGTAGATCATAATCTGCCTCCGGAGTGGTGAAACGCCATTCCGGAGGTTTTTTCTTAGAAAGGGAGAGATAGATATGACGATTTTGGAAAATATAAAGCATGATATTCAGACTATAAAGGACAGAGATCCTGCGGCAACTAGTACGCTGGAGATCCTCACATATTCGGGGCTTCACGCTGTGGCTTTTTACAGGGTGTCGCACTGGTTCTATGTTCACAAGCACAAGGTCATCGCAAGATGTATTTCGCAGTTTGCAAGAATGTTGACAGGTATCGAGATACACCCAGGTGCTAAGATAGGCAAGGGTCTGCTTATCGACCACGGCTCGGGTGTTGTTATAGGTGAGACCGCTGAGATAGGCGATTACTGCCTGCTGTATCAGGGCTGTACCCTTGGCGGAACAGGTAAAGACCACGGTAAAAGACACCCGACCCTTGGAAACAATGTTATGGTAGGGTGCGGTGCAAAGGTGCTTGGACCATTCACTGTGGGGGACAATGCAAAGATAGCCGCAAATGCGGTAGTTCTTGAGCCTGTGCCTGCAAACTCAACGGCTGTGGGTGTGCCTGCAAGGATAGTTAAGCAGAACGGCAAGCGCACCTGCGACCTAGATCAGGTTCATATCCCTGATCCTGTGGCTCAGGAGCTTTGCCAGACAAGAATACAGATAGCTAAGCTGGAAAAGAGAGTGGCTGAGCTTGAAAAGATCGGAAAGAAAGAGCAGTAAAATATAAGGTATAAGGAAAGAGGTAAAAATAAATGAACATTTATAACACGCTTACTCACAAGATCGAAAAATTTGTACCAAACGAGCCGGGCAAGGTGTCAATGTATACCTGCGGTCCTACAGTTTATCACTATGCCCATATCGGCAATCTGAGAAGCTATATAATGGAGGACGTTTTGGAAAAGTATCTCCGCTATGACGGTTATGACGTAAAGAGAGTGATGAACATCACTGACGTTGGTCATCTTACTTCTGACGGCGATACAGGCGATGATAAAATGCTCAAGGGCGCAAAGCGTGAGCATAAGACTGTTATGGAGATCGCAAAATTCTACACTGACGCTTTCTTTGAGGACTGCAAGAAGCTAAATATCAAAAGGCCTGACGTTGTTGAGCCTGCAACTGGCTGTATTGGTGATTTTATCAAGGTGATATCTGCTCTTATGGACAAGGGCTATGCTTATGAGGCAGGTGGAAATATCTATTTTGATACTTCAAAGCTGAAAGAGTATTATGTTTTCCACAACTTTAATGAGGAAGATCTTGAGGTCGGCGTTCGTGAGGGCGTTGAGGAGGACACAAACAAGCGCAACAAGGCTGACTTTGTACTGTGGTTCACAAAGTCTAAGTTCGATGATCAGGAGCTTAAATGGGATTCACCTTGGGGCGTGGGTTACCCTGGCTGGCATATCGAGTGTTCATGTATCTCTATGAAGCACCTTGGCGAAAGACTTGACATTCACTGCGGCGGTATCGACAACGCTTTCCCACACCACACAAACGAGATAGCACAGTCTGAGGCTTATCTTGGTCACAAGTGGTGCAACTACTGGTTCCATATCCTGCACCTTAACACAAACAGCGGAAAGATGTCAAAGTCTAAGGGCGAGTTCCTTACTGTTTCACTGCTGGAGTCAAAGGGCTATGACCCACTGGTATACAGATTTTTCTGCTTGCAGTCACACTACAGAAAGTCACTTGTTTTCACATACGAAAACCTTGACAATGCAAAGACAGCATACAACAAGCTGACCGCAAGGATAGCACAGCTTATGGCTGACAAGAAGCCTGACGAGGTGGTGGAGCTTGAGGATTTTGAGAAGTTCAAGGGCAGCTTCAAGGCGGCACTTGATGACGATATAAACACTTCAAATGCTATCACTGTTCTGTATGACGTTCTTAAAGCTGACACTAACAATGAAACAAAGCTTGCCCTTATCGAAGATTTTGACAAGGTGCTTTCACTTGGTCTGATAGAAGCTGCAAAGAAGCTCAGTGCTGACGATGAAGAGGATATCCCTGAGGAGGTCAAGGTGCTTGTTGAGGAGCGTAAGGCTGCAAGAAAGGCAAAGGACTTTGCTAAGGCTGACGAGCTGAGAGATAAGATAGGCGAGCTTGGCTATATCGTTGAGGAAACAAGACATGGCACAAAGATAAAGAAAAAGTAAAGGAGCGTTAAATGAGCAAAAATAAACAGGATCTGGGTCCATACCGCAGAAAACAGTTTCAGACGTATTTTCAGTTTTCACTTATAGCAATTTGCTTTGTTATAATCTTTGTTCTCTTTTACGCCTGCACTGGCAGCAGCAAGAACGATATAGACTATACTGATGCAAAGGTGATACAGATGGACGAACCTGCCGATGACAGCCCTGTGGTGGTTTTTGAAACAAACAAGGGAACTTTCAAGGCTGTGCTTTTCCCTGATGAAGCACCGAACTATTGCAAGTTTTTCACTGGACTTGTGGAAAAGGGCTATTATGACGGCACTTATGTGAGCATGGTGCAGGACGGTGTGTATTTTATAGGCGGAACAAAGCAGGCTGACGGTCAGACAACTTCTGACACTGACACTACCACTATCGAGGCGGAGTATTCAAAAAACCTGTGGCCTTTAAAAGGTGCGCTTTGTGCATACACGCAGGAGCAAGGTCACTTGTTCAGCAAGAAGAAGGTTTCAAACAGCTATCTTTTGTTTGTTGACAATTATGATCTCACTGAAGAGGAGCAGGCGGAGCTTGACAGCAAGCTTGCAGACAGCAACAATATCCCTGAGGATATTACCGATGCTTTTGAGAAATATGGCGGTGTGCTGAATTTCTCTCAGCAGTATACTGTTTTCGGTCAGGTATATGATGGCTTGGATATTTATGACGAGATATGCGGTGCTGATGTGGCTGACTCTGAGACGCTGAAGCCTAGGGAGGACATACAATTCACAAAGGTGTATATGTCTACCTACGGAGAGAATAAAAACAGCAATGCTTTTGCAGGCAGTGCGGATAGTTCTGAGGTTTCTGAGAGTGCGGTCGACAGTGCAGACACAAGCTCGGAGATGTAAATTAATCATATCAATTAAAGCGAATGGGTGGATGCCTGTTCGCTTTTTTATATTCACTGAAAATTCATTATTTATTTGTTTATTTCACTATAAATTTGTATTAAGCTCTGCTATACTACTCTTTAGAACATAAAGATTTTAACATTGATTTCGTATGAACCAAGGCTTAAAATCAGAAGATTTTATACTTAATATAAGAATATGAAACATAAATTTTATTATATTAGACATGACTCTTATATTGTAAATTACATTAATAACGTTAGCCGAGCCACAGTTCTTGACTTTATGAGCTTATTGTGGTAAACTTAAAACCAAGTCCATGTGTGAAAAAAATTCGGCAGTGTCTGGATTTTATGTGCGTTGAGCCGAGAGTTGAGCTTGCAAGGGTGTTGGACGATATTAACGAATTTTTTTAGTAACAGAATAGGCAGGAAAGTCCTGTCTTTAAAATAGGAGGAAAATTTATGAGCGAATACAAGATCTACTCATTGCATATGGGTAAGGCAAAATGTGCTGTTGATTTGGGCGATGGCTCTGAGCGTGGAGAGTATGTAAATCAGGATTACATTCTCAACAAAATGGGCAGACCACACAGAAGCATAAGCCTTATGTACTGCTACTATCCGCTGGATAAGGAGTTCCCTGGAAGAATTTCTGAGGTAATGAAAGACGAAGATGTTTCTTTTGCATGGGATTATCCATATGATGATTATTTCACATACAAGGGCGGTCTTGAGGGCAACACAGAGGGCGAGCCTTTTACCTTCATGAGAGATGTAAGACGTCATGGACAGGACGTTACACTCACACTCACAGTTGACCCACACGTTTCAGACGAACAGCTTATCGCTATCGCTAATGACCTTAGACCTTTCGGCAGACTTCTTCTTAGAATAAACCATGAAGCTACAGGCAACTGGTTCTCATTCAACAAGAGATGCACTTATCAGGAAGTTGCTGATTTCTACTGCCGTTTCAATAAGATACTTAAGGAATATGCACCAAACGTTTCTACTATTCTTTGTATCGGTGGCATTGAAGATCTTAACAAGAAAGAGATCGAAAAGGAAGCAGAGTTTTCACAGGCTGTCAAGGAGACAGACATCTGGTCTGTTGACAAGTACATGGCTCTTCACTGGGGTTGGCCTTATGACGTTGCTGAAAGAGGCGGCACAAGCCACAGCAGAAGCAAGGTCAAGGACATATACAATATGACAAAGCGTTCTTTTGAGAGATTCAAGGAGATAAACGGCGGCGTTACAAAGCCAATGGTAATGAGCGAGTTCAACGCTGACGGCGACGTTACAGGTCCATACGATCAGGCAGCAATGGTAAAGGAATTCTGCGATATGCTCAAGGCTGATGGCGAGGACTGGTTCTCAGGCTTCACATTCTATCAGTTCAGAGACAGAGGACGTCTTGGTCTTGAGATTCAGGACCCTAACTATGCTGACTGCGGCATCGAGCAGCCTGTTATGAAGACATATAAGGAAATTATCCACGATGATTTCTTCAAGCCTGCAATGACAAGAGGCGACGAGGTTACACTGCCATGCACGCTTCGTTGGGGCGGTTCTGAGGACGCTGAGGGTCTTGAGATCCCTCTCCACTTTGAAAAGAATCCACACTTCTGCGAGGTTACATTTGATGATGATTCAAACATCATGATGGAGATAAACGGCAAGTGGTTCTATAAGTCACCTGAGGCAAAGACGATCGACCTTATGGCAGCTTTTTTTGAGAAGCCGCTGGAGGGTGAGGCTGATCTGACTCTCAGACTTTTTGCTCCTCCTGCAAGCGGTGAGAATGATCTGTCTATTGAGGACGGACTTATGAACAGCTACACAGAGATCAAGAAGCTTCCTAATATCCGTATCAGATTTGAGCCAGTTGAGCTTTAATTTCAGACATAATTTAAGGGACGGTTTTTCCGTCCCTTTTTGTGTGATATTTCGGCTTATATAAACGAGTGTAGGTAAACGGGCGAACAGTGTTCGCCCCTACAATAGAAAATCGTTTGCTGTACGAATTTTTGTACAACAAACGATTTTTATATTGTTATTTATCGCATGGTGCTTGTCTTGACATTATCTGCATTGCGGCTTTAAGACCGTCAACGGCAGCGGACATTATGCCTCCTGCATAGCCTGCACCCTCGCCACAGGGATAGAGATTTTCCACTGAGAGAGATACCATATCTGCGTTTCGTGTAATGCGAACAGGGGAGCTTGTACGGGTTTCAGGTGCGGTGAGCATTGCACCTTTATCGCCGAAGCATTTCATTTTTCGTGAGAAATTCTGCAAGCCGCCCTCCAGCATATCAGTCACGAATTTAGGAAATACATCACGAAGCTCTGTCGCCTTACAGCCAAGTGCGTAGGTGGGTGAAACTGTGCCTGCTATTTCAGGCTTGCCATCAAGAAATCCGCCAACTGTCGTGCCTGCGCCTTTATATGAGCCTGTGAGAGTATAAGCTTTTTGCTCTATAGACCGTGCGAAAGCCACTCCGTCAAGCGCTCCGTGACCAAAGTCGTCAGGGGTAACAGCCACGACAACTGCAGCGTTTGCGTTTTCACCGTCACGGGCAAACTCGCTCATGCCATTTGTGACAGTGCCTCCGCTTTCGGAAGCTGACGGCACAACTGTACCGCCTGGACACATACAAAAAGTGTAAACACATCTGCCGTTTTTATCACGCCATGAAAGCTGATATTCACCCTTTGGAAGCAGTGGATTGCCTGCATGGTCACCGTATAAGCTTTCGTCAACAGCCGCCTGCTTATGTTCTATTCTTGCGCCAACAGAGAACGGCTTAGGCTCTAGGAAGATGTTTTTGCACTGCAAAAGCTCAAAAGTATCCCTTGCGGAATGACCGATAGCAAGTATAAGGGCAGACACTTTTTCGTTTTTGTCACCTGCTGATATATTCTGCACTTTGCCGTTAGCGATAGCCATATCAGTGAGGGCAGTGTCAAATCTTACCTCGCCCCCAAGCTCTATTATCCTTTTTCGGATAGCCGTGACGATATTTCGCAGATTGTCAGTGCCTATATGCGGTTTAGCTTTTGTGAGAATCTCTTTCGGCGCACCGAAATCCACGAAGCGTTCAAGAACATATCTGCAAAGAGGGTCTTTTATTCGTGTGGTGAGCTTGCCGTCAGAAAATGTGCCTGCACCACCTTCACCGAATTGCACGTTGCAATTGGTGTCAAGCTCGCCTGTAAGCCAGAATTTCTGTACCGATGCAGTACGTTTTTCCATTGAGCTGCCACGCTCTAAAATAATCGGTCTATAACCCTGCTCGGCAAGGGCAAGTCCTGCGAACATTCCTGCCGGGCCAAAACCTGCAATGACAACTTTGCCCTCTGCTTTTTCTGTGGATATGACAGGCTTGTAAACACTGCGTTCAACATAGGTTAGGAAAGTGTTCTTCTCACAAAGCTTCTTTTCAAGGTCGGCACTGTCAAGTGTCACGAAAACTGAGTGGACAAAGTGAATGTCGTTGCGCTTTCGTGCATCAAGAGAACTTTTGTGTATCTCGCAGTCTATGGTGTGCTTTGAGGCACTGCCTAGCTTTTTCAGAGCGGTGGAGATAACTTCCTGCTCTGTTGCGTTAAGTGGGGAACTTATTTGATTTACTATTATTGGCATATATCCTCCTGCGTTTTTACCGAAAAATCGGGACGAATAGATCGTCCCGATAAATTTTTATTAGTCTGAAACAACTATCTGTATCTCGTTTTTGCCGAAACCCCAAACGTTGTTGTAGGTCGGTGAATAGATTATAGCCTCTCGAGCATAAGAACCAGAGTCAATTATGTCGCTGAGATTGACCTCAGCGTATAAGTCGCTGTCTTTAAGATTGTTTATCACATCTTCAGGACCGTAGACCTTGACGTTTGTGAGCTTTTTTGTTTCTATCTCAGTGGACTTGCCTGACGGCTTGCCCGTTGCGATGATATGGTCTGATGTTATGGTGAACTCCTTCGAGGTGTATCCCTCTGAGTCAAAGGATACACGAACGTTTTCATCGCCATTCATATTGATCTCACCTGAGTTGAGAGGGATCTTGAAGCTGAACACTTTTGCAAGGTTTATCTCTGAAAGTTTTATGGAGCCGATAGTGAGCGTTTCTGTATCTGAGTCGTCAAGATTTGGCGATACCACAGATATCTCTTCCTCGGAAAGCTTCAGTGGCAGTGAGCTGACATCAAAATTATCCGTACAATTAGAGATATCTACCTTTAGCTTTGCTGTCTTTTTCTTGTAGATAACAAAATTCACGTCAACAGACTTTGTATCCTTGACTTCTATTTTAGATGGATCAACAACGTTGTCGTCATCGTCATAGAATACGATATCCTGTGTGTTGATAGTCGTGTCCTCGGATATTTTCTTTGATTTTGAGATCTGTGCCACCGCTTTGCTTATGTTGTCAAGGTCATTTTTCGGACCTTCAACTGTTATCTCGCTTGGTGATGTGGTAGTTTCTTTAAGGATATAGCCCTCCTCAGCGCTTATGAGCGGGGCTTCTGCGGTGAGTGGGATAGTCTTTGTGGTAAGTCTGTCAAACTCCACAGAAACAGTGTCAGGGTTGACAGAAACTACAGTTACCTTGTCGGTGGAATGTGATGACTTGACATCAATGTCAAGGTCGTAGGTACCCTCTTTTGTTACGTCATCAAGATTGACAGTTGCCACAAGATCTGCGGCAGTATAGCTGCCTATCTCATAGTTCATGCCCTTTATCTCAACGTCTACGGAGATATCCTTATAGTTGAGTGCGGAAAGTCCTTTTTCTTTTGCCTGCGTTCCGTCAAGCGAGAACACAACAGGAACGTTTGTTATAGTCTTGTTTATTGTAGGATACTGAGTGATAGAAAGGGCGAACCATATTATTACAGCAATGATTATGGAAAGTATTCTCAGACCAAAGTCTGCACCATGGCGATTTTCCTTTTTAGCCTTTTTTACTTTTTCCATTTTGAAATCACCCTTCCTGCAAAAGAATTTTCTCTAATGGAATTAGCGTCCTTTTCAGGCAAAAGACGATTGTCCAGAAGTCTTTTCAGAGAGTCCTTTGAATATCCTCTGGTAAGCTCTCCGTTTTCGGCAACTGAGATGTTGCCTGTTTCCTCAGATACCACGACGACTATTGCGTCAGAGTTTTCGCTCATTCCGATAGCTGCACGGTGTCTTGAACCGAGTTGTTTGTTTATAAGTTCGTCTTTCTGCGGTCTTGGCAAGAAACAGCCTGCCGCAAGTATTATTCCGTCTCTGATTATTACAGCACCATCATGGAGCGGTGTATTCGGAAAGAATATGTTTCCGAATATCGCTGTTGATGGTATGCAGTTGAGTATCGTTCCTGTAGCTATCTGTTCCCCAAGCTTTGTCTTTCTCTCACAGATTATAAGCGCACCTGTTTTGGTGGAAGAAAGACTTGCGGCAGAATCACATATAGCGTCAATAGCTTTTTTCCAATGTTCGGTGTTGTCGTCAGAGTCACTTGAGCTAAAGAAATTAAAGCCACCCAGACTTGTTCGTCCAACCTTTTCAAGAACACGTCTGAGTTCAGGCTGAAACATTATGATAAGAGCAAGGAAGCCCCACTGGAAGCAGATCTTCAGCAAAAATCTGATAGTTTGCAAATTAAAGAATACTGCAAGCAGGTAGCAGCCTATGAGTATAAGGATACCTTTTGTGAGCTGCTGCGCCCTTGTTTCGCGAATAAGCTTTATGCCGTGGAATATCAGAAAGGAGAGAATAGCAATATCGACAATGTCATTAAGACCTATTGATGTAAAAACGCCCCAAATAGCGTTTATAACATAAGCGATACTGTCAAGCATAGTTCACACCCTTTCGATAATTTCTGTAAATGTAATGAAAAAAACAAAACAAATACAGATGATTTTATATATATTAATAGTATATCATATTTTTTCGCAAAGTACAAGGGTTGAACAAGATTTTTTTTAATAAAAAGCGGACCTTTTTTCAGTCCGCTTCTATATCAGCTCTCTTTTGGAAGATAAAATCTTCCTGAGAGTTTTTGTGTTTTTACTTCGTTTATGAAGGCTTTCGGATCGGCTTCTTTTACAGCGTGTATGACCTTTTTGGTCTGTGCCGCTGATACTACTGAATAGACGATCTGTCTTTCGCAGTGTTCATAGGATCCTTCACCGTCGAGTATGGTCGCACCATGCTGGCTCACTGCATAAATAGCGTCTGCTATCTCTTTGGGTTTGTTTGTTACGATAAGCAAGGTGCTTTGCTGGAATTTTTTGTAGAGCATATGCAAAACGGTTGTTGAAGCATATTGAAAGATGATAGAATACAGTGCTTTGTCCCAGCCGAACATAAAGCCTGCAACGCACAATATGACCGCATTAAAGCCAAGTATAACATTGAATGTGTCCATATTGCTTTTTTCTGAAAGATAAATGGATATAAAGTCCGTTCCACCTGATGTTGCACCACGATTAAGGCAGAGGCTAATGGCAACGCCGTTTATCATTCCTCCGAAGATGCTTATGAGAAGCACGTCCTGGGTGATTATGTGGTTTGGGATAAGGTCGGTGAAAAAGCTGTTGAGCAGTATCATCACGCAGGAAAAAGCCGTGAACTTTTTGCCGATAAATCTGAAACCGATATACACGGGGATTATGTTCAGAGTTATGTTTATGATGCTGAACGGAAGCATTATGCCTGCAAGCTGTTTCACTGCACGCTGTATGAGTATGGACATTCCTGTCATTCCGCCTGGGTAAAGACCGCCTGTGTTTACAAAGGTCTTTGTGTTTAGCGCCATGAGAAAGGCGGCGACAGTCACGGCGATAATTGTGAAAATGTCTTTTCTGATATCTTTTTTCATGGCTTTGCCACTCCTTTCATATTCAGCAATTATTCTCCTTTAAGCTCGGCAAATTTTTTCTGCATGGTAGGGTTATTTTTGGTAAGGCTCTTGATAGTGAGAGCGTCAGCCTTTTTGTTTGCAAGGCGCAGATTGTTTTCTGATGAAATAAGATTTTCTTTTATCTTTGTGAGATGTGCTATAGACTTGTCTATTTCTGTGATAGCTTCGCCAAAACGTCTGCTTGCAAGTTCATAGTTTCGGGCAAAGCCCTCCTTGAAAGTGTTGATGTTTTGCTCAAACATTGTGATGTCGATATTCTCGTTGCGCACCTTTTCAAGCTCTTCCTTATAGGAAAGGGTATTCATGGCGGCATTTCTCAGTATGGTGATTATCGGTATAAAGCACTGAGGTCTGACTACATACATTTTATCATAAGCATATGAAACATCTGTGATGCCTGCGTTATAAAGCTCGCTGTCGCTTTCCAAAAGTGAAACAAGTACAGCGTATTCGCAATTTTTCTGATGTCTGTCCTTGTCAAGCTCTTTGAAGAAATGCTCGTTCTTTTTCTTGGTGGAGGTGGTGTCCTGCTCGTTTTTCATTTCAAACATTATGGATATTATCTCCACACCGTTTTCATCACATTCACGGTAGATAAAGTCGCCCTTGCTTCCTGAGCTTGCGTCGTTATCCTTGTCAAAATAAGCGTTTCTGAAAGCGGTAGCTCTTATCTTGTTGAACTCGTTCATGCAGTGCTGTTCAAGGCTCTCGCCCACCATTTTTGTAGACAGACGGCTTTTTAGGTCTTTGTAGTATGCGATAGCTTCGTCCTTGCTTTTTATCTGTGCATTAAGCTCTGCAATAGTGGAATTTTTCTCACTTTCCACTTTTGAAAGTGCAGTGGTAAGCTCCAAAGCCTTTTCAGTATCCTTATTTTTGATATCCGTTTCAAGACGTGTTATCTCCGCTTTATATTCATTTTCTGACTTTTGCATTTGCAGAGTATGCTCAGAATTGAGCTGCTGTATCTGCATATCACGCTGGGATATCTCCTGCCTGAGCTTATCCTTTTCGCTGTTGAATTGCGATCTTGCTTTCTCCACAGCCATTGATATGGCAAGTTCTTTTTCTGTGGTCATGGATTTGGTCTGAGCGGTAAGCTGTGCGATAAGCTTTTCGTTTTGACTTATCTGCTCCTTTAGCTGTTCAAGCGTTTTTTCATATTCGGCTCTTGTGCTCTCCTGAGCCTTTGTGACTGCAAGTGTCTTTTCACTCTCACCGTTAGCCGCAGCCGCCTTGAGCTTTTGTATCTCCATATCCTTATCATTGACAGCCTTTGTATACTTGCTGTCAAAATCAAGCTTAGCAAGCTTTAAAGCCTTGTCTTTTTCATCAGCCACACGCTTGTCAAGCTCTTTATCAAATTCCGCAGTTTTTACCTGTGCCACGATAGCCGCATAGCCCTGTTCATCAACTTTGAATACTTCTCCGCAGTGGGGACATTTTATTTCAGACATTTTATGTACCTCCGATTTTTTGTTTTTTCTTTAATATGATTATATCATATTTTATTCTCCTATACAAGAAATGAAGAAGATTTTTTTTACGACAAATTGGCAGGAACGTAAAAATCACGTTCCTGCCAATTTGTTGAAAAGCCCGATAGTTAGCGAGCGACCAAAGGTCGCCCCTACATAAAATAGCTACGTCATTTGTAGGGGACGGCGCCCTCGACGTCCCGCTTGCTTGTTTTTTTCAGCACTCTCAGCAGGAACGTAAAAATCACGCTCCTGCGAAAATTTAGCCGAGTATTTTCTTTATATCTTCTTCAGGGGTGCTGATAGGTGTAAGCTGGAACTTATCCACCAAAACGTCAAGCACTCCCTTTGAAACGAATGCAGGGAGGGTCGGTCCGAGGTAGATGTTCTTTATGCCCAATGAAAGCAGGGTGAGAAGTATGCACACTGCCTTTTGCTCATACCATGAAAGCACAAGCGTCAGCGGCAGATCGTTCACTCCGCAGTCGAACGCCTCGGCAAGTGCAAGGGCTATCTTTATTGCTGAGTATGCGTCATTGCACTGTCCGCAGTCAAGTATCCTTGGTATGCCATCGATAGTGCCAAGATCCATATCGTTTATGCGGTATTTTCCGCAGGCAAGAGTGAGGATAAGGCTGTCAGGCGGTGTGAGCCTTGCGAAGTCTGAATAGTAACTTCTGCTCGGTGACGCACCGTCACAGCCGCCTATGAGGAAGAAGTGCTTTATCCTGCCCTCTTTCACAAGGCTTATTATCTTTTCGGCATTTGACAGCACTGCGTTGTGTGCAAAGCCTGTTGTTACTGTGTGACCGCCGTTCATGCCTGTCATTTCTCTGTCCTCGTCATAGCCGCCGCACTCAATGGCTTTTTCTATAACAGGCGTAAAATCCTTGTCGTCGCCAATGTGCACAAGCTCAGGATATGACACGATAGAGGTGGTGAAAACTCTGTCGCAGTAGCTTTGACGGACAGGCATTATGCAGTTTGTTGTGAAAAGTATCGGTGCAGGGATATTGTGAAATTCCGACTGCTGATTTTGCCAGCCTGTGCCGAAATTGCCCTTTAGCTGCGGATAGGCTTTGAGCTTTGGATAACCATGGGCAGGGAGCATTTCACTATGAGTGTAGATATTCACTCCTTTATCTTTGGTCTGCTCAAGGAGAAGTTTCATATCGTGCAGGTCATGACCGCTCACGACGATAAAAGGTCCTTTTTCAATGGTTAGTGGAACTTCTGTAGGGACAGGGTCGCCATATGCGTCAGTGTTTGCGGCATCGAGAAGTGCCATACATTTCAGGTTCACATTGCCTGTTTCAAGCACCAGCCCCAACAGCTTTTCAGGGTCGTTCTCACTGCCTATGGCACGCAGAGCCTTGTAGAAAAAGCTTGTCACCTCGCTGTCAGTTTTGCCAAGTGCCTGTGCGTGATAAGCATACGCCGCCATACCCTTTATTCCGAAGAGGATAAGTGATTTCAGCGAGCGGATATCCTCATGATCGTTCCACAGTTTTTTCATGTCGTAGTCATCAAACTTCTGAGAGTTGATGCGGTTTCGCTCAATGTGTATCTCCTCTGTGAGCTGTTTTATGGTGACATTATTGAAGTTCACGTTCGTGATAGTCGTAAAAAGCCCTTTGAGTATGAGCATATCTGTTTTTTCAGTTGACGAGCCATTTTCTGCTGCGTTTGCAAGGGCGATAAGTGCACCGATAAGCTCGTCCTGATAAAATGCTGTGTCGGCTTTTTTGCCGCATACGCCTACTTTTCCGTCACAGCCTGTGTTGTGTGCAGTCTGCTGACACTGGAAACAAAACATATCTTTCATTGGTAAGACCTCCGTATATTTGTGATAGGTCTATTATGTACCGATATGTGAAATTTATTCCTGCGTTTTATGAGAAAAACAGCCTAACTGCAAGTGCAGAGAATACAAATCCCATAAGGTCTGAAAGGCACGCCGCCGCAAATACCGAGGGATAAGCTTTTTGCTTTATGGCTGAAAAATATACTGCTATGGTGTAGAATGTCGTTTCCGTTGACCCCATTAAAACGCTTGCCACACGTCCGCTGTAGCTGTCAGGGGAAACGCTTGAAAGAATGGTTTCAAGGCAGGCGAGTGCGCCGCTCCCTGAAATGGGTCTGACTATGGCAAGGGGTATGCACTCTTCCGGAAAGCCTAGAAAAGTGGTCACAGGTCGGAGCAGTTTTGCTATAATATCAGCCGCACCTGATGATGTGAACATTCCCACTGCTGTCATAAGCAGAATGAGCATTGGTATCAGCCCCACGGCGATTTTGAGGTTTTCAGTCGCACCCTCGCAGAACACATTCACTATATCCACCTTTTTCACAAGCCCATAGCAAAGTATAAAAACCATAAGCGCAGGCACGAAAAGGTCACCGAAATTCATGGCGTTCGTCCTTTCTGAGGTTGAGGGCATAGACCATAAGACAGCCTGCGGTCACGGAGATAAGGGAGGAGAAAATGATAGCAGGCGTTACGTCAAAGGGGGATACTGCACCGTGTTCAAGGCGCATTGCCGCAATGGTGGAGGGGATAAGCTGAATGGAAGCCGTGTTAAGCACCACAAGCATAGAAATGCACTTCTTTCGTGCCGCAGGCGGAAGCTTCTGCATGGCTTTCACTGTGGCTATGCCTGAGGGTGTGGCGGCATTGCCTAATCCTAAAAGGTTTGCGGTCAGGTTCATTGTCACGGCATTCATGACCTCGGGGCAGTGTGCGGCATCTCTGAATAGTAGCCTTGTGACAGGGGATAGCATACGGGCAATGACCGCTGTTATGCCAGCCTTTTCACATATCTTCATAAGTCCGCCCCAAAGACACATCGAGCCACTCAAGTATATGACAAGCTCCACCGCTTTGTTACAGCCTTCAAGAGAAGCCACTGATACTGCTGTCATGTCGCCTTTAAGAAAACCGCATAACAAGGCGGATAGGGACAATATCACAATTATTACGCTTAATATAATTAACACTCCTTTCAGTTAGTATTCATATCAAGTTAATATATAAAAAACTTTGACAATAAGTGTGAAATTTTGGTGATAACGCTTGACAAATGTAATTATGTTTGTTATAATATGTTTATCATAAGATTTATGTTAAATGAAATACTATTTTTGTGTTTCAAATTAATTTAAAGGGGATTGATTTTATGAAATCTACAGGAATTGTAAGAAAAGTTGACGAGCTTGGAAGAATAGTTCTTCCTATCGAGCTCAGAAGAACCTACGACCTTGCTGTTAAGGACGCTATCGAGATCTATACAGATGATGACAAGATCATTCTGAAGAAGTTCCAGAGAACTTGTATCTTCTGCGGAAGCGGTGAAGAGTGCGTTGAATACAAGGGCAAGACAATTTGTGCAGCTTGTATGGCAGAGCTCAAGGGTGAAGCTAAGTAATTACATATTTGTAGTAATATTATGAAACAGACAGGACGGACATGAAAGTGTTTGTCCTGTTTTTATTTTATGTGATAGAAAAAGCGTGTATGCAAAAAAACATACACGCTTTTTTATATTATAAGCTTTTTGAAATCATCTTCGCTGCCATTAAATACCGTCATGTGGAGATATTCGCCGCTTTCATAGAATGAGAATTTTACACGGTTGGTATAAGTCCAAAACGTCCAATCCATATCCTCGTCAGGCTTTGAAAACAGGCTCTCATACCATATCTTGTCCTTGTTAAATCTGCTGTCTGAAGCAACGATGTTTTTGTACGTCCGTTCTGTGCAGTATATGACAGGTCTTACGCCGTATTGCTTTTCTATCCTGTCGCAGAAGTCTGCAAGGTTATCTGCGGCTTCGTAATAGTCAGGGGGCAAAAGTCTGTAAAGTCCTCTCAGTCTTACCTCCACTGCAGGGATAAGCCTGCCGCTTAGATCCTCGCCCACAGCATTTATGAAATGCTCTGCCTGCTCAGTGCCGTCAGTATCAAGCTCAAGCACATGATATGCTCCAACTGATATATCAGTGTCCTTTGAGCCGTTCCAGTTGTCACGGAACGCACCGTCCTCAAAGGTAGTGCCTTTGGTGGCTCTTATATAGGCGGTCTGGATATTCTGCTTAGCAAAACTCTTCCAGCGTATCTCGCCCATTGACTCTGTTACAACAGGTCCTCTTATTGGATAGTCACGCTTTTTCGGCTCATTGAACCACAGTCTGCCAGTATACAAAAGCACCGCAAGGTTTATCACAAGCACAACTGCACACAGTATTATCAGCCGTTTTACGAGCTTTTTCAGAAATCTGTGACGCGGCTTTTCTTCCTCGTAGACCTCGTAATTTGTGTAGTTTGAAAGGTCACGATTGTCATACTCGCTGTCTATTTTGTTTATAGCTTCCTTGTCAAGCTTGAATTTCTTGCTGCGTTTCATTAGCAGTATCCTCTCGGTTAAATTCCTCAGAATTTGCGATAAGCTCCGCAAATGTATATGTGTCAAGCTTGTTCCTTACCATTTCAGATATCTCGTTAAAAGCCTTCTGATAACAGCAGATACCGTCTGCACCTCTGTTGCAGGTGCAGTCTGGGGAAAGACATCTTGAAAAATAATATGTACCCTCTATGGCTTCAAGAACGTCTTTCAAGGTAAGCTGTGCAGGGTCTTTATTTATGATATAGCCCCCCTGCGTGCCTTTATATGACTTCACTATATCAGCCGCAACAAGCTTTCTCAGTATCTTCAGCGCAAATCGAAGTGTAACGCAGGCGTCATTGGAAATGGTCTTTGCGTCCATTTTGTCTTTTTCGCGGCATAGAACGGATACTATTCTTACTGCGTAATCCGCCTCAAGTGTTATAAACATTTATTTCCTCCGAAACTTAGTCAAGATAATCTCTTACCTTGTTGCTCCTGTTAGGGTGACGGAGCTTTCTGAGAGCCTTTGCCTCTATCTGACGTATTCTCTCACGGGTAACGTTGAACTGCTGACCTACTTCTTCAAGAGTTCTTGAACGTCCGTCCTCAAGACCGAAACGCAGTCTGAGCACCTTCTCTTCTCTATCTGTAAGAGTGGAAAGCACCTGATTTATCTGCTCTTTAAGAAGCACAAGTGAAGCGGCTTCTGCCGGAGCCGGAGCGTCATCATCAGGGATAAAGTCGCCAAGATGTGAGTCCTCCTCCTCACCGATAGGTGTTTCAAGAGAAACAGGGTCCTGAGCGATACGCATTATCTCTCTTACTCTTTCAACGCTCATATCAAGTTCTTTTGCTATTTCCTCAGGTGACGGATCATGACCGTTCTTGTGGAGAAGCTGTGAGGATACTTTCTTTACCTTTGTGATAGTTTCTACCATGTGTACAGGTATTCTGATAGTTCTTGCCTGATCGGCGATCGCTCTTGTTATAGCCTGTCTTATCCACCATGTGGCATATGTGGAGAATTTGAAGCCCTTTGTATAGTCGAATTTTTCAACGGCTTTGATAAGACCCATGTTGCCTTCCTGAATAAGGTCAAGGAAGCTCATTCCTCTGCCCACATATTTCTTTGCGATAGAAACAACAAGTCTGAGGTTTGCTTCTGCAAGTCTTTTTCTTGCTTTTTTAGCGTCCTTTTCATTGCCGCTAGACATCTTTTCTGCAAGCTGTATCTCCTCCTCTGAGGTAAGAAGCGGCACTCTGCCTATTTCCTTAAGGTAGATCTTAACCGGGTCGTCGATAGCGATCCCGTCAGTTGAAAGGGAAATATCAACGCCGTCCTGATCCAGATCGTCTTCCGGGTTTACCATGTCAAGGCTGTCGTCGGTGATGATATCATCAATTATCTCAATGTTATTTGCGGCACAGCTATCATAGAAGCTGTCCATTTGCTCAACGTCATAGTCGAGCTTTTCAAGAGCGTCAGTTATCTCTTTTGTAGTGAGCTTGCCTGTAGTTTTGCCGTGTTCCATAAGGTTATCAAGTATCTGTTTCTTGTCTGTCATTTCAAACACTCCAATCTCAATTTTTACATCGGTTGATCTTTGCTAATTCTTTTTGCGCATTTCTTCAAACTTTTTGAAGAAGTCATCGTCGGATATATCCTCCTGTTTCTCCTTCGGCTTGTAGTTTAAAAGCACATTTATATAATCCTCAGCGACCTTGGCGTCAATGCCCAGTTCGCTGTATTTTTCCAGTATCTCCGTTATCTTACCCACTTCCTCGGGTGAAAATTCACCATTAAAAGATGATACAGAGCAATCCTGCAAATCGGTTATCTTGCTCGTCAGGCTTTCGTAAACACGCCTATTGAAGCTGGTAACGAATTTGTCGGGCGGAAGCCTTTTGAGAACATCTCCGCAGGCGTCATGATTATTGTAGAGATAATATATGATACCCGCTTCGGCGGCGGATTCTCGTCTGTGTTCATTGGCTTCGGGGTTTATGGTGTCACGCTTGTCAGCGAAGGTTATAGTGCGAGTCCATTCCTTTTTGCTATACTGATAGCGACGGTTTTTAAGTATAGCATTAAGTTCTGCATTGACAGTTGTGATGCTCACATTCTGTTCAGCCGCCACCTTTTTTGCGTATATCTCACGCTCAGTAGGGGAGCTTATATCCGCAAGGACTTTATAGGCTTTTTTGAGATAATCTATCCTGCCTATATCAGTGTCCATATCAATGCCGTCTTTGCATTTGTCTAGCTCAAACTCTATTGCACCGTCTGATTTTTTCAGCAAATGGCGAAAGTGGTCTGCTCCGAATTTGTTTATGTACTCATCAGGGTCTTTTGCACCGTTCATTTTGATAACGGTGGTCTTAAGACCGGTTTCACCGAGAATTTTTATTGCTCTCGTTGTGGCTTTCTGACCTGCGCCATCTGCGTCATAGCATATGACAACGTTGTCTGCATAGTTGGATATTATCTTCGCCTGCTCAGGTGTGAGCGCAGTTCCGCAGGAAGCTACGGCATTTTCAAAGCCTGCCTGATTAAGGGAAATAACGTCAAGATTACCCTCGCACAGAAGAATGGTCTTGTCTTTCACTGCGGCGTTTTTGGCGAAGTTCATGGAGAAAAGAAATCTGTTTTTTGAATATACAAGGGTATCTTTTGAGTTAAGGTATTTTCTCTTATCGTCAGGTGTGAGCGCTCTTCCGCCGAAGCCCACTATATGACCTGCAAGGTCGATAAAAGGGAACATTGCACGATTTACGAAGAAATCGAACGTATTTCGGGTATTCTTCTGCGAACGTGAGATAAGCGAGCCTTGCTCCAATTCTTCCTCGGTGAAGCCCTCAGAGAGCATATAGCTTTTCAAGGCAGACCAACTGTTTGGAGCAAAGCCCATTCCATATTTCTTTATGGTTTCAATACTGAGCTTACGTTTGTTTATAAGATAGTCAAGACATTCCTTGCCCTGTGGTGTCTTTAGCTGATGATAGAAAAACCTTGCGGCTGTTTTATTCATTTCGTAGAAGCGCTTTCTGGTATCGGTGCGCTTGCTGTCATAGCCGTTATCCTCCGGAAGTGGCACTCCGCCACGTTCTGCAAGGAGCTTGACAGCTTCCCAATAGTCCAGATTATTGTACTTCATTGTAAAAGTGATAACATCTCCGCCTGCTCCGCAGCCAAAGCAGTGAAAATACTCTTTGTCAGGGTGAATATGGCAGGACGGGGTTTTTTCGTTGTGAAAAGGGCAGAGGCAAACATAATCTCTGCCTGTTCTTTTGAGGGTGACGTAGCTGCTCATGACCTCTGCGATAGGGTTGGCAGCTTTAAGTCTTTCTATAAAATCTATAGGCAGCGGCAAATTTCTTCCTCCTTGGGTATGCGCTAATACTTTGTCCACCCCAATGGGATAAACAGATTTTTAAAGGTCTCAATAGCAAAGCCGTCTGTCATGCCTGATATGTAATCGCAGATAGCACGGTCAATTCCGAACTGATAGGCGAGATTCATATAAAAGGCAGGCAGCTTTTCTATATGATGAACATAGTAGTCATAGAGCTTTGCTATCATGTCTTTAGCCTTGACTTCTTCTGATTTGCACTTTGGATTTGTGTACACAAAGTCGAACATAAATCTGTGCAGTGCGGTGTAGGCGTCACTCACTTCGTCGTCCATATGCAGGCTTTCGGCTCCGCCTTTAATAAGCGAGGTCACAAGAGTTGTTATTCTCTCAGATTTGGATCCGCCAAGAACCTTTGTGATGTTTTTAGGAATATCCTCCTCGGTCATAATGCCTGCACGAACGGAATCGTCGATATCGTGATTTATATAGGCGATAACGTCTGCAAATCTCACAACATAGCCCTCTTTCGTGTCGGCTATCATGTTAGTGTGCTTTAATATTCCGTCACGGACTTCTTCTGTGAGGTCAAGACCCTTGCCGTCTTTTTCCAAAATATCCACTACACGCAGGCTTTGCTCATAGTGGTGAAAGCCGTCAGGGCTAAGCTCGTTGAGAGCCCTTTCTCCTGCATGACCAAAAGGCGTATGTCCAAGGTCATGACCCAGTGCGATAGCTTCGGTGAGATCTTCGTTGAGCCGCAAAGCCCGTGAGATAGTCCGTGCGATCTGACTTACCTCAAGGGTATGAGTAAGTCGTGTTCTATAATGGTCGCCTGCAGGGGACAGATAGACTTGAGTTTTATGCTTCAGCCGTCTGAAAGAGTTGCAGTGAAGTATCCTGTCACGGTCACGCTGGAAACACGTCCTCAGCGGACAAGGTTCGCAAGGCTTTTTACGCCCTTTTGAATCAACAGACAAGCAGGCGTTTTCGCTCAGAAATTGTTTTTCAAACAACTCGGTTTGTTCTCTCGGCAGCACAAAAATTCCCCCTTACAGTATATAAAACATACTTACTCTATATAATATATACTATAATAGTTCAAAAAAGCCTTTATTTTTACATAAAGGCTGAATGTTTTTGTATAATCGCACAAATTTCATGCGAAATCAGCAAGAAGATTTGTTTCTTCTGACAATTCAAGCTTGCCGCAGGATATATCCGTAAGCTGTTTTTTCAGCTTGTCTGAAAATTCAGACTTCACAAGAAACGCAAGATCTACAGAATCGGCAAAGTCCTCTTTTTCCATTATCACGCCATATTCAGGCAGCGCATAGCTGACCTTGCCATAAAGTGTATAGTCGCAGGAAAAGGATATTCTTGAACACTCACACATTTTCATTTTTCTTGCAGCGTTCACCGCCATTGAACAACCCTGAGAATAGGCTCTTGTAAGACCGCTTGCCCCCAAAAGTATTCCACCGAAATATCGTGTCACCACCACACAAACGTCTGTAAGCCCGGATTTGTTTATTATATCAAGCACAGGCACTCCGCCTGTACCCTGTGGCTCGCCGTCGTCGCTGTATCGTGAAACGTTTCCCTCTCTCACCACATAGGCATAGACGTTGTGCCTAGCCTTGCGGTTTTCGGCTTTTATCCTGTTTATAAATGCGACAGCCTCATCAGCGGTGCTGACAGGTGCGATATGCCCGATAAATTCGGACTTTTTCTCCGTAAAGCTCGCCTGAGCTTCCTCATAGATTGTTGTATATTCCATTTGGTTTCCTCATATAAAAGAAAAAAGGAACGGAATTATCCGTTCCCTTTGAAAATTAGTCAAGATTAAATCTCTTCTTGAATCTGTCAACACGTCCGCCTGTATCTACGAGCTTCTGCTTACCTGTGTAGAATGGGTGGCACTTAGAACAAATTTCAACCTTGATATCCTTCTTTGTAGAACGAGTATGGATAACATTACCGCATGCGCAAGTAATTGTTGTTTCCTCATACTTTGGGTGAATTCCTTCTCTCATTTGACTTCCTCCTTCCAAACTAAAATTATGACTCATAGAAGCCCATCATTTCAGTTTAGACAGTAGTTCTATGTAGTATTTATCAATATGCTGAACAAATCAGCTTTATTATTATACCATTATATACGTCACTTGTCAAGCGCTTAACACTTTTTTTACATTTATCCTGCTCATTTCGACAAAACAAAAAGGCAACCCATTGGCTGCCCTTTGCTTGTGTAAAAATTTTGGAGAGGATGAAACGAGCTAAGAGTTTGATCTTAGTGTTTACATTCTTTTTCTTTCTCTGTTCTACATTACATATTATAGCCTTTAAGGGCTGTAACTTCAAGAACAGACAAGTTACATTTCACTACAATATTGTTACAAATTATTTCAATTTGTAACTTTAAAATAACCTTAAATTTTTCTCAAAGCAGGCTTATTATTCGTGGTCAACTCCGTATGCAGCACGGTATTCCAGCATTTTGTCAAGATACTCTTTACCCTCAACAACACCGTCCTGAATAGCCTTGATGATATCGTTGATGTTTACGATAGAATATACCTTTACGCCGAAGTCCTTATAAGCCTGTTCAACAGCTGAAAGGTCGGTGTCAAGAGCCTTTTCCATTCTGTCAACTGTTATCACCATGCCTGTTACGTTTACGTCTGCAGCACTTTTGAGCTTTGGCATTGACTCTCTGAGAGCCTTGCCAGATGTCATAACATCGTCGATGATTATTACCTTTTCTCCGTCTGCAAGCTTCTTTCCAACGAACATTCCGCCCTCGCCGTGATCCTTAGCTTCCTTTCTGTCAAAGCAGTAAGAAACGTCAATGCCATACTTTGTTGCAAGCGCGATAACGGCTGAAACAGCAAGAGGGATACCCTTATATGCAGGCCCGAAAAGTGTTTCAACAGGTATCTTGTTGTCAGCTATGCAGTCAGCATAAAAGCCGCCCAGCTTTGCGAGCTGTTCACCGGTTTTATAGTTTCCGCAGTTGATGAAATATGGAGCTTTTCTGCCGCTTTTGAGAGTGAAGTCGCCAAACGTGAGAACTCCGCTGTCTACCATAAATTTTATAAATTCTTCCTTGTAGGTCATATTGAACTTCCTTTCAATTATGTTATTTTGATTATACCACATTTTTCACGGCTTTGCAAGGTTTTTTTGCCTGCCGAACATAAGTCCGTGAGAGCCTGTGGCAAGGCAGAAAACACCGTGTTCACGCATATCTCCGCATATTGAGTGTATAACGCCGTATTGCTGTCTATCGGTATTTATACGTGCGAAGCTTTCGCCCAGATCATCAGAAATATAAAAGCCGTATGCGCCGCTGATATTTCCCGTGACATACATTGCAGGAGTTTCTTCAAGCCCTTTTCCAAAGCCTATGCAGTTTATCCTGTCCTCAGGGAGAATATCGCTTATACCCACGCTGTCACTTTTTATCTCAAAGCGGTAAAGTCCCTTTATGCCATTTGCAAGCCAGAATACTCCGCTCTTATCAGGCTGTCTTGAAAGCTGATAGTGAGCGTATCGCGGACACTTTATGTCCATTTTTATGGACACTTCTCTGAAAGTTGCACCTTTGTCACGGCTGATGTAAAGCCCCAGATTTTCTCTTTCTGCTATGGCGAAGAAAAGATCGCTGTTGTAATAGTCTGAGAAAATTTTTACGTTGTGTTCATCTGCTGAGTTTCCACTGCTGTCCATAAAAATGGACTTTTGCCATGTTTTTCCCTCATCGTCGGTATAGCAGACAGCCTTGTTAGAAAAGCCTCTGCCGCCTGCAACAGCCCACATTATTCGTTTGCCGTCGGCAGATATCGCTGTCCAACCTGAGTCTACATTAGGCTTTTCGATGTTGTCAAGCTTTTTGTCTATAAACTCAGAAAGCCCACGGGGCATGGGAAGTCTTTCCCACGTTGAACCGCAATCTTTGGATAAGATCAGACCGCCTTTTGTTTTGCCCGTCCAGTTGCCACGGGGAGTTGCGACTATGTATTCTGGTCTTTGGAGTGTGAAGTCTGCGTTTAGGCAGGTGATGTAGCGGTCTCCTTTTTCGTTTGCAAAGGAATTTTCGCACTCACTGTCATAATCTTCAAAGGCAAAGCCGCCAAGGTCGCCAATGATATCTATAATGCGATTCCTGCCATGGGGAGTGGTGTATACATTAAGGTGAACAGTTTCCTCGATGCCCTCGCAGAATGGTTTGACAAGCACATCTCCGCTTGCAAGACCTGTTATCATGAACAGACCTGTTCCTGTGATGAACAAGGCTGTGTCGCTGTCAAAAGGTGAAAGCTTTATGTCGCTTATCCAGTGGACACAGTTTCCGCCGCCGTTGTATCGTGGTTTCATGTATGGGATATTCCAATCGAAGCGGCTATATTCAAGACCATTCATTATTATCTTCCAGCTTTCACCGTTGTCGGTGCTTGTATAGATCATATCTCCGCCATTTTTCCGGCAGACAGTTGATAGCAAAAGCATTTTGCCGTTGGAACATATTCCGCTGTAGCCGCATGGGATATGGTCCTCGGGGGTGATGTCTTTGTCAAAAACAGGCACGCCATTTTCGATGCGGTATCTGTATACCTTGCCGCTTGAAAGCGAGCCTGTGTCGCAGGCATAAGCACCCATGCCACCGTAGAATACTTTTCCGCTTGAAGCAAAAGTGATGTATATATATCTGCTGTCGCTGGTGATACGCTGTGGCACGAAGCCATAATAGGAGGAGTTTTCGTATTTCACAGGGTCGGGGGCGGTGAGGGGAACGAAGCTTTTCAAGCCGTCTGTGGAGCAATACAGAGTGTGACCTCTTGTTACACCGTCAGGGGAGTTTGCTTCACCTGAACAGCCTGCGATAAAAAGTTTGCCCTCACTGTCTGTCCATATAAGCGAGATGTTTTTCTCACCAAACAGGTCTATGCTTTGCCAGCTTTCGCCCATATCCTCAGAATAGATAATTCCTGCGGTCTGAGAGCCGAAATACAGCCTGCCGTTTTTGTAAATTAGTCTGTTTCCTGTGGCTCTGCCAACTTCGTTTCCGTGAACGCTGCATGGCAGTGGCTTTTGTATTATATTTTCTCCCTTGTTATCAGATATGCAGAGATAATTTGAGCGTTTATCTCCGCAGGTGAAAAACAGCTTATTGGGGTCGTTTTCGTCAAGGGCTATTGCAAGGGGATAGGTTTGTGCAGGGTCGTCTGCGGTAACTTTGTCTGCCAGATACGTCCAAGTTTGTTTATCAAAGTCATAGCGATAAACACCGCCGATGTCGGTGCGTATATAAAGCGTTTTGCTGTCGGTGGGGTGGAAAGTGATACCTGTCACAAAGCCGCCTCCGCCTATTTTCAGATTGCCATATTCGTATTTGATAGGTGAAAGAATTTTCATATATTTCTCCGTTACCATTCGATAGTAGAAACGTCAACAGGGTCTTTGTTTATCTCAACTTTGTCCACTTTGCTGTTTTTGACGGTTATAACTCTGTCAGCCATTGGTGCGATAGCAGAGTTGTGGGTGATGACTATAACTGTCACACCGTCATTTCGGCAGGTATTCTGCAAAAGTCTGAGGATATTTTTACCTGTGTTGTAATCAAGAGCACCCGTTGGTTCGTCGCAAAGAAGAAGCTTAGGATTTTTTGCCAATGCTCGTGCGATAGAAACACGCTGCTGCTCGCCGCCTGAAAGCTGGGAGGGGAAGTTGTTCATTCTGTCCTCGAGTCCCACTTTTTTCAGCACTTCTTCAGGCTGTGAGGCATGTGCGCATATCTGTGTGGCAAGCTCTACATTTTCCTTAGCAGTAAGATTATTCACAAGGTTATAGAATTGAAAAACAAAGCCTATGTCATATCTGCGATATGTTGTGAGCTGCTTTTTATTAAAAGTTGCAATGTCCTTGCCGTCAACAAGGATCTTGCCCTCGTCGCAGGTATCCATGCCGCCGAGCATATTAAGTATAGTAGTTTTTCCTGCACCGCTTGCGCCTACTATAACGGCAAATTCGCCTTTTTCTATCTCAAATGAAACACCGTCTGCGGCATTTATGGTTATCTCGCCCATTTTGTATCTTTTATAAACGTTCTCGAATTTTACAAAGCTCATAGTCTGCACCCCCATATTGTCTTTACGTTATTGTATCACAATAATATGAACATTTCAAGGGCTTTTGCTACTTGAAATGGTGGAAGTGATATGTTATAATTGTATCTGAAACAGGCGTGAGCCTCACATTTTGACAAGGAGAGATATAAATGGAATTTCAGAAGCTTATTGAAAGCAGAAGAAGCATAAGAAAATATGACGGCAGTAAAAAGGTAACAAAAGAGCAGATAGAAACGCTTATAGCTGCCGCAACAGAAGCACCATCGTGGAAAAACTCTGAAACTGCAAGGTATTACTGCGTTCTCAGTGACGAGATGACAAAGAGGGTAAGAGAGGAGTGCTTGCCTGGATTTAACAGAGAAAGGTCTGAAAATGCGGCGCTTCTTGTAACGACTTTTGTACATACAAAAGCAGGTTTTGACAAAGAGGGTGATCCTGATAATGAAGTTGGCAATGGCTGGGGATTTTACGATCTTGGTCTGCACAATGAGATACTTCTTCTCAAAGCGGCTGAGCTTGGCTTAGGCTCGCTTGTAATGGGCATCAGGGACGGAGAAAAGCTCCGTGAGGTGCTTGAAATACCTGAAAGCGAGATCGTAGTATCGGTTATAGCCGTTGGCTATCCTGCAGAAGCCCCTGCCAGACCTAAAAGGAGAGCTGTTGAGGATATTGCAAAGTTCTTTTAATATGGCCGTTATGCAGTTTTTAACTTGTATTTGTGATATTGACCTTCCTGCGCTTTAGTTTGGTCGTCAGACCTTTCTTACAGCATGGGGAGGTCTTTTTGTGCGTAAAAATAAGGCGTTAGAACAAAATCTAACGCCTTACTGATATTCTTTTGAACACGAAGTCTTATCGTTGTTCGCATTACAAGACTTGTGAAGTGGCTTAAAACCTTACTTCATAGCCTCTTCAACTGCAACTGCGCAAGCAACTGTAGCACCAACCATAGGGTTGTTGCCCATGCCGATAAGACCCATCATCTCAACGTGTGCAGGAACTGAAGAAGAACCAGCAAACTGAGCGTCGCTGTGCATTCTTCCCATTGTATCTGTCATACCGTAAGAAGCAGGACCAGCAGCCATGTTATCTGGGTGCAGAGTTCTACCTGTTCCTCCGCCTGAAGCAACTGAGAAGTATTTCTTGCCCTTCTCAAGTCTTTCCTTCTTGTATGTACCTGCAACTGGGTGCTGGAATCTTGTTGGGTTTGTTGAGTTACCTGTGATAGAAACGTCTACGTTCTCTTTCCACATGATAGCAACGCCCTCGGTAACATCGTTAGCACCGTAGCAGTTTACCTTAGCTCTCAGACCGTCAGAGTATGCCTTACGGAATACTTCCTTAACTTCGCCTGTGTAGTAATCCATTTCTGTTTCAACATATGTGAAGCCGTTGATTCTAGCGATGATCTGTGCAGCGTCCTTGCCAAGACCGTTAAGAATAACTCTCAGAGGCTTTGTTCTAACCTTGTTAGCCTTCTCAGCGATACCTATAGCACCCTCAGCGGCAGCGAATGATTCGTGGCCTGCGAGGAATGCGAAGCACTCTGTATCCTCTTCAAGAAGCATCTTGCCGAGGTTACCGTGACCAAGACCAACCTTTCTCTGGTCAGCTACAGAGCCAGGGATACAGAAAGCCTGAAGTCCCTCGCCGATAGCAGCAGCAGCGTCAGCAGCTCTTGTGCAGCCCTTCTTGATAGCGATAGCGCAGCCTACTGTGTAAGCCCACTTAGCGTTCTCAAAGCAGATAGGCTGAATGCCCTCAACGAGCTTATAAATGTCAAGACCCTTAGCCTTGCATACGTCAGCACACTCTTCGATAGTGTTGATACCGTACTGATTGATAACAGCAAGGATCTGCTTTTCTCTTCTCTCATATGATTCAAATAAAGCCATTGTAACAAATCCTCCTTATTCTTTTCTTGGGTCAACGATCTTAACAGCGTCAGCTACTCTTCCGTACTGACCCTGTGCTTTCTCAAAAGCAGTGTTAGCATCGTCGCCAGCCTTGATGAAATCCATCATCTTGCCGAAGTTTACAAACTTGTAGCCGATGATCTCGTCATCTTCGTTAAGTGCAAGACCTGTAACATAGCCGTCTGTCATTTCAAGGTATCTAGGACCCTTTGCAAGTGTACCATACATAGTACCTACCTGTGAACGAAGTCCCTTACCAAGGTCCTCAAGACCAGCGCCTACTACAAGACCGCCCTCAGAGAATGCACTCTGTGAACGACCGTAAACGATCTGGAGGAAAAGCTCTCTCATAGCTGTGTTGATAGCGTCGCAAACGAGGTCTGTGTTAAGAGCCTCGAGAACTGTTCTGCCTGGAAGGATCTCTGATGCCATAGCAGCAGAATGTGTCATACCTGAGCAGCCGATAGTTTCAACGAGACATTCCTGGATAACGCCCTCTTTTACGTTAAGTGTCAGCTTGCAGCAGCCCTGCTGTGGAGCACACCAGCCGATACCGTGTGTAAAGCCTGAGATATCCTTGATTTCCTTAGCTTTTACCCACTTTGCTTCTTCTGGAATTGGAGCTGCACCGTGAGCAACGCCCTGAGCGATAGGGCACATTGTTTCAACTTCGTGAGAATAAACCATTATTTACATAACTCCTCTCAAATGATTTTGGTGTAAATGTTGTATATTACATACACTCATATTATAACGCATATTTCGCCATTTTGCAATAGTATTTAATGATTTTTAATATTTTTTTCTCATTCTGTGGTAATTATAACGCTGCTGAGAGGTGCGAGTCTGAGTGGCAGCTTATAGTTTGTGGTATAAAGACCGCTGTTTATGCAGTTTGATCCACTATAAATATCACGGTCAGAGTTGAGAAGCTCTTTGTAGGCTCCGTTTTGCTCGACCTTCAGGCTATAGTTCTGATAGCTTCCGGAAAAATTGAACACCATATAAAGCGTTTTGCCGGAAGGGTCGCTTCTGCGGTAGGCATAAATGCACTGATTTTTGTTGTCTGCGTCTATCCAGCGGAATGATGTGGAATTATAGTCGGACTTATACAGTGCAGGCTGTTCAAGATAAAGCTTGTGGAGTGCTTTCACATACTCGTGTAATGAATCGTGTATAGGATATGTGAGCAAATTCCAGCCAAGCTCTTTTTCATCACGCCATTCAAGATATTCGCCAAGCTCGTTGCCCATGAAGTTGAGCTTCTTGCCTGGGTGTGTGAACTGGAAAGTATACAGTGCTCTTATGGTAGCAAACTGCTCCTGCTGACTGCCGAACACCTTATCCACCATGGTTTTCTTGCCGTGAACTACCTCGTCGTGAGAATACGGAAGAATGAAAAGGTCATTATAGAAATAACTCATGGAGAAAGTCATTTTATTGTGATGATTTCTGCGTTCAAAAGGCGGAGTCTTTATATAATTGATGGTATCGTTCATGAAGCCCAGATCCCATTTATAGTCAAAGCCAAGACCGCCGAACTCAACAGGGGCAGTGACCTTTGTGTAGTTTGTGGAATCTTCTGCGAAAAGCATAACGTCAGGGTGCATTTTCTGAATGGTGTAATTAGTGTTCTTCAAGAACCATATACCGCTGTCGTTCACGGCGTCATCAGTGTGGCCGTGACGATAGATAAGGTTTGCAACTGCGTCATATCTCAATCCGTCAACATGATATTTTTCTATCCAGAAATTAACTGAGGATTTTACAAAGCTGAGCACATGAGGCTTTGTGTAGTCAAACAGGGCAGTACCCCACTCGGAGTATCTGTCATACTCGTTGTCGCTTTCAAAGAGGAAGCTTCCGTCATAGATGTGCAGGGCATAGAAATCACGGACAAAATGTACGGGTACAAAGTCCAGAATAATGCCGATATTTTCCGCATGACAAGCGTCTATGAACTTCATAAGCCCTCTGGGGTCGCCGTAACGGCTGGTTGCGGAGAAATATCCCGACACCTGATAGCCCCATGAGCCGTCATAAGGATATTCCGTCAGTGGCAGAAGCTCGATATGGGTATAGCCCATTTCCTTTACATAAGGTATGAGCAGGTCTATCATTTCTTCATAGGTGTAAAAGCGGTCGGTTTCTTCTTTTCCCTCTTTTATGCGCCACGAGCCGAAATGTACCTCATATATGTTCATAGGCTTTTCATAGCATTTGTCACGCTTTGAGAGCCATTCTTGGTCATTCCAGCTATAGCTGTCAATATCATACACCACAGACGCATTTTTCGGCCTTACCTCGCTGTATACCGCAAAAGGGTCTGAGCGGTAGTGCTTTTCAAGAGTAGGCGTTGTGATAACATACTGATAAATGTCACCCTCTTTTGCAGGGCGTTCAACGCTCCATACCCCACGTTCATCACATTCCATAGGGATAATATCTCCATTCAGGCAAAGCTCTACCTTCCTTGCATGGGGCGCATAGGTGGAAAATCTTATGCCGTTCTCTATTTTTACTGCCCCCAGGGCTTCATACGCTCTACAGCTTTGACCATTTATAAATTCTGTGATGATATTGTCTTTCATGCCGTTTCCCCCTGTGAAAAATATGATAATGATAAAATATTTATAAAAAGTTATTGAAATTTCATAAATTTATGATATAATAAAAGTTAGCGCAAATTGTCTGCTTTTTTGACATTAATTCAGTTTAGTCTGATTTTTCCTCAAAAAAGGCCTTTTGTCGTTATGAATCTGAAAGGAATGTAGTTAAATGTCAAGCTCTGCGATAACCAAAAGTGCTTTGTGTGATTCACTGAAAAAACTCTGCGAGCAAAAACCCTTTGATAAAATATCCATATCCGATATAACAGGAGAGTGCGGTCTTAACCGCCAGTCTTTTTATTACCATTTTCAGGATAAATATGAGCTTTTGAGCTATATCTATCTTCACGAGCTTTTCGCTGACATCACCAAAGGCGTAAACTACGACAACTGGTATGAGCGTCTTGAAGGATTTCTCGTAAATATGCTCAAAGACAAGCGCTTTTACTCAAACACGCTAAAAAGCAACGAAAAGATATTCGAGCATTATCTTTTCAGAAGTATGCACAAGCTGTTCATCAGATTTTTCTATCACGCTGTTGCTATAACCAGAAAGCGTTCCGATAAGGCGAAATTCTTTGCCGATTTTTATTCTCATGGTTATTGCGGAATAATAATAGATTGGGCAACGGGCGGAATGAGAGAAACTCCACATGACGTAATGCTGAAAATGCGTGAGCTTGCATACGAAAATGTTACCATTGGTGAGGGATTCAGACAGAACCTTTGACAAAAGTCACACAATCACTCTGTTATTTTATCATATTTTATGTAATAAGTGAATAGACAAACCCAAACATACGACAAAAAAAGCGACAGATTCAGATTTCTGTCGCTTTTATTTTTTTACTTTGATGCTTTTGATTTTCTTCTGTCAATAATAACGCATATTATGAATATCAGCAAGCCTGCCGCTGAAAGTGCTATGCCCTTGTGGAGCAACGGCGCAGTAAAGGTTATCTTTATGCTGTGGCTGCCTTTTGGTATCTTGAAGCCAAGGAATGCAGTGTCGGTCTTTTCACACTGCACCTCTTTGCCGTCGATCTCAGCGGTGAAGCCGTCGGTATACGGAATGGAAATGGTGAAATAGCCGTCATTTTTAACGTCTATAGTGCCGTTTATCACATCTCCGTGAGAGGTCTTCTTGTCTATGATAAACGGGTCAACGTCACGCACAAGGCTGTCTTTGTCGATGACATAACAGCGAACGTTGGTTATCTCATACTTGCCGTCAGAGAATTTCACCTTAACGCTGTCTGCACTATAGTCCTGACCTGTGGTTATGACATATTCAAAACGTCTGTTATTATTGTAATATTTCCAATCAGGGGCAGTGAGCTTGTTTTTATTGCCGTTTATGGACACCCAAGCGTCCTTTCTGCCTCCCTTTATATCGTTGTTCACATTGAAAGATACAAACATTATCTCATTGTTCGTGAGCGTTTCGGGAAGCGTTATCTCCTGAGTGAAAGGCTTTTTGGCGTCAATGGTGTATTTTCCCCATTCACGCTTTATCTGGTCGCACTCTGTAAAGTTGATGGAGCGTACCTTTTTGATATCAGATGAAAATGACTTTTCCGTCTTATCCTCAACTATTATATTATTGAAAAGAGCTTCCACTGAGTAAGGATAATTCAGGGAATTATATTCTTTTCTGCCGATAAGAGCATTGGTAGCATATCCGAAAGGCAGAACGTCATTGTTTTCATAAAGTGAAAGGCTTCCGCTCTCTTTTATCTTCTTGTAGCCTGACACTGCCTTTACCGGGTCGTCAGTGATAAGATATCTGTTTGAAAAATACATATCAGCAATAAGGCTTCGTGTCTGAGTGGTCAGGGAAGTGTTGCGGTATGAATTTTCGT
Source organism: Ruminococcus sp. AM43-6 (assembly GCF_003461785.1). NCBI lineage: Bacteria > Bacillati > Bacillota > Clostridia > Eubacteriales > Oscillospiraceae > Ruminococcus > Ruminococcus sp. AM43-6. Next base: position 180,062 of record NZ_QTXU01000001.1, read on the forward strand.
TGTATATTTCGCTGTAATAAAATTTGTTGTAATCTTTATTGTGCAGTGAGGAATATATTGACATGGTGTAATAATCTGCATTATATATCATGTTCACTGTGTTCACTTCGTCAACGCAGTTTGAAGTCCTCGATATTTCTTCCTGCGAGCCGACATAGTCTGCAAGTGCGTTCATATCACTGCTGTTGTCATATTCAAGCTCACTTAAAGGCACAAGCTTGTCTGCAAAGTTTGCATACACTGTGGATACCACGAGGCAAAGGGACATTCCTATATTAAGTATGAACTCTTTTTTGCAACGTCTGTATACAAACAGGCTCGACATAAGCACAACAAAGTCAAGGATAATATAAAACTCCACTTTTTTGGTGGTCTTGAACCAGAAAACTCCTGCCAATGCAACTAAAAGGGTTATCACTGCAAGTGGTTTAAGCTTTAGCTTTCCTCTTATTATATCAAAATAGGTGTGTCCGAAAAGAAGCATACCAAGAGGAAGGAAAGGTATAAGAACTTTCGGGTCAACATACAGTGTGCCGTTTAACATATAGACTATTATAGGGCAGGTGGCTATTACCATCATAACGATCCCAAGAAATCTTCTGCAACGTTGTTTTGAGAACACCGCCGATATTATGCTAAGCACTGTGAAAAGGCAAAGTCCCATTGAGTAGTGATAATAGAGCAGGAATTTCAAGTTTACACCTGGTATGAACGACTTGAGATCAACATGGCTGTTGCCTGCCTCTCTGCCTGAGAGCATACAGTGCAGTGTAGGCAGGATAAGCACGCAAGCCATTATCACTGCCAGGATAAGCCTGAAAGCGAATGCTGTTCCGTCTTTGCAGAACTTCTTGAAAGTTGGCTTTTCATTTATTTTCAGCCAGCGGTAAACGCCATACACTGCCATTGCCGCAAGACCCGACACTGCAAAGAAATAGCTTGTCATGAGCATCAAAAATGCCCAAAGCGTCACCATGTATTTTCTCTTGCCCTCGAAATAATCCTCGATAGCCATAAAACCCAAAAGCAGGAACGGCATATAATTCACGAACATTATGTGCCTGTGACTGTGGAAGATAAGGGGCGCTGAAAAGAGAAACACAAAGCTCAGTGCAAACGCTGTGTTGTCTGTGAATTTCTGCCGCATCCATATATAGAATATCCACAGGCTTGCTATAATGCCTATTATGGATACTATTTGTATATAGGTTGACATTTTCACAAAGGGCAGAAGATAAGAAAAAAGTATTATAGGCGAATAAAGTCCATAATATGACAGATTATAGATGTTCTCACCACAACCTATGTTCGGAGCAAAGGAGGGAAAAAAGTCCCCTGTTTTGTAAAAGAGCTTTCTGAAATAATCAGGGATAGCATAGTGCTGTCCGCCCCAATCAAGCTCAGAGCCATAGGCGTATTTAAACCTTGTGAGCGCAAGGACAAACAGAAGATATATCCCTGTAAGCACACACAGATGTATTATATTTTTCTTACTGAGCTTCATTCACAGCCACTCCCAGCGCAGTTGCAGTTTGTTTTTTCATTTCAGGGTGTTCACTGTAGCGTTTATACAGCGTCCAATCCTCATAATAAGCCATATGCCACAGCTTGTCTACAGTTTTATCTTGAGAGGTATACATATCCGCAAGCTTTTTCTTGAACTCGTATCTTTCTTTTGATATCTTTGGCAAAGTGTTGCCCACCACCTTCAGACGGCTAGCCTTGTAATACTTGCCAAAGCAGTAAAGGTCGCACTGGATATCGTTTTTATCGTATATCTCAGTGACGTAATTATGCACGTTTACATGGTGGATATGACCATATTCGCCTTTTTGATTATGCACAGCTATAAGCTTCCAATCCTTGCAGGTCATTATCTTTTCAAGGTCAGATTCGATACCGTCCTTAACAAGCGCCCAATCGTCACGCTTGCCCCTGACTTTATCAGGATATTCAAGCATTATACACTCGTTGCCCGAGGCTTTCACCACGTCCTTGAACTCCTGAGAACGCACCTTATTTCTTCCGTTTGTTACACACACAACAAGATAGCCTTTATCATAAAGATGTCCTCCGCCCCAAAGCACTTCGTCATCAGGGTGAGCCACTATCATAAGCTTATCAGCCTTTGATGACGACGCAAGCTGTAACTGTATGGCGGATATAGGCGTCACGTCATAAGCCTGATTGATCGTATCTCTTATATGCCTTTTGTAGCCTAAAAACCACAGTGTGCCTATAAAAATGACTATTGCCAGAATTATTGCTGTTTCCTTTATATGCTGTCTTGTAAATCTGAGCATAAAAATGCCCGCACCCTTGCAGGATCTCTTCTGCGAGATACGGGCGTTCACCTCTTTCTTTATTACTTGTTGTTCACATAGTCTATAAATCTTTCAAATGCAGCTTTTCCGTCTTTGTTTCTCTTATAAACGCCTGCATGTTCAAGCACCTTTGCGAACACGATGCCTATTTCTTTCTGCAAGACCTCGTGAACGTTCTCGGCTGTTATATTGTTTTTCTTTGATATCTCCTCAGCCCAGTCAGCGTGCTTTTCGATCATCTCGTCACGGCGTACACCCTCTGTTCCCTCTGTGACCAGAACCTGAGCAAGCTTCTCCATTTCGCCTTTAAGTCTTGACGGAAGCACTGCAAGCCCCATTACTTCGATAAGACCGATATTCTCTTTCTTTATATGGTGAAGCTCCTGATGCGGATGATAAACGCCAAGAGGATATTCCTCAGTGGTGATGTTGTTTCTAAGCACAAGGTCAAGCTCATATCTGCCGTCCCTCATTCTTGCGATAGGTGTGATAGTGTTGTGTGGCTCGCCTTCAGTTTCAGCGTAAATGAACGCTTCTTCGTCGGTGTAGCCTCTCCAAGCTTTGAGTATCTTGTCAGCAAGGTCAACGAGAGCGTTTTTATCCTCGCTGTTTATTCTGATAACTGACATAGGCCATTTAACGATACCTGCGTCAACGTTCTCAAAGCCCTTGAAAACTATCTTTTCTTCAACAGGGGCTTTCGCCATTGCAAAAGTATAATGACCGCCCTGAAAATGTTCGTGCGAAAGGATAGATCCGCCAACGATAGGCAGGTCAGCGTTTGAACCTATGAAATAGTGCGGAAACTGTCTAACAAAGTCAAAAAGCTTCTCAAATGCCGAGCGGTCTATTACCATAGGAGTATGCTTCTTATTGAAAAGGATACAATGCTCGTTGTAATAAACATATGGGGAATACTGAAGTCCCCAGTCTGTGCCGTTTATTTTAAGGGATATAACACGATGGTTCTGTCTTGCAGGGGAGTTCACTCGTCCTGCATATCCCACGTTCTCATAGCACAGCAGGCACTTAGGATATCCCGATTGCTTTGCAAGCTTTGCCGCCGCAATGGCTTTCGGGTCTTTTTCAGGCTTGGAAAGATTGATAGTTATATCAAGGTCGCCGTACTCTGTTGGAGCTATCCAGCGCATATCTTTCTTTACCCTGTATCTTCTTATGTAGTCCGTATCCTGCGAAAGCTTGTAGAAATAGTCAGTTGCGACCTTTGCAGACTGGTGATTGTAAAGTCCCCAGAACTTTGTGTCTACCTCTGACGGTCTTGGAGTAAGAAGCCCCATGAGTTTTGTGTCGAAAAGATCTCTGTATACAATGGAATTTTCCGTAAGGCCCTTTTCCACAGCGTAATCGAGAAGCTCTTTGAGAGTGCTTTCAAGATCAACGTCAGAAAACTCCTCCGCAGGTTCGTCATATTCCTCAAGGTCAAGGGCTTCAAGAAGCCTGTTTGTAGTATAAACTCTGTCGCTTTCCTCAATAAGTCCGCTTTCCAGACCATATGTTACAAGTTTTTTTATGCTTTCAAATATCATGTTACAGATCCCCTTTTGTACAAAAGTATGAGGGGTCACCCCCTCAGCCAGCATCTATTATTATAGACCATTGCTTATTCTTTGTCAACCGACAGAAAGGCTAATTAAGATACTTTTAAGCATTTGAAAAGTGTAATAAGAATATTTTAAGATTATTTTGCAGGGGACGCCAGCCCCTACATTTAATGTTAGGAAAAACGATTTAGCATCGAATATTAACAAATTGTTAAATCGACAAATGCCCTATTGACAAAAGCGGGAAGTATGGGTATAATAAAAACAATATGACAAAGGCGTTGACAGGAACAAAAGCAAAGTTCTGACATTACAGAGAGCCGTCGGTGGGTGCAAGACGGTATGCGGAATTTGTGATAACTCGTCCCCGAGCTTGAACGGTGAAATCTTATTAGCCGCTCACGGGTTCTCCCGTTATAGAGATACGCATTGATAGATGCGGCTGAGATATGCGGTGTGAACCGTATATGAATGAGAGTGGTAACACGGCAAAGCTCGTCTCTCCTTATTGGTAGGAGCGGCGATTTTTTTATGCCCTTTTCCACATCACTATCAAAATAATTATCGGCTTTATATTTATAAGGAGGAACTGACATGAAAAACGTAGAAAAGTATGAGAGAGGCTATTATATGCCTCCTGTAAAGTGCATGAAGTGGGCTGAAAAAGAGTATGTTGACCATGCTCCTGCATGGTGTTCTGTTGACCTGAGAGACGGAAATCAGGCTCTTATCATTCCTATGAGCCTTGAAGAAAAGCTGGAGTTTTTCACAAAGCTCGTTGAGATTGGCTTCAAGGAGATAGAGATAGGTTTCCCTGCCGCCTCTGAAACAGAGTATGAGTTCTGCCGCACACTTATTGAGAAGAACATGATACCTGATGATGTTACTATTCAGGTACTTACACAGTCAAGAGAGCATATCATAAAGAAAACGTTTGAAGCTATCGACGGCGCAAAGAACGCTGTTGTTCATCTTTATAACTCAACATCTGTTGCACAGAGAGAGCAGGTTTTCCGAAAGTCTAAGGAAGAGATAATCAAGATAGCTACAGACGGTGCAAAGCTCTGTAACGAGTATAAGAAGCACGCTAAGGGCAATATCGTATTCGAGTATTCTCCTGAGAGCTTCACAGGCACAGAGCCTGAGTTTGCAAGAGATATCTGCAACGCTGTTATCGACATCTGGCAGCCTACACCTGATAACAAGGTCATCATCAACCTGCCTGTAACAGTTGAAATGTCAATGCCTCATGTTTATGCTCAGCAGGTAGAGTATATGTGCGACACTCTTCACAACAGAGAGAACGTTATTATTTCACTTCACCCACACAATGACAGAGGTTGTGCAGTGGCAGACTGCGAAATGGGTCTGCTTGCAGGTGCTGACAGAATAGAGGGTACTTGCTTCGGTAATGGTGAGAGAACAGGCAATGCCGATATCGTTACTATCGCACTTAATATGTACACTCACGGAGTTGACCCTAAGCTGGACTTCTCAGATATGCCTGCACTGGTAGAGCTATACGAGAGAGTTACAAGAATGAAGGTTTATGACAGAAGCCCATATTCAGGCGCACTTGTATTCGCTGCATTCTCAGGCTCACATCAGGACGCTATCGCAAAGGGCATGAACTGGAGAAAAGAAAAGAGCTGTGACAAGTGGACAGTTCCTTATCTTCCTATCGATCCGCATGACGTTGGCAGAGAGTATGACGGTGACGTTATCAGAATAAACTCACAGTCAGGCAAGGGCGGAATAGGCTTTATCCTCCAAAATCAGTTCGGCTACGATCTTCCAAAGAAGATGAGAGAGGACTTTGGCTACAAGGTAAAGGCTGTTTCAGACCACAAGCACAAGGAGCTTATGCCTGATGAGGTCTACAAGATATTCAAGGACGAGTACCTCAACAAGTGCGCACCTGTTGATATTCCTGAAGCACACTATGTTCAGAAGCAGAACGGCACTATCTGCGCCGCTATCACAGCTTCAGTAAACGGCGTAACAGACGATCACACAGCAGAGGGCAACGGACGTCTTGACGCTGTGGCAAATGCTATCAAGCAGGCTTTGAACTTTGATTTTACCGTGGAAACATACACAGAGCACGCTCTTGAAAGAAAGTCAACATCTGAGGCTGTTTCGTATGTTGGAATTTCCTGCGGTGATAAGATGTATTGGGGCGTCGGCAGACACTCAGATATCATCGTATCTTCTATCAAGGGTCTTGTTTCAGCTATCAACAACGCTTTTGTTGCTAATAAGTAATAAATTTTATCCTTTCTTAAATTCAGCTAAAATAAACGGGCGAACGCTGTTCGCCCCTACATGATAATGAAAATGCGTTATTTGTGTAGGGGCGACCTTGGGTCGCCCGTTATATTTTGTTCTGATACAAAAAAATGCAGTCACATCACTATGACCGCATTTTATATCATTTCTTTTTTCTTCTGAAAATCCTTTTAAGCCAGCCTAAAAAGCCCTTTTTCTTCTTTTCAGGCTCGACAGCCTTTGAATCATTAACAGGAGCAGGCTTTGGTGCATTAGCGTATGCTTCAGCGTAAAATCTGCTTTGTGCGTCAATGGCGATATCTCCACGCTCTGCACGGACATATTTTCCGTCAGGCTGCATTATCCTTGCTTTTACGTTGTCCTGCATCTGGGTGTCAAAAATATCGAGGACACGTTTTTTTACTTCTTCGCTGAGGATAGGTGCGGCGACCTCAACTCGCCTTGTGGTGTTTCTTGTCATATAGTCTGCGCTTGATATGTATACCTTTTTGCGAACACCTGTGCCGAAAATATATATCCTTGCGTGTTCAAGATATCTGCCCACTATTGAGCGTATCTGCACATTGTCGGTAACGCCCTCCACGCCTGCCACAAGGCAGGATATACCTCTTATAACAAGCTCTACCTTCACGCCTGCCTGAGAACATTCTATTATCTTGTCCATAAGCACCTTATCAGTAAGAGAATTGAGCTTTGCGGCAACATATCCCTCACCGCCTGCTCTTGCAATGCTTATCTCATTATCCATAAGCTCCACTACCTTATTTTGCAGACAGTGGGGAGCGACCATAAGTGACTTTGAGCTTTCCACAAGCTCGCCCATTGACAGCGTTCTGAACACCTCGCAAGCATCCTGAGCAATGTCGTTGTTTGATGTCATAAGGCAAAGGTCTGTGTAAAGCCCTGCGGTCTTTTCGTTATAGTTTCCTGTACCCACCTGAACAGTGTATTTTACGCTGTCGCCAACTTTTCTTGTAATAAGACAAAGCTTTGAATGGACTTTAAGTCCCTGCGGACCATACATTACATGACAGCCTGACTCCTCGAGAAGCTTTGACCACCCTATATTGTTTTCCTCATCAAAACGTGCCCTCAGCTCCACAAGCACAAGCACGTCTTTACCATTTTCTGCGGCGTTGCACAAGGCTTTTATAACCTTTGAATTTTTCGCCACACGATACAAAGTCATCTTAATAGATGTAACGCTTTCGTCCTTTGCCGCCTCGTCAAGAAGCCTGATAAAAGGCTTTATGGACTCATAAGGATAGTGCAGAAAAAGATCCTTTTCGTCTATCTGCTCTATCATTGACCTTGACGGGTCTATCATAGCAGAGGGCTGAGGCTCCTGCTTCGGGAAGAAAAGTTCTTTTCTGTCTGCCACCTTGTCAAACACAGCGAACACATAGGACATATCAAGGGGAGTTTTTTCCACAAAGACTTGCTTTTCTGAAAGCTCCAACCTTGAAAGCAGTTCGTTCAGCACAGTGTCGGATATTTGCTTTGAAAGCTGTAATCTCACAGGACAAAGGCGTTTACGCTTGTTGATAAGCTCAGACATATTTTGTCTGAAATCAAGTTCCGAGTCAAAGCCCTCGTCAACGTCGATATCGGCATTTCGCGTTACTCTCATAAGAGCCTTTTCTTCTATTTTATAGCCCTCAAATGCCTTGTCAGCATAATGGAGAATAAGCTCCTCCACAAGGATATAGCTTATACACCCCTCGTCATCAGGAAGAAAGATCACACGCTGGAATTTCTCGTTACAGCTAACTATACCAACTGTGACGGCGGATTTTGAAGCGAGTTTTGCGACTGCATAAATACTTTGATTTGCAAGAAACGGGAAAGGGTGTCTTTTATCGATAATAAAGGCGTTAAGAAACGGCTTGACCTCATAGGCATAATAAGCTTCAAGAAATTTCTTATCCTGTTCAGTAAGAGCCTTTATGTTTTTATGTACTATATTTTTAAGCTCCAGTTCCTCGCAGATAGCTTTGTATGTCTTATCTTTTATTGGTATAAGCTCATGAACACGCTCAAATATTGCAGAAAGCTGTTCAGATGGACGCATTTTGGACTTGTTGTCTTTATGATCGTCGTCCACAAGCGAGGAATCATAAAGTGAACCCACACGCACCCTAAAAAACTCGTCAAGATTGCTTGCAAATATCGACTGAAAAAGCAATCTTTCAAGAAGCGGTGTAGCACTGTCCTGAGCTTCTTCAAGAACTCTCTCATTAAATTTAAGCCATGATAACTCTCTGTTATCGTAGACCTTGTTATTCATATTCTTATTTCTCCTAACTCCTATCGTAAGAAAGGCATCTTATATCATACTGTATTATTATACCGCCAAACGAATATGATGTCAATGCAGGTGCTGTAAAAACCTTGTAAAATCGCCATAAAACAAAAAAAACTCCCGCCCGAAGGCAGGAGCAGATCGTCTTGAAGATCAGATCCCGATATATTCCTTAGCGGTCTGGCATATATTTGCACAGTTATTCGCAAGGACGCTGTTGTCTTGTGGCAGATTCGGCAACATGATAAGCCAAAAAAGAATGAACACAATTATAAGCATAAGCGTAGCACCAGTCAAAAGTATCAAAGCGGCTGAACGCTTTGATTTCAGTGTTGTATGTACGTCGCTGCACACTTTCTCGGCGGGCTGTGCATTTTCTTTTTTCTCGTTAGGAATACGTTTTTCTTGCTCTTTTTTACACTCAGTACACAACATATACTTTAAACCTCCATAATCTATTTTTACTTCATTAACTATTATACCACATTCTTACCGTCTTGTGTTAAGCTGGCAGCTATAATTTACAGAAATTTCGACTGAACTTTTTGTAAATTGGTAAAATTCTAAAACTTGTCATGCGCATATAATCTATCTTCATAAACAAAACCCCTAAAAGAATAACTTAACAAAATCAAATATTGATATAATTCTGCTATTGACAAATGAGAAGTGTATGTTATAATTACTGTGTGTGGAAAAATCAACGAAAATATGTTGTAATTAGCTTTATGTGGAGGAAGTAAAAATGGTAGACAATGTACGTCGTGAATGTATCATGTCAATGTATGAGATATACCCTCTCAGCAGAAAATTGGTATTTGATACGTTTGATAAGAAAAAGTATGATATAACAAGAACTCAGCAGATAATAATGCTGTCACTATGTATTGAGGGAACGCTCACAATGTCACAGCTTGCAAGCAAGATAAACACTTCTAATGAGCAGGCAACAAGGGCTGTGGCACAGCTTGTTGACAAGGGCTTTGTTATCAGAATGCAAAACCCCGATAATCGCAGAGTTATCAACATCAGGCTCACTGACGAAGCTATGCGCTTTATGGAAAAGATGAAAAACGAGATACTTGATGATATACTCGGTAAATTTTCCAGTGTTTCAGATAGTGATATGAAAAAAATGAAGGACGCACTTGTATTTATAAATAGTATACTTAAAAAGGTGCTTAAATAGGAGGCTGTTATGACAAAGGCAAAGAAAATAGTCAGCCGTTGCGAAAGCTGTGTGAATTACGTTTTTGATGAGGATTGTGAATGTTACTGCTGCATGGTCGATCTTGACGAGGACGAAGCATACAGATCAATGAGCGACAGCGAATATAGCTGTCCTTATTACAGGCTCGATGATGAATATGCTGTTGTGAGAAAGCAAAATTGATGATAGATCGGTGAATACATGAAATTTGCCGATTTTTCTTGCTTTGTTTAACGTGTAAAGTTCAAAAGCTTGCCAACGTGGATGTGTAAAGTTCATTTGCTTTGCAGCTAGCATTTGCTGTTAAATAAGGATCGATCTGGGGCTGAATTAATATTTGGCTAATGATAGAAAGTTATTTATCAAAGTTTACAAAATATTAATAAATACAGTATTAGTATACAATGTTAAAATATTGACTATGCAGGCTGCTATAATCAAAATAGGAAAGATTTTTTGGGGGAAAGTTGCAATTAGCGTAAAAACGCAGGTTTCATATTGTTTCATGTTCAAGGCTAATAAATATGCTGTTTTATCATCTGCCGGCACTATGAAAATGATAAATCAATATTGTGTAAACTATCAGTATATTTATATGTAATAAAATACAAATATGATATATTGTGGGATTGACAAATGGAAAATCAAGTGATATAATACTTGTAAATATATAGGCATACTGCGTCGGAGGTGAGGCTTTTGAAGGATAAGGCACTTGAAAAATTGTCGAAAAATGAGCTGCTCGAGTTAATGCTTTATCTGCGAAAAGAATATGATAAGCTTAACGCAGAGAATGAAAAGCTTCTTCAAAAGCTCGAAGATAAAAAAAGTATCACTGACCGACTTGACAGGCTGGAGCGGCAGGTAGCTGCACTGACAGGTCACAAGCTGGTTGTTGAGCAGCCGGTAGTGGAGGAAGATCATGGCGGCAGATAGCAAGAACGAGGTGTTAAAAAAACCTGAGCTTCCTGATGTCCAGACACTCGAGCGGGTGGTAAAAAAGCATCATGAAAGGCGGGAATATCTTAGGATACTCCGCAGCACCGTGGCGTCGCTTCTTGTTGTGGCAGCAGCAGCAGTGATCATATCAATGTTATTTTTGCCTGTTTTGAGAGTAACGGGTACAAGTATGACGCCGACCTTGCATGACGACGAGCTGGTGGTGTGCAGAAAGCGTGGAAGCTTTCAGAAGGGCGATATAGTTGCGTTTTATTATAATAATAAAATACTGTTGAAACGTGTTATCGCTACAGCAGGAGATGTGGTGGATATCAAGGATGACGGTACTGTTATCGTCAACGGAAAAACCTTGAATGAGCCGTATGTTGACGGCAAAGCTCTGGGAGAATGTGATATCGAGCTGCCTTATCAGGTGCCTGACGAGAGAATATTCGTTATGGGCGACCACAGATCTACATCTGTTGACAGCCGTACAAAGAGGATAGGCTGTATTGCTGAGGAAGCAGTGCTTGGAAAGGTCTCACTGAGGATATATCCTTTTAAAAGGATAGGCACAGTGGACTAGCGTTTATTATAAATAGTGTATAATTTCGGAGGGAGTGATCCGTTTTGCAGAATTTTAACGGTAAAGTTCGGCAATATCTAAAAGAAAATGAAAGGAAAAAACGCAGCCGCTTGTTCGGTGTGGTGCTGTCTGTAGTTATGACAGTGTCAGTGCTGGCAAGTCTTGTTATGCCTGCAATAAGTGCCACTGAGGGTACTTCCGTGGCAGGTGGAGATGTTTCCTATAACGGTGGAAGCTATTCTTATAAGGATGCGAATAGCGTCACGATAAAATCCTATGATGCGGTCGGTTCAGGAAAAGACCAATCTAAAAAAATCGAATTCAATGTGGAATTTGATTTTGATAAGGGCGAAATGACCAATAGGTATATTTATTTCCCTATCGATGATAATGTTAGCCTGCCCGAGGGCGGTATACCGTCAGACGGAACCTGGGGCGATGTCGAGGATACTCACTTCGATGAAGGACATGGAATTTCAGGTAAGTACAGAGTCGACGAGATAGATGGAAAGAAGTATCTTTTTATTGAGTTTGACGAGCGATATAAACAGAAAAATGAGAAGGACGCTATAAGCGGTAAGGCAAGTTTTGAGGGCAATGTAAAGCGTAAGGATACAGATACAGGCGATAAGACCACTGTTGAGATAGGCGGTCAGACGGTTGAAATAGGCGGTTTCACTCCGCTCACTATGTCTGCCGTAAAGGGCGCAAGCGAAACTGCAGACGGAGTTAAGTGGACTATCACAGTGAACAATCCTGCAAAGAAGCCTCTTGACAGGATCGAGGACAAGCTTTTTAAGGACGCTGTAGACGGCAGTTTTGTTGTTTCACCTGAGGGTGCGGGAAGCTATGACGCTGCAAGCGGAAAGTTTGTTTTCAGCGATGGATTCAGTGAAGAAAATGTTACCATAAGCTACACGACCCCATATCCTACAAGCGACCCGAATTTCGTTATGTCAGGTAAGGTGGAAAACAAATCCACTACATATGACAAAGACGGAAATGGAGTAAAAGCAGATAAAACTATTTATTCTGAGTCAAAGAAGGATAAGATCTCAAAAACTGGCAAGAATGTTGACTACGACAATAACGAAGTCACATGGGAAATTGTTGTAAGCAACCCTAGCGGTGCAGACCTAAAGGGCTATCACCTTTATGATGAAGCATTTCCTGATGCAAAGCCTGGAAGCTTTACACTTAAAGCTGACGATGGCTCAGATGTAAAGTACACACTTGACGGAAACACGCTTACGTTTGACGATAAAATAACAGCGTCCCAAATCACCATTGAGTATGTGACAGCTATCGATCCTGACAAGGCGGAAACTACAAATACAGTTAAAATGCAAAGACCTGATAAAAGCAATCCATGGTCTGATATCACATCAAGTGAAACTGTTTATAATAAGTATCAGATATCAAAAAGTGGCTGGATAGATAATAAAACATTAGGTATAATCAAATGGGAAGTAACTGTTAAATGTAATGACAAAAATTCCAACCTTAAAGGTAAGACAATAACTGACAATATGCTTAAAGCAGGACAGAAGGTCAGCATTAAAATAGGAAACGATACTATTGATGCAACGGTTGCAAGTGACGGTGAGCTTGTTTTGCCTGACAGCATAGGTGACAATAACGAGGTAGTTATTTCTTATGAAACAAAGGTCGCTGATTATGATCTTGGCGACCCTGACAGCAGTGGATATTATTCAGTGAAAAATACTGCAGGTATTGACGGCTTCCATTCTGACAAGACGGTTTATTATAAGCCTGTAAACGAGAAGTCAAAAACAGTTCTTGACATTTCTCAGAACGGGAGCAAGGTTACATATAAGTGGCAGGTAGAGGTCAAGCAGACAAACGGTTCCTTCAGGGGCAAGACTATAAGCGATATAATGAACGCTGCGTCAAATGACGGCAAGTCAATAAAGAGCGTTCTTGACCCTGATTCCATTATTATGTATGTTCAGAGAAATGGAAAAGGAAGCTATGAAACTCTTAACAGTTCAAATTACACTGTAGTACCTAATGCCGACAACACTTCGTTTGAGATAAAGTTCAATGATAGTGAAGAATTTGACAATATAAACCTTGTGCAGATACAGTATAGCAGTACCGTAGATGTAACAGGTCTTGATGCAGGTACTATTATAGATGTAAATAATAAGGCTGCTTATAAGGGCGAAACTTTCGGACCTAGTGCAGATAAGACTAGGTTTACTATAGGTGACAGCTCCAAAGCGCCTTATGAAAAGTATGACGCTGCAAGCAGTGTAGCAGGCGACACAGTGCATGATCTTAACAGCCTGCCTGTTGTTACTGTAAATGGCGTTGAGTATTACAGGTTTGATTGGCGGCTTGATATCAACAAGGACGGCACTTATAAGCGTAACGATAATGTCGAGATCGTGGACACGCTTCCGGCGGGAATGATATTCTACGAGAACAAGGATTATCTCAGGTATTCATTTGGAAATAGTTCTGATAAGTATGATTTTGCACAAACAAGTCAGTTTGAATATTTCTATGATAAGACAGCCAATACAGTAACTTTCAAGACTGTATGGAATCAGCAGGACGCTTGGACAGCTTACTACAGTACACTTGTAAAGGTTGATGATGTTAAGAATGGTGTTTACAAGAATGGTACTGCAGCGTTCAAAAACACGGTTCAGGATAAAGCTGGAAAATATCCGGAGAGAAGCCAGACGCAGACAGTTAAGGAAAAGAACTTGAAGAAAACATCTTCTCCGAAGTCCACCGGCTGTGAAATAACTTATACCATTGATGTTAACCCTAAAAAGCTCAAATGCTCAACAAACGGAATGATAACTCTCAACGATTTTATCAAGTGCGGAGGCACGGCTGTAGTTAAGACAAAGGACGCTCAGGGTAACATTCAGACAAAAACGGTAAGCATAAATGGCAATTCCGCTGTTGATATGGATCTGAAGTCTATCAAGGTATTTGACGCAGATACAGGCTCAGAGCTTTCCACAAACGAGTTCAGCTATGTTATTTCTGATCCGGAGGTAGTTGACAGCACAGTTTCCTGCAGTGCAGACGTTATTACCAATGAAAAGGGCAAGTTTGTCGCTAACTTTATTCCAAGTGAAAGTATTGTTGGCGCTAAGGGTACTATTGATCTGACTTTGCCTGAGGGCTACGAAAACGGAAATATAAAGAGTTACTATGTGGCTTATGGCTATATGGACGGCAACAGCTTCAAGGAAGTAAAGGCATTTGCCAATAAGAGCGGCGAGTGGTCAGATTTTGGCAAAAGCATATCCGTTCCTGTGGAAGAGGTTTCTTCTGAGAAGGCGGGCGGTGTTTTCAGAGTCGAATATGAATACAGGGATAGCAGCGGCTTTTCAAACACTGAAGTCAGCAATGAAAAAATGCTTTCGGCTGTAAAGTGTTCCGCACTGACAGCAAAGACACGAGATTTTGTAAAGAAACTTGAAATAAACGTTCCGGATCAGCGTCACCTGAAAATAGTATACGTTTATACAGGAAGTCCTGCAAATGATGAGGACGCTGAGAACGATGGCTATAAAGTTCATGTGTTCAATAATATTTCATTTGACACAAACGGTTCAGCTGTAAATGACAGTGAAGATAATGATTCTGAGTTTGAGCTGATAAATCAGTCAAAGGCATCATCAACAACTGTTGAGCCATTTAAGCTTATGAAGGTAGACAGCGGAGACTATAGTATTATGCTCAAAGCTTCTTTTGAGATCTACAGATACACTAAGCTGGAAAATGGCACATACGATTGGCTCCCGGCAGTAGATTTCAAAGAAAATGCTGCGAAAGACAGAAGATCAGTTATCTGGGGAAATTCGGCACAGGATAAGGCGCAGACATTTAATGTAAATGCTGACGGTTCATACAACCTTGATCTTGAACCTGCCGCAGGCACAGGAGATACTGAGGGGCATCTTTATAAGCTTATAGAAAAGCAAAGTCCAGAGGGTTATCTTCTTGATGAAACTCCTATTTATTTTGCCTTTAAAGTGCGTCCGGCTGTAGTTCCAAGTGAAGTCGGTGAGGACGGATATCAATTCGTGAAGAACGGAGATATGTTCAGAGTAACAAATCTGCTGAAAGAGTTTAAGATAACTGCAAGCAAGGTTTGGAGCGATGGAAACGGAAATCATTCGGCAGAGAGCGTAAAGTTCCTTCTTGGCTCGTCTACAACTAAGGTTTTAAGCGGTGTTCCAGATGATATTCAGTGGGGCAGTGATGAGGTAACTCTTAACGAAGCTAACAATTGGAAACATGAGTGGACAAAGCTTCCTGGATATACAAAGGTCGGCAATGATTACAAGCAGCTTTACTATTATATCAAAGAGATCGATCTTGCAACAGGATATGAGGCTGTATACAGTGCAACGGCAATGAGCAAAAACACTGATGTTACAGTTACGAACGTCAAGGGACTTAACATTACGAAGGAATGGCGTGATGAGCTTGGAAACAAGCTTGCTGACAGTGAGCTTCCTGCTGGTATCGACAAGATCGAGGCAGATGTTTATGAGTCCTCTGTTGCACCAAATTCAACCTCAAGAGTGAATGGAGATAACGGAATACCAACAGATTGCAAACTTATAAAAACTGTTTCTCTGGAAAAGTCTAAGAATTGGACGGTAACTCTTGACGGTCTTGACAAGGACAAGTATTACTATGTTCTTGAAAAGAATATACCTGACGGCTTTGGCGTTACATATACTTATTCAAATAACGGCAGTGCCACGGGCTTTGATACGATCGTCAATACCAAGACCCCTCAGAAGGTAGAAAATATGGATGTTCGCCTGCAAAAGGCATGGTCTGACGGCGATAGCAATACCCATACCAATGATAAGGTAACATTTAATATCTATAGGTCAACAAATAAGGCTGACGTGCCTGAAAAATATAACAAGTTTACAGGTACAATGGATAAGGGACAGAATGTTAAATTCAAGATCCTTACAAGCAACGGCGCAGAAATGGCTCAGAACGGAAGCTTTGCCTCTGAGTATACCATGTATGGCTCGGCTAAGTTCAGTTTCATCCTTAATAATGCATGGCTCGAAAATGGCGATATCAAATATTCAAGAGTAAGACTTATCAATGCATCAGGCGACGTTCTTGCTGATTTCCACAGAGGTGAGGACGTTTGGGATACTGACAAGCAGCAGAACGTTCCGTCATGGACAGGTACAAGTAAGTATATAAGTTTGTCTGGTATTGATAACTCATCATGGGATAAGACTAAATTTACTTTGGATCTGAACAGTATTTCTTCTGATGTTACTGTTGAGCTTACAGCAAAGGCCGATGATGATAGTAGCTGCTCTTATGAAGTGACAGCTGAGGATCTTGGCACACCTGAGAAGACGAACGTTACACCTGTTCCTAATAAAGATGCGATACCAAGCAGTGAAATATTCTTGTGGAAGCAGATAACGCTCACGGCGGATAACAACTGGTCAACTGCCGTTTCTCTTGAAGAAAATAATGTCAAAGGAAACAAGTATTATTATTGGTTTGAGGAGATAGACGTGAACGGTCAGCCGATAAGCACGTCATCATACAAAGCTTACTACAGATACAATGGCTCAGAAAATGAGAATTGTATTGATATGACAAAGAACGGTGATCAGTATGTTCAGGTCTATAACAACTCTGAGGAAACCTTAGGAGAGCTTCCTGAAACAGGCGGCATGGGTGTTATCCCATTCGTGGCAGCAGGCGGAACAGTCACTGTTGCCGCAGCAATACTTTTAGTTACAAAGCGTCGCAAAAAAAACGCTGTAAATAAACAAATATGAAAGGATAATTAATTATGAAGATGAAGAAATTCGCAGCTCTTGCTGCTGCAACCGTTATGTCAGTTTCAGCTATTGCTGCAACATCAGCATTCGGGGTATTTGCTACTACTGATGCTGGCGTTAATAACATTGTTATCAAGGATTCTGATACAAACAGAGTATATAAGGCTTATCAGATCTTTGACCAGGCATCTGCAACAAATACTATCAAGTGGGGCAAAGGCATTAATGGCGATGCTCTGCTTACCAGCCTGAAAACTCCTGGTCTTAGCACTTATATGTCACAGTTTGACAGTGCCGAGAGTGCGGTAGACGTTGCAAAGATAATCTCAGACGCAGATCATTGGACAAAGGAAGATACTGCCAAGTTTGCAAAAGCCGCTTCTGGCTGCATCATCGACAGTAAGTCTGTAACTGCTCATGAAGCTAACGGTGAGTACACTATCAATGTTCCAAGTGCTGGCTATTATCTCGTTGTCGATGCAACAGAAAATAATGGTGTTGATAAGGCTAACTCAGCTCTTATCCTTAACGTTTCAGGCACAACAGACGTTACTCCAAAGAGGACAAAGCCAACACTTACAAAGCAGATCAAGCATAATGAGAATGACTCATGGGGCGATGTTGGCGACAACGCAATTGGTGACGATGTAGAATTCAAGATCACAACAACTATACCAAAAGATGTATCAGCTTATGACAAGTATACTTATACTGTTCGTGACCAGCTCAGCGAGGGCTTTACATTCAATGATAATCTTACATACAAGTATTATGACGCTGACGGTCAGGAGATCACTTCTGTTACAGTAGGCCCTAACACAACAGTTGGCGACGACAGCAGTACGACCGACTATAAGGAGTCTTTCTATGTTACTTTCGATATTAAGGAGCTTGTAAAGAACTATCCTACAGTTGCAAAGATCGAGACTTATTATTCTGCTAAGCTCAATGAAAAAGCTAAGGTAGCAGTTACTGCTCCTGACAGCGTGAACAATAACCCTAACACAGCTTACCTGACATATTCAAATAACCCTCAGGACAAAACAGGTAAGGAGAACGGTGAAACACCTAAGGTCACAGTTTATGACTGGACATTCTCACTTGTTGGTAACAAGGTAGACGAAAAGGGCGCGCCTCTTGCAGGTGCTAAGTTCCAGCTTAGAAATGTTCATGGCGATGCTATCAGACTTGTCAAGATAGCTGACAATGTTTACAGACTTGAGATCGGCAGTGAGGCAGGCTCTGTTGATTATATCGAAACAGACGCAACAGGTAAGTTTACTATCAAGGGCATTGATGATCAGACAACTTACAAGCTTGTTGAGATAGAAGCTCCTGCTCAGTATAACAGAGCTGATCCATATGAGTTCAAGTTTGACACAACATATGATCCTGCTAATACGCTTCAGTCCATTCGTATGCTCGACGGCACTGATTCAGGCACAAGCGGTTCAACAGTTAAGATCATAAACCAGAAGGGCGGCTCACTTCCAACAACCGGCGGTATCGGTACTCAGATCTTCTACGGTGTAGGCGGAGCTATCGTACTGGGCGCAGGTGTGCTTCTCATTGCTAAGAAGAGAGCTAAGAACGACTAATTTTTGAATTTATTTTTACCTTTGTCCTGCCGATCTCGGTCGGCAGGCATCAGGGAGGACTCCATGAGGAAGAAAAGCGGTAAATCAACTACAATTTTATTGGTCTTGTTATTGCTTGTGGGGCTCTCCGTGATGTTATATCCAACAATAAGCGATTGGTGGAACTCCAAAACGCAAAGCCGTGCGGTGGCGACTTATCAGAAAGCGGCAAATGACCTTTCTGACAAGGAGAATGAAGAGATACTCAGCCGTGCCAGAAAATATAATGAAGAGATAGCAAAACTTGCCCGACCTTTTGTGGATTATGATCAGGTCAAGGGCTATGAGGATATCCTAGATATCACGGGGACGGGTGTTATGGGCTATATTTCCATTCCTACTATAAGGGTGGAGCTGCCTATTTATCATGGCACAAGTGACGGCGTGTTAAATGTCGCTGTGGGACATCTGCAAGGTTCGAGCCTGCCTGTTGGCGGAGCGGACACTCATTCGGTCATTTCAGCACATAGAGGTCTGCCGTCAGCAAAGCTTTTCAGCGACCTTGATAAGCTTGCGGAGGGCGATGAGTTCACTATAACAGTGTTGAAAGAGGTCTATACATATGAGGTCGAGGCTGTTTATATAGTTCTGCCTAATGAAATGGATAAGCTGAACATTATTCCGGGTGAGGATCATGTTACGTTGACTACCTGTACACCATACGGAGTCAATTCTCACAGGCTTCTTGTTCGTGCAAAGAGAGTTGAAACTGCGGACGATACAAAGAGTGTTTCAAAAATAACGGCAGACGCTGTTCAGCTCGATTCTCTTGTGGTCGTGCCTTTTGTAGCAATACCATTGTTTGTGGTACTGCTTGTGTGGTGGTTTGTGGATTCAAAACGCAAAAAAATCTCTCATGATGAGCTTGTGGCAATGCTAGATAAGCCAGAGAGTGACGATAATGTTGAAAATCTACCTGATAAGGAGAGTAGCAAAGATGAAACTTAAATTTTCTCAGCTTGCAAAGGCTGTTTTGTGTACAGCGGCAATGGCTGTTTCAGCCTTGGGAAGCATGACGATCTCAGCTTCTGCAGCAGATAATATCAATGTGGATATAGTGTGCAAAAATGATACAACGACTGTTAGTAATGCCGAGTGGAGTATATATAAGGTCGGTGAGCGTAAGGAAGCTGACTTTGTCCTTACCGGTGAGTTCAGCGATTATCCTATAGATATGTCTGATTTTACTGACGCTTCAAAAATGCAGGCTGTCGCTGATACGCTCGACAACTACGCAAAAACGGATAACATTACACCTGTTTCAACAGGCAAGACGGACGCAAACGGTGAAGTAAAGCTTTCTGCTGATTCTGTGGGTCTGTATCTTGTTTCAGGCAAGAGTTTTGAAAACACAACAGCTAAGTTTACACCTTCCCCGTCACTTATCGAGATAGATAAGGATATCGTTGCTGAGGGTCAGATAACAGTTTACACCAAGTTCACATACGAAGAGATCCCGGCAGGGGACAGTGATTATGGTGTAAGGAAGTCGTGGATAGTTCCTGATGGTCAGAAAAAGCTCATACCTGATAATATCAAGGTGGAGATCTATCGTGATGGCAAACTTTTTGATACTGTTACTCTTAGTGCTGACAACAATTGGGAGTATTTCTGGAAAGACGATACTGCAGCTGAGTGGTCAGTTAAGGAGATAGATATTCCTGCCAACTACACAGTTGTTACCAAAAACAATGACAAGCTGTTTCTTATAGAGAACACATATAAGTCAGACAGTTCGAGTAATACAGATAGTAGTTCAAGCACACCTGACAGCAGCTCGTCAGGCTCTGATTCATCAAGCTCAACGCCTGACAATATACCACAGACTGGTTCGCTCAACTGGCCGGTGCCTGTACTTATAGGCGGTGGAGTTATCCTTATCGCAGCAGGCTGGAGAGTAAGCAGAAAAGAGAAATAAAGGCGAAACCACATAGGCTCGCCTTTACAACAGGAGAAAAATAGTGACTAAAAAAAAGCTAGGACTTTTGTTGATAATAATGGGGATAATGCTGATAGCGGCGGCATTATCCCTTAATTATTACAACTATTTTCATGAAAAGCAAAGTAATAAAAGGATGGAGGCTGTGCTGAGTGACCTGAAAACGCAGATCTCAGACAGTGCAGAGGATAGCGACAGCAGTTCACCCTTTGACATTTTTGACGATAGTCGATCCACGGACAGCGAGATAGATGACCCGGATAAGGATATCGTGCTTGACGGCAACTCATATATAGGCTTGATTTCATTCCCGACACTGGGGCAGGAGTTTCCTGTGACTCGTGGCTGGAGCTATGCTGCAATGAATACTGCAGCTTGTCAGTACAGCGGCAGACGTGTAGACAATGATCTTATAATCTGCGCTCACAATTACACAGGCTTTTTTGATAAGCTGGATAAGCTCAGCTCAGGTGATGAGGTCATTTTCACCGATGTTTACGGCAGAGAATTTAACTATACTGTCACAAACAGCGAACTGCTGAGCGGCTGGGATTCGCCATCGCTCATAAAAGGTGGTGGCAGCGACTGGGATCTGACCCTGTTCACCTGCACATGGAGCGGTTACAGCAGAGTGACTGTAAGACTTGTTTATTCATAAATACATTAAAAACGCACAGAGTTCTACACCCTGTGCGTTTTATATTCCTGCGGCAAGTCTTATTTTTTTTATATCAAAAGTTTTTAGTTTGTCATCATATATGCAGTGTCGTCTTGACTTTCTTGGGTGGCGGCGTGTATAGTCAATGGCTTCTTCAAGGTCATTTGTTTGAAAAACTGGACGTTTCATTGCTTTGTTGTATACTGTGTATCTCATAAAAATACCTCCCAAATAATTCTTATAATTAATTATAACATTAATTGGTACGTTGGTCAATAGCAATATTGTACAAATTTAACCTATTAATCAGATATACATAAATTAAAACAGAAATCGACTTGTTTAAGAACACTTCACGACATAAGACGACATAAGACGACATAATTCTACTTATAAAAATTATAGTGATAGTGGGATATTGTGCAAAAATGAGAATGGTTGGTCAATTTGACGAACGATAAAGTATAAATTTGTTTTGACAGCGAAAGTTGTAACACAGTTTTCATTGATTGATAATTAATTGAACATTCAAATATGGTATAATACCCTAAAGAATCGGGGAGGAGCGAGGAGTTATGGATAGGTTTGTGCGAAAATATGGAAGATATGTACCCTTTGCTTTAACTATTATCATAATAATTTGCTGTGCTCTTTTTCTGAAAGACCATGAGTTTTCTGAGATACTCAGTTATTGCCCGGACAATTTGTGGCTTGCCGCATTTGTTATTCTGGGGTTTTATGGATTGAAGTCCTTGTCGGTGGTATTCCCGCTTGCGGCTATTTTTGTGTGCGTGGGTGCAATATATCCGTTCTGGGTGGGCATTTTGTTGAACGTAATAGGACTATCGGTTTGTTTTACTGTTCCTTATCTTGTGGGAAGGATATCGGGTGGCGATATCATGCGTGTTATTGAGATGAAATATCCTAAGGCACGAAAGCTTGTAAATTATGGGCATGACAATAATCTGTTCGCCTCCTACATTTCAAGGGCAGTGGTAGTTGTGCCGGGCGACCTTGTTTCAATGATACACGGCGCACTGCGAATGCCTTACAGACCATATCTTCTTGGCTCGATAATGGGAGTGATGCCTGAAATGCTTGTGCAGACATATATTGGAGCACAGTTGAAGCATTTGACAATAAAATCAGTGCTTGTGATGATAGCACTCATAGCCGCAACGCTGGCTTTTTCGCTGATACTTAATAAAAAGGTCAGCAGGAGCGGCAAGCAGATGGACAAGGAAGATTTTTGATATATGTACAAAAAAGCGGACTGATAACAACAGCCCGCTTTTTTTATTATTTGTCAAAGCTAGGATTGAAAGCGTAGAAATTTTTGCTGTCAAGCATATCCTGAATAAGTCTTAGTCCTTCGCCGAAGCGCTGGTAGTGGACTATCTCACGTTCACGAAGAAACTTGATAGGGTCACGGACATCGGGATCGTCAGCAAGCCTGAGAATGTTGTCGTAGGTCAGGCGGGCTTTTTGCTCAGCAGCAAGGTCTTCGTGTATATCAGCTATAGCGTCACCTGTACTTTGGAAGATTTCCGCAGAAAATGGTACACCAGAGGCGGCTATAGGGTAAACGCCTGTAGTGTGGTCAACAAAATAGGTGTCAAAGCCACTGTCTTTTATCTCCTTGAGGGAGAGGTCACGGGTCAGCTGATAGATAATAGTGCCGATCATTTCGATGTGGGCAAGTTCTTCTGTGCCGATATCGTTGAGTATCGCCTGCACCTCACGACAGGGGGCTGAGTAACGCTGATTGAGATAGCGAAGCGCTGCACCAAGTTCGCCGTCAGGGCCACCAGACTTCAAAAAGTTATACCAACTCTAAAACCACCTAAATATGCCGTTTCAGCACAGGTAATACATTTCAATGCTAGACGTTTTGCGGTCAAAGACAACTTTGTCAACAATACTCCGTAAAGCGTTGTTCTTTTCCATAGGTGTGGCATTAGGCGAGGTTATGACCTTGAGAACTTCCTGTGCTCTGACTTTCAGATCAGGCAGGCGGTCGGCGGTGGGCTGTGGCTTGGACGGCTGGGCTTGGCGGAGCTTGCTTTCCAGCTCTGCAATGTTGGCGAGGACTTCCGACTTATTGCGTTTGTATTCCTCCAGCGTGTCAATGCCGTCTGCATATGCCGCCTTCACTCGTTCGAGCTTCATTCGCTCTCGTTCAAGCTGTGTCTCAAACTTGGACGTTTCTTTCTTCGGCTTGGCAGGGGACTGGTCAACAAGCTTGTAATCGGTCGCTGTGCCGTCCACAAGCCCCTGTATGTCCTCTATGACCGCCTTGTCTATCTTACCGATAGTAATAGCATGGGACTCCTTACACCGCCCGTGAGCGTACTGATAGCATTGCAGAGTGCTGCTCTTGACCGACCCCATTGTGAGGTTTGAGCCGCAGGAACTGCATTTCAGCAAGCCTCTGAGCATATACTCGTGCTTGGTGGATCCACTGCGTTCGTATGGTCTGCGAGCCTTTGCGGCTTTCTGCTGAGCCTTTTCAAAAATCTCCTTGTCGATAATGGCAGGGTGGTGAGCTTGAGTAATAACAACATTCTCGGCTACAGCAGAGCGGTAGTGACCCTTTGAGCCACCTCCGCCGGGCGTCCAACGCTGCATACCGATATAGACGGGATTTCTGATGATGTAAGCGATAGTGCGGGTCTCAAAATCATTGCCATGCAGGGTGCGTATGCCCTCAGCGTTCAGCTCACGGGCGATATTGAGGTAGCCCATATCTTGGTTGACGTACATATCAAATATGCGGCGGACTATCTCAGCCCCCTGCTCGTTGACCACAAATTCGCCGTTCTTCATATCATAGCCCAGCGGTGGTCCCGAAACTTTCAGACCTCGCCCGAACTTTTCCGTCATACCACGCTTGACTTCTTCGGCAAGGTTAATGCTGTAATACTCGTCCATTGCCTCTATCATAGCCTCGATAAGCACGGACATTTTGTCGTCACCTACATTCTCGGAGATAGAAATGACGTCGATACCAAGTTTGCGGAGCATTGATTTATAGACGATACTGTCCTCACGATTACGGGCGAAACGGCTGAATTTCCACAGCAGGATAGCGTCAAATGGCTTCGGCTTGAGTTTGGCTGTGCCGATCATCTGATTAAAGCCCTGCCGCTTGGCAGTGGAACGTCCCGAAATGCCGTCATCGTGGAAGATAAATTCTTTCGGCACGATATAGCCGTTTTTCTTGGCGTATTCACGAATGAGCTTGACCTGGCTGTCAGGGGACAGCTCGGTCTGTTCTTCGGTGGAAACACGAACGTAAGCCGCTGCGATCTTCATTGATTTTTCCTCCTATTTTCTTGACATATTTAATAATATGCAGTATAATAAAAGGGCAGAATTCGCCCTTTATTGGTCTATTGGTGTGAATTTGGATCGAGCTGATATTGGTAGTATCCGCTCTGCTCGCCTCTGAGTGTTGGTAGCACTTGGGGGCGAGTTTTTTGTCATGTCAGTATTTACAATACTTGCAGGGGATTTTATTTTAACACTCTGCCCTGAGCGTCAGTGAAGTTTCCCTGAAACAAATTTATCATATCAACTA
Source organism: Ruminococcus sp. AM43-6 (assembly GCF_003461785.1). Classification (NCBI taxonomy): domain Bacteria; kingdom Bacillati; phylum Bacillota; class Clostridia; order Eubacteriales; family Oscillospiraceae; genus Ruminococcus; species Ruminococcus sp. AM43-6. Next base: position 204,916 of record NZ_QTXU01000001.1, read on the forward strand.
GTGCTCCAATAAAGAAACCTCCGAAAGTAAAGAAGTACAGCAAACCTGTGCCAGCTTTGCCTACATAAAATCTGTTCAAACCGCCCAAGCCTAAAAAGGTCAGCAGGCAAAGTATTTCAGCTGTGCTTTTACTCTTAGGGCTTATCTGCTCAACAGGAGCTTGCGGTGCGACCTGCTGGACGTTTGTAACGTATGTGATGTGCTGAACGATATTGCTGTTATGCTCAACGTGGTTATCAATTTTCTGCGGCTGCGGCAGTTCGTGACCGCAATATTCACATACTGCTACGCCTGGTGCGTTTTCGCCTTTACAATTTGGACAAGTCATTTTTTTTTCCTCCCTATAAATCGACATTTGTAAACAATTTATGAAATCATTTACATTGTCTTAAATTGGTGATATAATGTATTTGTAATCATGCAGGAGAAAATTCTGTGTGCTATCCCTGTCAGTATTTGCGGTGCTGGCGGGGATTTTTTTATTATAAGGATTTTATAACTGTTTTTACAATGCCGAGTATTCTTATGCGGTCTCTTTCTGCACCGACAAACTCTCTCGGCTGATATTCGGGATTGAATGATACAAGGGTTATCTTGTCATCAGAATACTTGATTTTCTTCACAACGCCGTTTTCGCCGTCGATAAGGGCAACAACTACCTGTCCGTCCTCAGCCCAATCCTGCCTTAATACTTGTATCTTGTCGCCGTTCTCTATCTTCGGATACATACTGTCCCCCGAAACGACAATGCACATTGTATTCTTAGCTTCTTCCTCGCTGACGATATAAAGCGGCATATAGCCTACAACATAATCGTCAGCATAAGCACCAAACCCAGCCGACACGCTCTCATATATAGGTATTATATGTACGTTGTCTTGCGGGAGTATGGTTGCGTTGGAGTCTATAATATGAGAAGAATGTTTAGGGCTAGGATCATCAGTTTTTAATGCAAGATATTCAGGATTAACATTCAACTCAATAGCGATTGATTCAAGAACAGGTAATTTTATTCTGAGAATTTTTCCTGCCTCATATCTTTGGATAGTTGATTTATTCAATCCAAGACGGATACCAAGTTCTTCTTGTGTAAGTCCTTTTTTTTCTCTTGCAGCTTTTATTCTATTTCCAATTTCTATGGTATTCAAATCTTGCTCACCTGCTTTCGTTATAATGATTATATCACATTAAATTGCATAATGCAATAGCTTTTTTGAAAAAATAAAAAAATGTTGCAAAATGCTATTGACAAGTGAAAAGTTATGTGCTATTATGATAATGCAGTAAGTTGCATAATGCAACAAGAAAGGAGGCTGGCATATGGTAAACACGAACAAGATCAAGGGTAGAATGAAGGAGCTTGAACTGACCCAAGCTGACGTTGCACATTGTTTAAACATAGCTCAACCTACAGCTAATCAGAAAATAAACAATGTTCGTCCGTTTGACTTGGACGAGGCTGAGAAACTGTCACACTTGCTCCACATTGATGCTGGAGAGTTCGGCAAATATTTTTTTACTCAGTGAGTTGCATAATGCAACAAGTGATTAAAGAGGGGGTGAGAGGAACGTGGAAAAGAAAATTACTGCTACTCCAAGAGGATGTGACAGTGCCAGGGTTGAGCAGGTGATCGTAACAAGAGCCTTGAAAGGCGCAGGAACAGAAAATGACCCCTGTAGAGAGGTCATTCAGTATTGGACTCTTGACGGAAAATTGCTCTGCGAAAAGGGTTAATCAGATTTTCTTACAAGTTGTTCAGCTTTTTTTAGTTCAAGCTCTGAGTTTATGTATGAAACAATGGCATTGATAAAAGCTTTTAAATGCTCTATATTGTAATCTTCGTGTTGGCGGCAATAATGGGTTTCGTCATTACCGATCCAAGCAGAAGCTTTTGAAAGGGTTTTTATCTTTGGACTGTCTATGAAGTTTTCGATACATTGAGCTAACGTTTGCTTTTTGATTTTTTCTACTTCTTTTGGGTGAAGATTAATCGCAAAATCTTTTACTAGGAATTCTAACGCTTTTCGATAACCCATTCCACATATTTTATCGAAACCAAGTTGCTCCGCCTTATGCGACTGTGTGTATATTTTAACAAAATCCTCAGAAACTTTTTCAATCTCGGCGTCAAATGTTGGAGATGAGCAGAACTTAGGATCAGTTTGAATAAGTGTAGCTTCATCACATTCAGTGCGATATTGAGGACCAATGTATTCATATTCTGAGCAAAATGCTTTTGCACAACTTGGGCATAGCCAATGGACATATATTTTATAATGGTGGTCATCCAAGTCTGCCATTTCAACAAAATGGCTTGATAGAGCTTTAGGCTCTAAAACAACACCACAATGAGGACAATTTCTTGGCATATCAACTTTAAAATTTAAGTTGACACTAGGATATTCGATTTGCTTGCTTCGAATGACTTTTATCATTTATGGTCAGCTCCTTTTATTTTATTTTCTACATTATACCACAAGAAGTTAGATTTTTCAAGTAGGTACAAAAATGAAACACTACAAAATTAAGCTGACAGACAAGTTCAGCGGCGTAAGGCTGGTAACAGTCACGGCAAAGACGGCAGGCGAGGCTATGGACCTTGTTGACCGCTCAGAGGGCGAGAATATCGCCGTTATCGAGGAGCTTGTCTAGCATAGTACAACCCCGATATCCAATAGAATTGAGTAGGAGGTGATAAAAATGCCGAAATATCCGCCTTTAAAGGTCATAAGGCACGTTTCGTTCGACGGCGGCAAGAGTTACAAGCTTTGGGACGATTGCACGGAGCAGGAGCGACAGGCGGCTGCGGACAGTATAGGTCGCAAGCTTGCAGGAGCGCTGCAGGATATGGTCGGGCGTGACCCGTCGCTCTGGGATAAGCTTTGTGAAACGGCGAGGACTGAACACCCTGAGTGGATAGCTTAAAACACAGGACGTAAAAATGAAAGGACGTGAGAAAATGAACAACCTGATAGCAACGTTAGAGATCATCAGATATGTGTCAGCCGTAGCACTGTGTGTGTCACTGGTTGCACTGGTGATCTATGGGCTGTATCGAAACATAAAAGAAACCGCCGAAGACACAGTTCGTGAGGAACTGGAGCGTGCGGTGAGAGAAGCAGGCAGACCCATAGTCAAGGTCGAAGTTGAAATGAAAGGAAAGTGGTAATGACATTGTAGGAATACTGCTAATAACAGTAGCTGTGCTTGCAGGGATAGATGTAGTGATGTATCTTGTGCTGAGCGTGGTGGATAGGCACTGGGAGAAACGTTTTGAGAAAGAGGAGGATACCGATGATAACGAAAGAGGAGTTTGAAAAGGCGGTAAACTACTGTACAGAATTTACTGTTAGTTGCAAAGGTTGTCCGCTTAATGGAAAAGATTTGGTGTGTGGTGCATATTTTACAGAGTACATAAGAAACGAGCCTGCACCTGCGGCAACAGGCACAAGCTCAACGAAAAAAAGAAAACACTTTTCAAATTGATGATAGCACAAAATCGGATATATGTCAAGTGCTCGCAAGTGCTATGTCGACCCTTTTGGCACTGCGTCAGGAAATGGAGCCACATGAGAAGAAGGCTTTTGACCTTGGCGAGACATACAAGGACATCTGCTGTGCCAGTGCGTTGATGAGTAGCGTGCGAAAAGGCGGTGACGGCAATGAACATTAACGCAAAGAAAGCTCAGGACAAGCTGTCGCAGGAGCTGTCTGTCGCTAAGCTTGGCAAGTATGCACAGGCGGTTGCAAAGCCTACTCTTGAGGCTCTCAGCACTTTCTGTGAGCAGAACGAGGAATTCGCTCAGGCGGTTCTGCAGACGGACAGGACTTTCGCTGAGTGTGCGGAAAACGCTGTCAAGGGTGCAGGGGGAAGTATTTCGGATATCGAGATCTACCGCAGAGCTGTAAGATTTTACTTTAAGGGTGCGGACGTTCATTTCAATATGACTATCGACCTGGGCGACGGCTCGGACAGCGAAGAAACAGCAAAACCGCCTGTCAGCCTGTCACTTGACGGCTTGCTTGATTTCTAAGGTGACAGTATGAAAAAGACAAGAAAAGAGGCTCTTATCTACTGCTTTCCTGCGGTGGATAAAGAGCTTATGGATGAGATGAAAGGCAAGGGTGCTAAGAATTATGTGGTGTTCCTCACAAGGGGTGCTGAGCTTTTCGCACGTTGCTTTCACAGATACTCAAAGGGTGACCTTGTGGAAAGACAGCGGTATGTGTTTGCCCGTGACGGATCGGTGAGATACGGCAGTGATAACGGCATAAACTGGTCTGTGCGTAATGACTTCCGTGAGCCTGTCTTTTGCAAGTGCTGTATGGGATATAACTACGATAATTCCTATTCGGTGCTGAACGTCAAAGCCATAGACAAATCGGATATGCGGTACAGTCAGTATCAGCATTATCACGGTAATATGCTGATGAGCTATCTTCACGCATATTGCAAGCACCCTAATCTTGAGTATCTTATGAAGCAAGACTATGACGTAACAAGCGTGAGATACACAGGTTGGTGGGGATATCAGGAAAAGTTCCTGCTCTCTCAGCGTGTGAACTGGAAAAGTAATGACCTGCTGAAAATGCTCGGACTGAACAAGACGGAGTTCAAGACACTCAAAGGCAGCGAACAGCTGTGGGAGCAGTATCTTGACTATCGTGAGGAATATCCAAAACTCAGACCGGAAGATTTACTGAATATAGCAAAGGTCTTTAAGAACGAACACGGCACTCTTGAACGTCTTGTGAGGATAACAGGTCTTACACCGCAAAGGGTGGCACGATACATACACGAGCAGAAAATGACACCTCTTGATTACAGCGACTATCTGGAGCAGTGCGAAACACTGGAGTATAACATTCACGATACAATGATAGCATTGCCACACGATTTCTGGACAATGCACAACAGGCTCACTCAGATCATCAACTATGAGCATGACGAGCTTGTTTTGCAGAACTTCACAAAAAGGCTTGCAGAGCGTGTCTGCCTTGAATTTTCGGGAGACGGTTTGCTTATCAGACAGCCACATAGCTTGCAGGAAATAGAGGATGAGGGCAGGATACTTTCCCATTGTGTGGGTGGATATGCAGAACGCCATGCTATGGGGAAACTCAGCATAATGTTTCTGAGAAAAGTTTCTGAGCCTGACAAGCCTTACTATACTGTGGAGGTTAGCCAATATGGCGGTATCGTGCAGTGCAGAGGATATAGAAACAACGTGGTACAAAACGGCGGTGAGGACAAACCGCAGGAGATAAAGGACTTTGAACAGAAGTATCAGCGGTATCTTGACAGGGTGTTCGCTGAGAAACGAAAGGAGCGTAAAACAGCATGAACGAACTATCGGCAGAATATATCAAGGCGGTTGAGCTTGACCGCAGGATAAAGACCTCAGCTCAGCTTGCACAGCAGAGCCTTTACGATATGTGTATGGGCTTTAAGGAAATGAGAGACAGCAGGCTTTACAAGGAGCTTGGGTACTCAGATTTTGGAGAGTATTGCGAGCAGGAAACAGGGTTTAAAAGAACGAATGTGTATAATTACATATCTGTTGCTGAAAATCTTCCAGAAGATTTTGTCCACTCGAGTGGACAAATTGGAATAAAAAAGCTGACACTTCTTTCAACCCTGTCTGATGAGCAAAGAGAAACCATTACCGAAACCACAGATATAGAGAATACAACTGTCAAGGAGCTTAAAGCGAAAATCGACAGCGTGAAAAAGCAAAATGACGCACTTCACGAAGAAATGAGATACCGTGAGGAAGAACACGAAACGAAGTCACAGAAATTCAAGGATAGAATTGCTGAGCTTGAAGCCGAGATAAAGGACCTTGAGAGCCGTCCTATCGAGGTGGCTGTGGAAACGGACAGCAAAGAGGTGGCAAACCTTAAAGACGCTATGCGGCGTGTTGACCTTGACTGGTCGGAAAAATATTCAAAGCTTGAAGAAGACAGCCTGAAAGACCGCAGAGAGCTTTTGCAAAAAGCTGAGCAGGCTGAAAAGGACAAGCAGGAAAAGCTTTCACAGCTTCGTGAGGAGCTTGACAGAACTAAGGCGGAGTATGAGAAAAAGCTTGCGGGGAAGACAGAGATCACGTCAACGCAGGACGATAAAGCCATATTCAAGGCTTATCTTTCCACCGCTGTTGACAGCGTAACAAGGCTCGTGGGCTTTGTGAACGAGCATAATGACAGCGACAATTACGGACTTTTCACACAGAAAGCAAGACAGCTTGCGGATATAATCAATTCAAAACTGGAGGTATAAAAATGAAACTTTATGAGCTTACAAACGATTTTCAGAGGCTTTTTGACAGCCTTGAGGATATGACGGAAAATGCCGAGCTTACGGCAGAGGAAAAGGCTGAGGCTGAAAAGGTGTGGTTTGATACCCTTGAATGCGTTGAGGCTGAATTTACAGACAAGGCAGAGAACGTTGCGGCTTATGTTAAGGTGCTGAACAGCGAGGCGAAAATGCTTGAAGCAGAGGAGAAAGCCCTCAAAGCAAGACGTGAGCAGAAGGTCAAGCAGGCAGAGAGCCTTAAAGCTTATCTTATGAACAGTATGCAGAGGGTCAACCTTAACAAAATAGAGGGCGTTATGGCTAAGATAAGCATTACAAAGGGCAGGGAAAGCACAGAGATAACAGACCCTAAAGCCTTTGTGGAGTGGGCAAAGGTCAATGATGACAGCCTGCTGAAATACAAAGATCCTGACATAAGCAAGACGGCTGTCAAGGTGGCTATCGAGGCAGGCAGGAAGATACCATATGCGGCAGTTGTCCGCAGACCGGGACTGACCATAAGATAAGGAGGAAAAGAGAATGGGACTTGCGATACTTGTATTAGGCTTTTCGGGAAGCGGCAAATCTGCTTCCCTGAGAAATTTCAAAGAGGACGAACTTGCTCTTGTGAACGTGAACGGAAAACAGCTTCCGTTCCGCACGCAGTTTAAGTCAACGATACATACCGACAATTACGGCGAGATAGAACGCTTTATGAAAGCTCAGACGACAAAGTCAATAGCCGTTGACGATAGTCAGTATCTTATGGTGAACGAGTTTATGCGCCGTGCAAAGGAAACGGGCTATCAGAAGTTCACCGACATTGCAAAGAATTTTTGGGAGCTTGTGAGAAGCGTTGAAATGCTTCCCGAAGATGTTATCGTGTATTTTCTAAATCACCTTGATACAGGCGAGGACGGCAGACAGAAAGCTAAAACTATCGGCAAGCTGCTTGATGAGAAGATAACTGTCGAGGGTATGTTCACAACTGTGCTTAAAACTGTTGTGGTTGACGGCAAGTATCTTTTCGCCACTCAGACGGACGGCACTGACACCTGCAAAAGTCCTATTGGGCTGTTCGACAGTATGTACATAAGCAACGATCTGAAACTTGTTGATGAAGCGCTGAGGACATACTATCACCTTGCAGACGAACATATCTGCTCAGAGTGCGGAAAGACGATAATGTCAGACGGCAGGCGTACTGTTCAGCAGATAATAGACGGCTCGATGAAGAATTACGGCAAACAGCTTTGCATGAAATGCGTTCTGAAAAGGGTAAAGGCGGCGAAGTCCAATGAAACTGCGAACGTATCAGAATGAGCTGGTGGAGCAGGTAAGAAAGGCGTGGAGAGCAGGGTATAAAGCACCCTGCATAGTCCTGCCCTGCGGCGGAGGAAAGTCCTGCATTGTGGCTGAAATGGCAAGGCGAACGACCTTTAACGGCAAGCGTGTGCTTTTTCTCGTCCATAGACGTGAGCTTGTGGAGCAGATAAAAAAGACGTTTATTCGCTGGGGCGTTGATATGAAACTTTGCGAGGTTGGCATGGTGCAGACTATTACAAGACGGCTTAAAAAGCTTGCCAGACCTGCACTTATCATAACTGACGAAAATCACCACAGCCTTGCTCAGTCCTACAAACGCATATACGAATACTTTTCGGACGTGCCGAGAGTGGGCGTTACAGCGACCCCTGTTCGCCTTAATGGTGACGGGCTTGGTGACGTGAACGACAAGCTTATCATAGGGGTATCCGCAAAATGGCTTATTGATAACAACTGTCTTGCACCTTATGACTACTATGCTCCTGACGTTGCCGACCTTACAGGGCTTCACGTTTCTCACGGTGAATATATGGCGGCGGAGATAGAGAAAGCTATGGTAAAAAATACTGTTTTCGGTGATGTCATAAAGTATTACAAACAGTTAGCAAATGGCAAAAAAGCAGTCTGCTACTGTGCTTCCGTCAGACATTCTCAGCGAACGGCAGAGGTATTTAATGACAACGGCATAAAGGCGGCACACATTGACGGCTCGACCCCAAAGGCAGAGCGTGACAGCATTATCTCAGCTTTCCGCAGGGGAGATATAACTGTGCTGTGCAACGTCGACCTTATCTCCGAGGGCTTTGACGTTCCTGACTGCGAGTGTGCCATACTCCTGCGACCCACCAAGAGCCTTACTCTTTACATTCAGCAGGCTATGAGATGTATGCGTTATCGTCCCGATAAAAGAGCCGTCATAATCGACCACGTTGGCAACTATGCAAGGTTTGGTATGCCTGACGATGACAGGGAGTGGAGCTTGGAGAAAAAGCCAAAAGCTCAGCATAAAAAGCAGGAGCAGAGCGACAAGGTGAAACAATGCCCCGAATGTTTCTATACTTTCTCTGCTCCTCCTGCGGGGGTGAAAGTATGCTGTCCTCATTGCGGATATGTATTTCCTGCGGCCGAGAGAAAGCTTGAAACTGACAGCAGCGTGGGTCTTATAAAGGTGGAGGGATTTAAGCTTGACTTTTCAAGTCCTGCCGATTGTCATACCTATCCCGAACTTTTGCAGTATGCGAAAAGTCACGGCTACAAATCAGGCTGGGCATATTATCAGGCAAGGCAAAGGGGGCTTATAGGTTGACGGAAGAACACAGGATACAAAACGAGATACGCTGTGCGGTGTCGCCCTACTGCACTGTCTTTCGTGTGAACGTAGGCGAGGGGAAAACTGTTGACGGCAGATATTTCACTACAGGTGTGCCGAAAGGTTTTTCAGACCTGTTCGGCGTAAGGCATAAGGACGGCAGAGCTGTCTTTATCGAAGTCAAAACAAAGTCAGGACGAGTTCGTCCTGAGCAGAAGAATTTCATAACAAAAATGCGTGAGTGCGGAGCATTGGCAGGCATATGCCGATCAGCAGAGGACGCAGTAAATTTACTAACGGAGGAATAAAAAATGGGATTTAAGTCAAATCAATCAGAGGCATTTCAGAACGGATTAAAGCCTGAGGGCGATTACGAGTGCATCATAACCGCTATCGAGGAACGCACGACAAAGAAAGGCTCGGTGGGTCTTAACTTCACTCTCGTCATCAGAAATGACGTGCAGGGACAGAAATACGGCAACTCCTGCCTGTTTCACACCATATGGAAAAAGCACGAGCCTAACGAGAACGATATGCAGGTGGAGGGCTACAACTTTGCTCAGCTTATGGCAATGGGCAAGGCGGCTAAGCTTCCTGACGGCAAGGAGTATGACAGCCTTAAAGCATACTGCACCGACCTGCTGAACAAGTGCATAAGGGTAGATCTCACGCACGAGGAATGGAACGGCAAGGAGCAGGAACGCATTAATTTTGTCAACCCTACAAAGTATCCTGAGTGCAAGCATAAGTTTAAATCCTCTGCGCCAACGGCGGACAGCTTTGCGACTAAGCAGACGGGCTTTGCAACGCCTAAGACAAATACGCAGGCTGACAGCGCCATAGGTTCGCTTGAAGATTTTGAAGACGTGCTTACAGATGACGGCGTGCCGTTCTGATTTCTGAGAAAAGCGAAAAGTCGTAGTGCTTTTGCATAAAAACGCAGATAATATTTTGTACAAACAAATGATTTATATTTTAATTTGGCAACATTTCTGCAATTGTTGCATTTTTAATGCAACTTTTTGAACGTTTTTCGGGGATAAGTGAAAGGCTTTGACTTTTCAAAATTTACGTTAGGAGTTGGATATATGTACGAACAAATACCGCAGGAGCTTAAAGCCCTGCCAAACTGGATATGCTGGGACGCTGTGCCTGATGAAAAGAGAGGGAAGATAAAGAAAGTGCCAATAAACGCACTTACAGGCGGAGGGGCTATGTCAAATAACCCCTCTACTTGGTGCGATTTCGATACGGCTGTGAGAGCCTCAGAAAAACATTCGGGCATAGGATTTATGTTCGGTGGCTGTCCATATTTCGGTGTTGACATTGACGGCAAAGAGGAGGAGCTTGAGGCATACCAAAGGGGAGAGAACGGCAACATCATATCTGAATTTATCTCCACCCTGCAAAGCTATACTGAGATATCTCAATCAGGCAAGGGCATACATATCATATGCAGAGGAAAGCTCCCGAAGCGTGGCAGACGTAAAGGCTCAGTTGAGATGTATGAGGACGGCAGATTTTTCGTTATGACAGGCAACTCCTGCTCAGAATATGATGGCATCGCAGAGTGTTCCGACAGCATAAAGCCATTGCACGAAAAGTATATAGGCGGCGGTCACGAGCCTGTGGCAAAGGCTGTTCCTGCTGTCAGACTTGACACCGCAGACCAGATAATCAAAGCGGCGGCAGGTGCAAAAAACGGCGGAAAGTTTGTTTCCCTCTACAGCGGAAGAACCGCAGGATATACCTCGCAGAGTGAAGCTGATATGGCGTTCTGCTCAATGCTTGCCTTCTGGACAGGCTGTGACGCAGAGAAGATGGATATGATATTCCGCTCCTCAGGTCTTATGAGGGAAAAGTGGGACAGGGCGCAAAGCGGTTCGACCTACGGAGCACTCACCATTCAGAAAGCCATTGCAGATTGCGACAAGACCTATTCGCCAAAGTTCGCAGGGGGATTTTCTCTTAATTTCAAGTCACCCTCTGAGCCTGTTTCTGTGGGCGCTGTGGAGCAGGAAGAAGCAAAGCCAAGACTTTATTCATTTGACGATACAGGCAACGCAGAACGCTTTGTTGACCTTTTTGGCGAGCAGGTAAGATACTGTTATACAGATAAACGCTGGCTTTGGTATGACGGCAGAAAGTGGTGTACCGATATGACAGGTACAGTAAAACGCCTTGCTGATAAGGCTGTGGCTTGTATGGCGGCAGAGGCAAAGGTGTACGCTCAGCTTGACGCAGACGAGGGAACGGATATGGCGAAAGCCTTTGAAAAGCATATGAAGTCCTGCCGTTCTAACAAATCAAAGAACGCAATGCTAAGCGAGGTCATGCACCATGTTCCTGTTCTGCCGGCTCAGATGGACAGATTTAAAACTGTTCTCAATACCCCGGGTGGAGTTATCGACCTGCGAAGCGGCGGTATATCTCCTCACGACCCTATGACATATCTGACGAAAATGACAGCCGTTGAGTATTCAGAGAATGCCGATTGTCCTCGCTGGCTTGCCTTTCTTGATGATATTTTTAGAAAGGATAAAGACCTTATCAGATACGTTCAGAAAGCTGTGGGATATTCCCTGACTGGCTCGACCACCGAGCAATGTGCGTTCTTTCTTTATGGAACAGGACGAAACGGCAAGTCAACTTTCATTGATATCATAAGGGATATTTTCGGGGACTATGCGGCAAATATCCAGCCTGAAACTATTATGGTGCGCAGTAATCAGAGCACCGCCATAAACAGCGATATCGCAAGGCTCAAAGGTGCAAGGCTCGTGACAAGCGTTGAGCCTAACGAGGGTGTTCGTATCAACGAGGGTCTGCTCAAACAGCTTACAGGCGATGATACTGTTACGGCAAGAAAGCTTTACGGCGACGAGTTCGAGTTCAAGCCTGAGTTCAAGCTTTGGATGGCGACAAATCATAAGCCTGTCATCAGAGGAACGGATACGGGCATATGGCGAAGGATACATATGATACCCTTCACCGTGCAGATACCCGAAGAAAAGATAGACCGCAGGCTGAAATACAAGCTGTCGGCGGAGCTTACGGGCATATTCCGCTGGGCAGTCGAGGGCTGTCTGCTATGGCAGAAAGAGGGACTTAAAATGCCTCGTGCCGTCCTTGAAGAAGTGAGGGAGTACCGCCGTGAAATGGACGTTATCTCTGCATTTGTTGAGGATAAGTGTACTGTGGGCAAGGGTCTGAGCGTTAAGTCAAGTCAGCTTTTTGCGGCATATCTTAACTGGGCTGAGCAGAACAATGAATATCGTATGAGTTCAACAAAGTTCGGTATGGAGCTTGCAAAACGCTTTGAGAAAGTAAGAACAAGGGGCGGTATATACTTCAATGGACTGTCACTTGATAATGTGTAAGTAATTGTAAGTGTGTAGGGTTGTGTAGGGTTGAAGGGCTTTTCTAACCTTTCGTATTAGAAAATAAAAAGAATATATATAAAGAAAGAGTTCTTAAAAAAGGGTGCAAACCCTTCACAACCCTTCACAGAGGGGGGATAATCATTAAAATAGATTTCAAAAGAATGTCACAAGAAGAGTTCGCAAGATATGAAGACATGGCGATAGACGGCAGGCTCATCTATGACGAGTATCCTGCTGAGGAATATAAGTATTTCTCGCAGTTATCAAGACTTGGCTACAAGAACAGGCACGAGGGGTGGTCGAAAGAGATATGCGAGGACAAGCAGGCAGAATACAAGCGGGAGTATCTTCACAGCAAAGAGCGAAACGGCAGGTTCTTCAGACAAGCCTGCATAATGCAGGAGAATATCCGCAGAGGGCAGACAACGGTCTGGAAGATAAACAAGGCAAGCGACCCTGCCGAAAAGCTTGAATACGCATTGCAGGCACTGGAGCTTATACTCTGCGACGAGGGGTTTGCGAAACATAACGGCGTAAACTTACCTGAATATGCAGGCTGTGAATACTGCAATGGAGTGACAGAGTGGAGCGAAAAGCTTGGTGCAGACGGCAAGGAAATCCGTTTTGAGTTCTGTCCTGTTTGCGGAAGAATGATCGAGGAGGGATAAAGGTTGACAGCAGAAGAATATTTGAACAAGCTGGTGGATATAGACAAGCGTATATCGGCGATAAGGCGTGCCATAGAAAAATGCTATGCAAGGGCTGAGAGTACATCGCCGCAAAGCTCCGATATACCGCCCAGCTTTACAGGCGGCACGTCAAGAAAGATAGAAGACAGCGTTGTGATGATAGCGGATTATAAGACGGAGCTTGAAAAGCTTTGCAAAAGTTACGAACAGATGTCATACAATGTATTGTGTATCACGGACAGTATGCCTGACAGCAGACTTGCGGCGTTGATAATCAACAAATACATAAACGGAATGTCATGGGAACGAACAGCTGAGGCTCTTGACCGTGAGGCAAATTATACTCGCAAGGTGCTTGGTCCAAATGCGATAAAAATGTTCAAGAAATTTTATCAGACACCCGAAAAAGCCCTTGTATCACCCCTGTCAAGAGAGTATAATGATAATATGCCATAACGGCAAAAGTTTCTTTGCGGACCTCCATAAAAAAGTCCGACGGGGCGAAAGCTCCGTATGTTCCGCAAAGTCAGAGTGGGTGCAAACCCCACACGGAACACCAAGCCTGTTATACAGTCCGTAGACCGAGGACGTAAAACATCGGTGGCGTATAACTTAAAAACCTGCACACTTTGGCTGTGCGTCATCGGGTAGAATAGCCGAGGTTTCGTTTTTTGATGCCAAGTTTTTCATCTACCATAAGAGGAAAAACGGCGAATGCAGACCCAGAGGGATATACTTGAAGTCTGCACCAAGTCGGCGTGCTTCCGACAGAAAATAAAGGCACTCCTTGAATTTTACATTGCCAATGCCTGCTCGTAAGGGTGGGCGTTCGGGCAGGGTCTGAAAGCCGTATTCCCCATACTGCGGCTTTCGATTTGCAGACCGAGAGTTAGCCGCTCGAAGTCTGCTCCACCATTTTAGATACTCCTTAATTGATTTTCCGCAGGACGTCCTTTATCGGGGCGTCTTTTGCGTTGTGATTAATACATATATTACAATAGAGTAATCAATTTTGTAATTAAATATTAACTTGACAAGTTATTTGCAAGGATATATAATTAATTTGTTATCCTATATTTTGTGGGGGGTGAGTATCATTGGATGAAGAAAGAGTAAAAAAAGCAACAGGTCTTGAAAAGCTGATTGTATATGTTAGAAAACATTTTTGGTCATGGTTTATATATGCAATAACCACTTCACTTATATTGTTGGTAGCTTTTAGTTTAATTTATGATAAAAATATAGAATTATCAATTATAAATAGTTGGGTTGGAATTATACTTGGATTAGTTGCTCTTGTTGCTACTGTTTTTTCACTTGGGTTAAGTTTTTATAACTTTGATAAACAAAATGAGTTGGATACTCAAAATCAAATACTTATGAACAAAATATTGAATAATACAGCAGAAACTAAGGAGCAACTAGTCAAATATGGTCTTAGCAATAACTCTATAAAGATACAATCACAAGATGATGTTCGTAATAAAACTGATTTGGATAAGATTTCAAAGGCTTTGACATTTGAGATAAACAACAAGGGTGATGGCGATGATTAATGAGAGAATTAATATTGTACCAATTATAGCTGCAGATATTTCTGGCGATAGATATAATATTACCAATCAATTTGATGAGATAATGATAAAAAAAGGTGCTGTTGGTGAATTTTACATTGACTTTATTACGAGTGCCGTTGTAAATAAGAAATACGATATTAGATATGTTTTAGTAAGAAAAGTCAGCGAAGGCATTGAGGCTCTTCACATTGATAGTTTTATAATCCCTCCATCCAAAGAATTTCTTGAGTCACGAAAAGCTAGCCAAAAAAGAGTGTCGAATGAATGGTCTTTTGGTAAGGGACAAATTATTTTTGGTCATACAAAAGTAAGAATGGACTACAAAACAATAAACAAGAGTGGCGAATATGGAATATTAGCTTTTGCAAAAGAGTCTGAGTCAGATACAGATGATGTTGAATTAACTCCTGATAATTTGATTTGCGAACGACATTTTTTTGTTAATGTCAAAGAATAGAGATTGGCTATTTTTATGCTTGTAAAATAACTTAAAGCTCCGCTTGTCGGGGCTTTTTTCATACCCTAAAGAACAAAAAAACCGAGGTGAGGTGAATGCCGAATGAACAGAATTTAATAGTTCCAAGCTCGAGTGAAGCTCGAAAAAACGGTGCAAAAGGCGGTAAAAAATCAGGCGAAGTCCGCAGGCGTAAAAAGACTATGAAGCAGGTAATGGACTTTCTGCTTGAACAGCCTGCCAATACCAGAGCGGACTATGAGTTTCTCGTTGAGCAGGGCATTGACCTTAACAGCCTTGACCCTGACTTCATAAATAATATGCTTCTTGTGAATGCGGCTCTTATGGCAAGGGCTAAGCAAGGGGACGTTGCGGCGGTGAAAGAGCTGCGTGACATTATCCGTGATGACGATATGCTCAAACATAAGATAAAATACGATAACGCAAGGCTCAGGCTTGAAAAACAAAAGCTTGAGCCTGTTTCTATGCCCGATAAGGTGTACAGCGGTATCCCTGCGAGCCTTGTCGCTCCTGCGTTCTCGCCTGTCCTGTTCGATATTGCAGAGCAGGAACATTCCGAGTATGTTTTCCCCGGCGGACGTGGTTCGACTAAATCTTCATTCTGCGGTCTGAACGTTATCGACCTGCTGATGAAGAACGAGAATATGCACGTCTGTGTTCTGCGTGCTGTGGCGAATACTCTTAAAGACAGCGTTTATTCTCAGATACTTTGGGCAATATCTGCACTTGGTCTTGATGATGAGTTTGCCTGCACAAAGTCGCCCCTTGAGATCACACGCATTTCAACAGGGCAGAAAATATACTTTCGTGGTGCTGATGACCCGCACAAGATAAAGTCTATCAAGCCACCTTTTGGCTATATCGGCATCGTGTGGTTTGAGGAGCTTGACCAGTTCGGCGGTGAAGAAGCTGTGCGAACGATAGAACAGTCTGTTATAAGAGGTGGCGAGAGAGCATATAAGTTCAAGTCTTTCAACCCTCCAAAGTCGGCTCAGAACTGGGCGAACAAGTACATCAAAGTGCCGAGAACGGACAGACTCGTTACCGAAAGCACCTATCTAACTGTGCCGAAAAAGTGGCTTGGCAAGCCTTTTCTTGATGATGCCGAATTTCTCAAAGAAACCAATCCCACTGCCTATGAGAACGAGTATATGGGCGTTGCAAATGGTACTGGTGGCAATGTTTTCGATAACGTCCTCATAAGAGAGATAACCGACAGCGAGATAGCACAGTTCGATAACATCTATAACGGCGTTGACTGGGGCTGGTATCCCGACCTTTACGCTTTTGTCAGAGTACATTATGCCCCTGCTCAGCACACGCTGTTCATATGGCAGGAGTACACCTGTAACAAAACAAAGAATATTGATACCGCAAAACATTTGCTTGAGCTTGGTATCACAGCAAACGACCTTATCACCTGTGATAGTGCAGAGAATAAGTCTGTTGAGGATTACAGAGCATACGGCTTGCTTGCGAGAGGCGCAGAGAAAGGTCCTAACAGCAGGGAGTATTCATATAAGTGGCTGCAATCTCTGCGAAGTATTGTTATAGATAACAAGCGTTGTCCTGTGGCTTGCGAGGAGTTCATCAACTGCGAATATGACAGAGATAAAGAGGGCAACGTTATAAGCGGATATCCCGACGGCAATGACCACGTTATCGACGCCGTTCGGTATGCAATGGAAAGAGTATGGAAAAGGCGGGGTCAGTAAGCTATGGGCATTATTTCAAAAATAAGGGAGTGGATAAGCAGAATGCTTTCAAAGTCAGATATAAAGGACGTTTACGGTATTGATATCGCCGTGACGGACAGTATGATAAGAGCTATCGACAAGTGGGATAGAATGTATGCAGGTAATGCAGCACCCAAGGGAGTTCACTCTCTGCGGCTTGAACACGCTGTTGTGAGGGAGTTTGCAAACACGGCTATCAATGAAATGACCCTGAAAGTTTCCAACGATAAGCTTGATGCCATAATGAAAAACGCCCTTGAAAACCTCAATAAAAATCTGCAAAGAGGTCTTGCAACAGGAGCAATGATAATAAAGCCGCTGGGTGCTGATAAGGTGCAGTATGTTCCGCAGTCGCAGTTCATTCCTGTGGAGTATGACGTGAACGGCAGACTTATAAAGGTCATTTTCCCTGAGATAAAACGCATGGGCGATAATGATTACCGCATAAGGCTTGAATATCACGCTCTGGACTATGAAAAAGGGCTGACTATCACAAACAGGGCTTTTCGCTCCAATGACGGCGTGACTCTTGGTGCTGAGATACCTCTCACGGCTGTATCAGAGTGGGCA
Organism: Ruminococcus sp. AM43-6; assembly: GCF_003461785.1. Lineage (NCBI taxonomy): Bacteria > Bacillati > Bacillota > Clostridia > Eubacteriales > Oscillospiraceae > Ruminococcus > Ruminococcus sp. AM43-6. The sequence continues at coordinate 222,277 of NZ_QTXU01000001.1, forward strand.
GAGCTTATCCCTCAGATAGCCTATCCCCTTATGCTGCGACCCTCTTTCGGTTATTATGTCAACCCTATCGACAATACAGTTGATGGTTCACATTCAGGCGTATCAGTGTTCGCAGGGGCAGAAAAAGTCATAAGAAAAGCTGATATCCAATTCGGCAGGCTCGATTGGGAGTTTGAATCAGGAGAGCGTGCAATAGACGTTGACGAGGCTGTGCTAAGACCTGTGACAGACCCGTTCACAGGTAAGAAGCGTGCAGAAATGCCTAAGCTCAATGAACGGCTTTTCAGAGGGGTAAATGTGTCGGCTGGCACGAGCGGTGACTTTTATCACGAGTTCTCACCGCAGTTAAGACAGGCTGATTTTATTGCAGGACTTGAAGAATACAAGCGTGAGATAGAGTTTGCTGTGGGGCTGTCCTATGGGGATATCTCAAACCCTCAGACAGTTGACAAGACGGCAACGGAGATAAAGTCCTCAAAGCAGAGAAAGTTCGATACTGTCACGGCGATACAGAATAACCTTCGTGTCTGCCTTGAAGACCTGTGCTATTCGCTGGCGTTCTATAATAGGCTTACTCAAAGCGGTTATGAGCTGTCTGTGAACTTTGAGGACAGTATCCTTGCTGATGATGAAACAAAGCGTGCAAGCGACCGTCAGGACGTTTCTATGGGCATTATGCCACTGTGGGAATACCGAATGAAATGGTATGGCGAGGACGAGGAAACGGCTAAGAAAATGACCTCCGACAGCACCGCAGAGGTGATAGAATAATGCTCAAAGCAAGCGAGATAGAGCGAGTTTCAATGGCTCTTGACAACCCCCTGCGTGACCTTGAAATGCAGATAATGGAGGACATCGTCCGCAGGATAAAGATAAACGGCGAGATAACACGTTCGGCGGATTGGCAGATATACAGGCTTCACGAGCTTGGAATGAGCAAGCGTGAGATAAAGAAAGCCATAGCCGATAACCTTGACCTCTCCAAAGCTGAGATAAAAGAGCTGTACAATGATATCCTGCAAAAAGGCTATGAATGGGACGATAGCATATACAAGACCAAAGGCAAGGCACGGATACCTCTTGAAGAAAATGAGGGCTTGCAAAGGATGCTGTCGGCTGTATCGGAGCAGACTTCGGGGGAGCTTAAAAACATATCTCAGTCACTCGGATTTGCAGTAAAACAGCCTGACGGCAAGCTTAAATTCACGCAGGCGGCTGACTTCTATCAACAGAGCCTTGACAACGCCATAATGGGCATAGCAAGCGGAGCGTTCGATTATAACACGGTCATAAAGAAAGTCATTTCGGATATGACGAACTCAGGTCTGCGTACTGTGGACTATGCCACAGGCTGGAGCAACAGGGCAGACGTAGCCGCAAGGCGTTCGGTGATGACAGGGCTTTCACAACTAACCGCAAAAATGAATGAGGACAACGCCAAAGAGCTTGGCACAGACTATTTTGAAGTCACTTGGCACAGCGGGGCAAGACCTTCTCATCAAGAATGGCAGGGCAAGGTCTACAGCAAAAAAGAGCTTGAAACTATCTGCGGTCTTGGTACTGTGACAGGTCTGTGCGGAGCGAATTGCTATCACGATTATTACCCCTTTATCCCCGGCATATCTGAGCGTTCCTACACAGACGAGGAACTTGCACAGATGAACGCAGAGGAGAACAAGCCTGTTAAATACGGTGATAAAGAGTACACAAAGTATGAGGCTTTACAGCGACAAAGAAAGCTTGAAACTGCAATGAGAGCCCAGCGGCAGAAAATACATCTTCTTGAAGAGGCAGGTGCTGATGAGGAAGATATCATCAACGCACGCTGCCGATATCGTGGCACTTCCCAGGAGTATACAAGGTTTTCAAAGGCAATGGGTCTGCCTCAGCAGAGAGAGCGTGTGAACGCCGACGGACTGGGGAATATGGGGGTGGGAAAAACCAAGATAGACTTGACGCAAAAAGATTATAGTGATATAATTGATATGAAAGGTAAGATGTCGGATATAGACGTGCGAAAGTGGTACAGACACCATAACAAAAATATCCCTCAGCTTATCGACAAAAGCAAATCTATTGAAGAACAGGCAAGGCAAGCTTGTGAACTGCGTAACAAGTATCGCTTTCAGGCAAGAGAGTTAATGAAAGATCAAAAAGCTCGTAAAACCCTTGACCAGACCGACCCTATCATTTCTTTTGAAGACTTGGTGTCAGATAAAATGGCACGAAAAAACATGAGCAGAGAAGAAGCTGTAGCAGACACTTTGAAGACCGCTGTAAAAACACGAAGATCAGTAGATAAAAGGTATGGATTGGATGATAAGCAATGAAAAAATATGAATACAATATTTGCACGGCTGCGGACAAAGAAATTTTTGATAAGCAATGTGCAGCATTGGAAAAGCATATCCCAGGCATTGAACGGTCCGATATGCTGACAGATGTTGACGGCTCACAAACGCAGATATACACATTAAATGGAAAGAAGATAATCGTACACAACAGTTATTATATTGACGCTGTGTACATTGATTCAGAAGTTGAACTTACAGAGTATTTCAAATGATAATTTTACCGCTTGACTAATGTCGGGCGGTATTTTTATACCCAAATATCGGAACTAAGCACCTTAACGGGTGCTTTTTTCATACCATTTCGTCCTTGATATGACGTTAAACTGTCAGACTTTCACACCGCAGACAGAGCGGTATATAAGCTATGTAGAAAGGACAAACATATGAAAAACATTTTTGAGATCCTTGCCGCTCTGGGTATCGTTATCCCTGAGGACAAGAAACAGGACATCACAAAACAGGTGGCAGAGAATTATAAGACTGTGGCTGAGTTTGAAAAGGTGAAAAGCCGCCTTGAGGTGGAGCGTGATAACTATAAGGACAGCCTTGATACCGCACAGAACTCTCTCAAAGAATTTGAGGGCGTGGACGTCAAGGAGCTAAACGGCAAAGTCGCACAGCTCACTGCTGACCTTGCTAAGAAAGATACCGAGTATCAGGCGAAGATATCTGATATGGAGTTTGACGCTACCCTTGATAACGCTATCTCGGCAAGCAAGGCAAGAAACGTCAAGGCTCTTAAAGCTTTGCTTGATGTGGAAACTCTCAAAGCTTCCAAAAATCAGGCTGAGGATATCAAGACGGCTATCGAGAACGTGAAGAAAGATAACGATTATCTTTTTGAAAGCTCCGAGCCTATCAAGAACCCGGTTGCTCCCACAGGGACGCCTGCCGCAGGTGAAGTAAGCAAGGAAACCTTTGCAAAAATGGGGTATATGCAGAGGCTGGAACTTAAACGAACAGACCCCGAAAAATACGAACAGTTGAAAGGATAGGATATTATGAAAATGACAAATGGCATTAGAATTTCTATGCAGTATTTCGCAGAGCAGACAAAGATCACCGACCTTATCGATCCTGAGGTAATGAGTGATATGATCGACGCAAAGATAGAGTCTAAGATAACTGTATCTCCCTTTGCGAAGATAGACAGAACGCTCGTTGGCGTGCCTGGCGACACTATCACAGTGCCGCAGTATAAGTATATCGGCGACGCAGTTGATGTTGCAGAGGGCGTTGAAGCCGAAACTGTCAAGCTTGAAACAGACTCCACTCAGGCTAAGGTGAAGAAAGCCATGAAAGCGGTGGAGATAACTGATGAAGCGGTTCTCAGCGGCTATGGCAACCCTGTAGGTCAGGCGACTTCACAGCTTGCAATGTCTATCGCTTCTAAGGTGGACGCAGACAGCATGGACGCACTCATGAAAGCCCAGCTCATCTATGACGGCTCGGCTTCTGTTATCTCTTACAGCGGCATTGTTGACGCTGTTGACAAGTTCAATGAGGAGCTGAACACCGAAAAGGCTATGTTTATTAACCCTCATCAGAACTCACAGCTTAGAAAGGATCCGAACTTCATTTCAGCAGATAAGTATGACGGCAATGTGGTAATGACAGGCGAGATAGGCAAAATAGCGAACTGCCGTATCGTTCCGTCAAAGAAAGTTTCACTTAACGAGGCTATCCCGGAACAGTATGTGAGAGTTGACAGCGATGCAGAGGGTGCAAAGGAAGTCGTTGCGGACAGCACAGCTTCACCGACTGCATCACAGATAAAGCTCGGCTCAGTAACGCCTTGTGCAGATGGCTACACTCCAAAGGTGGGTGACTATGTTGTAAAGAACGCCGCTGTTAAGGCTGGCACTTTCTACATATGTCCTATCATCAAGCTCAACGCTGATACTGAAACAGATGACGAAACATCAGCTCTGACTATCTACCTCAAGCGTGACACCAACGTTGAACCAGAGAGAAGAAGCACAAAGCGCTGCACAGTTATATCTGCTGACAAGCATTACACTGTGGCTATCTCAGATCAGTCAAAGGTAGTGCTTGCAAGATTCAAGAAGTAAAGAGGTGCGGCAGTATGAAAGCATATGCAAGCGAGAGCTATTATATAGGCGTTTATCTTTGCGGCAGAGAGCCTGACATATCTGCCGCTTTTAACTTCTATGCAATGCAAGCCACAAGTCTTATGAAGCAATATACCCTTGACAACGTTGACGAGAACGATATCCCCGAAGAAGTGAAAATGTGCTGCTGTGAACTTGCCGAGAATATTTTCAAGGCAGAGCAGGAGGGCGGCACTCAGGGGGTATCTTCCGAAAGCGTTGGGGGCTGGTCAAAGTCATATGAAAGCTCAGATATCCGCAGGCAGAACGCTGACAGAGCCGTTCACGATATCGTGTACAAATGGCTCAGCGGAACAGGGCTGCTTTACAGAGGGGTGAGGTAAATGCTTGCGAACAGCGATTGCACGGTGTATCTTTTTGATAAACAGACAGAGGGATTTGTGCGGAAGTATGCAGAGAAAGTTTACTGGTGTGAGAATAAGTCGGGAAGCATCGTGAAAAGCGGTATGCAGACCTCAGACAGCACAAGGGTGTATTTCTATGACGATAATGTGCCGAAAACCCCTGCAAAGGATATGCTTGTGAGAGGAAAATGCGAGTTTGAGTTCGATAATCAAACGCCGCAGAGCATATCTGAGAGCATGAAAATGTTCCGTGCAAAGTATGACTTTGTTACGGTAATGAGCATTGATGATTATATGTTCGGCGGTCTGCCACATATGGAGGTGAGCGTGAAATGAAGATAGGTCAGCCTATGGACAGCAGGGCTATCACTTGGGATAAATCCTTTGCAGGCAAGTATTCAGAACGTTTTGATAAGGCTCAAAAGTTCATTGACGCCGAGTGCATAAGGCATATGGTGAAGTATACACCTACCCTCAGCACTAATCTGAGAAAGTCTGCCACGAGAGGCACAAAAATAGGCAGCGGCAAGATACAGTATCTTGCACCTTACGCACGCTATCAGTATTACGGCAAGCTTATGGTATCCTCTGTTACAGGCTCGTCTTACGCCCGGCATGGAGAAAAGAAAGTGCTGACGGACAAAGACCTTGTTTACAGCACTTTTAAAGAGCCACTTGCAGGCAAGCTTTGGTTTGAGCGAATGAAAGCCGACAAGAAAAAGCAGATACTCAGAGGAGCGGCGGCGATAATGGGAGGCAAAGTGAAATGAACATAATCAAGCTTGTGAAAGATATTTTGCAGCAGTTTCCGAAAATATCGGAGGTCTGCAACGATATCCATATCGACTTTACCGACGATACGCCAACAAATTACGGCTTGTCCTCGACAGGCGACAGCCTTATAAGTTCTGATATTTTGGGCGGTCAGACAAGACATCATAACTTCATTCTCTATGCTGTGTATCAGTCTATGAACGACTTTGACAGAATGTCAAACAGCGGCGTACTGCTTGAATTGCAGATGTGGCTTGAAAGCTATGCAGACAAGCACCGAGATACCACGTTCACTACCACGACAGAGGACGAGGAAAGGACAGGCGTTCTTGAAAAGCTCACCTGTGCAAACGGAATGATATACGCAATACCAAATGAAAACACAAACGATACTGTGCAGTATCAGTTACAGATAGCGGCACAGTATCAGATATAAAAGGAGGAAAACATATGCCTGATTATTCATACAAGAGCGGAAAGCTCAACAGAAGTCATCTTCTGCATTATCTTGACACTACATTCGCAGCGGTCGCCTCATCACCAAGCTGGTATCTTCTCGGCAAGGACGTTGAGGACGCAAGTGTGGCACTCAACCCTGACACTTCCACAAAGAAGAATATCCTTGATGAAACCACAGTTGAGGACAACGGCTATGAGCCTGAGTTCGACCTTGACACATTCTATGCAAAGCCCGGTGACGCACTTTACGAAAAGCTCAAGGATATCATGATGAATCGTCTTACGGGCGACGCCTGCAAGACAAGCGTGCTTGAAGTCATCGTTGACAAGACCACAGGTGCGTATGACGCATGGACGGAAGATGTCATAGTCAAGCCGCAGTCTTATGGCGGACCGCAGGGTGGCGTAAATATCCCGTTCAACTGCACCTTTGCAGGAAACAGAGTGAAAGGCTCTGTCACCTTTGCGGCAGGCGTGCCAACGTTTGCAAAGGCTACGGAAGAATAAACTATATGACAAACATATGAAAGCACTTCGTCAAGAGCGGAGTGCTTTTTGTTTGCCATAATACAGAAAGGATGATAAAAATGTCAATGCAGTCAATAGATTTTAACAGCGGCAATTACAAAGAGTACGCTATAAACGGCGACGAGAACAGAGTTATAAGGATAAACGTGTCAGACGTTGGTATCATCACTAGGATACAGGACGCTATGAGCAAGGCTGACAATATCGCAGAAGAAGTGTCAGAACGTGAGAAGAACGAGGACAGAACTCAGCTCCTCAAAGAGTATGACCAGCGTGCAAGAGAAATGGTCAATGACATATTTGGAAGCGATGTGTGTACGGCGGCGCTCGGAAGCGTGAACGTGTTCTCTATGGCTTCAAACGGCAAGCCTGTGCTTGTGAACTTCCTTGAAGCACTTCTTGCGGTGGTGGTGCAGGAGATAAAGTCAGCACAGACGGCAACTCAGATAAAGCTCGAAGAAAAGGCGGAGAAGTACATAGCTCCCGTTGTTGCTCAGCCTGCGGTCAACGTGGCGGAGCTTTCTGACGAGGACAAAAAGGCTCTGCTCAGGGAGCTGCTGAAATGATAGGCAGTTTGCCAACAGCCCTTGAAATAGACGGCAGAGAATATGCCATACGCTCAGATTTTCGGGTAATCCTGCGGATCTATTCAGCCTTTGCAGACCCTGAACTTGACGAGCGTGAAAAGTGCTATGTGTGCCTTAAATGCCTTTACGCTGAGGATATCCCACGAGAGCATTTGCAGGAAGCTGTCAACAAGGCTTATTGGTTTGTAGGCGGCGGAGATGTTCCGCAGGAAAGCGTTCAGCCTGCAAAGACTATTGATTGGGAGCAGGACGAGAGCATTATTTTTCCTGCGGTGAACAAGGCGGCAGGTTTTGAAACGAGGACGGTAAAATATCTTCATTGGTGGACTTTTCTTGGCTATTTCAACGAGATAGGCGAGGGGCTTTTTTCGTCTGTTATAGGCATACGGCAAAAGCTTAACAAGGGCAAAAAGCTTGAAAAATACGAGCAGGAGTTTTACAGAAACCACCGCAATATGATAGACCTTAAACGAAAGCTCTCAGCAGAAGAGCAGAGGGCTGAAAACGAGGACAAAGAGTTTCTGAAACAACTGACGGGAGGTGAATGACAATGGCTGACGGGTGCTTGAATTTTGACACCAACATAAACAGCGAGGGCTTTGAAAAGGGCTTGAAAAGCCTTTCCGATATGGTGGGGGATATCAAGCCAAAGCTTAAAAGCCTTGCAATGGCTGTGACGGCAGCATTCTCCGTCAAGAAGCTTGTGGACTTCGGCAGGCAATCCATAGAAACAGCCTCAGACCTTGCGGAAGTGCAAAATGTTGTTGATACGGCTTTCGGAGAGTCCAAGCAGAAAATGGAGGACTTCGCTGACACGGCTGTTAAGACCTATGGCATTTCAAAGCTTACTGCCAAACAAACAGGTTCAAACTTCATGGCAATGGCGGCAGGAATGGGGCTTGCCAATGACAGTGCAAGCGATATGGCTGTGGCTCTTACAGGGCTGTCGGCGGATATGGCTTCGTTTTATAACGTTGGTCAGGACGTGGCAAGCACGGCTCTGAAATCAATTTTTACAGGCGAAACTGAGACCCTCAAACAGTTCGGTATCGTTATGACGGACGCCAACTTGCAGGCGTACGCGCTTTCAAAGGGTATAACGAAGTCAACTGCCGATATGTCGCAGGCTGAAAAAGTCCAGCTGAGATACAACTACGTTATGTCACAGACGGCTCTTGCGCAGGGCGACTTTGCAAAGACGTCTGACAGCTGGGCAAACCAAACTAGAATACTCTCTGAGCAATGGAAAGAGTTCGGAGCAACTATCGGCACTGTGCTGATGAACGTTCTTCTGCCTGCTGTCAAGGCGATAAACAGTCTGCTTTCACAGCTCATATCTTTGGCACAGGGTGCGGCGCAGGCGCTCTCAGAGGCGTTCGGTTTTGAACTAAGCAACAGTGCAGACGAGGCTCAAAGCATAGTGAAAAGCACCTCTCAGGCGGCGGATAATTACAGCGATATAGCCGACAATGCACAACAGACTCAAGAGGCACAGGAAGGATCTCTTGCAAGCTTTGACCAAATGAACAAGCTGAATGATGAGAGCAAGTCAGACAGCACTGGGATCAGCGGAGCTGGGGAGATAATGCAGCCTTCCGGGACTAGCGTTGAGGTGGATACGGGAAAGGCAGAAAGTGATGTATCTGCTTTGACGGACAGTCTTAAAAAGAAATTTGAAACTATGTTTGAGCCATTGCAAAAAGCTTGGGATAAATGCGGCAATGAGCTTGTTAAATCAATGAAGTCCAAATGGACAGAGATAGGCGGTTTGTTATCTGATGTCGGAAAATCATTTGCCGAGGTGTGGTCTAATGGAACAGGTCAGCGAATAAGCGAGGACTTGTTGGAAATATGGACAAACATAAATAATACGATAGGAAGTATTGCTAAAAATCTGCGTGCAGCCTGGAATGAAAATAACATTGGCACAAGCATAGTTCAAAACATAGCCAATGCCTACGAGGCTATGTTCAGGCACACCAACGATATAAGCAAAAAGATATCAGAATGGGCTGATGAGGTGGATTTTACACCTATTCTTACGGGCTTTAATGAATTAACAAAAGCCATTGCTCCAATCAATGATGATATAGGAAGTGGTCTGTCATGGCTCTTTGATAATGTTTTGCTCCCTATGGCGAGCTGGACCATTGAGGACGCTATACCTACATTTTTAACTACTCTAGCTGATGTTTTAGAGGGGTTAAGAAACGTTTGGGAGACGGCAGCTCCCGTGCTTAAAGAAAAGCTATGGGACGAATTTTTGCAGCCAATAGCAAAATGGTCGGCAGGTGCTTCGCTTACCATTCTCAAGGGTTTAGGCAAGGCTTTCAGAACTATATGTGAAAGCGTAGATGAAAAGAGTATCGAGGTTCTTGTTGACTTAGCAAAGGCGATGACCGCTATTTATCTTGCGGCTAAAGGAAAAGATCTGATAGAAAAATGGGGCAAATCATTATCTGGGCTTGGTACTGTTTTTCAAGACAAGCTGAAAGCTTTGGATAAACCTATAACAGCTTCGGCGGCAGAGGGAGGCACTACATTCGCAACAAAATTTATGTCAGTTGTCGGTGCAGCTGTCGCAGGATGGGAAATAGGAACAATGATCCGTGACGCCATAGGTCAAGAAAATCTTGATGATTTTTTCTTTCCTATCTTTGACGCTGTTGTTTCGGTTTGGAACTCAATAACAAACTTCTTCACAGAAACAATACCGTCGTTTTGTGAAAGTATAAAAGAAACTTTTCTCGGCTATGCCACATTTTTCTCTGACATATGGCAGGGGATAAAAGATATATTCAGCTCTGTCACTGAATGGTTTACTAATATCTTTGAAAGTGCGTGGAATGGCATAGTTTCAGTATGGTCAGGTACAGTAAACTGGTTTTCAGATGTGTGGCAGGGCATAAGAGCTGTATTTTCGTCAGTCGGGTCGTGGTTTGGAAATATTTTTTCGTCAGCTTATGACGGAATTAGGAAAGCATTTGCTACTACGGCAGAGTTTTTCAGAAATTTATGGGTAGCCATAAAAGCACCATTCAAAAAGGTTGCTGATTGGTTTAAGGATATATTCTCTAAAGCTTGGCAGGCTGTCAAAGATGTATTTAGCACAGGTGGAAAAATATTTGACGGAATAAAAGAGGGAATAGCAGGAGTTTTCACAACAGTAGTTAATGGTCTTATAGGGGGAATCAATAAGGTCATTGCTGCTCCGTTGGAATTTCTGAATGGCATTTTAAATGACATTCGTGATATTGAGATTGCTGGTTTTACGCCTTTTGATGAGATGTGGGGATATGACCCTATAACTATCCCCGAAATACCCAAACTTGCCCAAGGTGCAGTAATACCGCCGAACTCTGAATTCCTTGCAGTTCTGGGCGATCAGAAGCGTGGCACGAATATCGAGGCACCGCTGGATACTATCACACAGGCTGTTTTGCAGGCTCTTGTGTCTTACGGCGGAGCAGGCGGAAACCAGAAGATAAGCGTTACCATACCGCTTACGCTCAATGGCAGGACTATCACACAGATAGTTATTGATGATATCAACGACTATATCAAGCGCAACGGCAGGTCACCAATAAGGGCATAGGAGGTGCAGAAAATGAAAAGCAGAGGACTTATATTCGGTAGCGAAAGGGTCGCCACACCTGCGGAAGTCAGTTTTACAAATAACAAGATATGGTCGAACAATGCAGGGCGAACGGCTAACTGCAGAATGGTGGGCGATATAAGAGCCATAAAGAAAACTGTCACGCTGAAATGGTATCATCTCACAGGCGAGGAGACGGCAAAGCTCAATGAGTATATCTCCAACGTTGACAGTCCGTTTTTCAGTATCACGCTCCTTGATGAAACATTTCAGGAAAGCACCTTTGACGTTTACGCAGGCGACCCAACTTATGAAGTTTTCGGCTGGGACGAGAACAAGCAGTTCTGCAAAGGCGTTGCGGTGGACTTGATAATGCAGTAAAGGAGGCAGTCGAATTGTACCAAACAAGTGAGCTTGTGGCACAGCGTATTGAGAGTTATTGCCGTACTTGGCGGCTGTGGATAGAGAATGCAGAGGGCGTTATATCAGGTGACAGCATTATGTCAGCTGACAGCTCCATGCAGGCAACATCACTTTCAGACGACATCGAGCTGGGCGCAGTATGTTCGCAGTCTTGGACGTTACAGATAAACGATGCTGAAACACGTTTTCTCGGCAGCGAGTATGACCTTTCCTTGTACCTTGCGGACTTTACCAGCGAAACCACCTACTCCACCCTAGAAGCCTACACCTACGCTGAACTCTCAAAGCTGACAGTGGAGCAGGTGAGCAAGCTTGGAGAGGTGCTTGACGGCGAAAGAATCCCCCTGGGGCGGTTCACCTGCGTGAAGTCGAAAAAGTCGGGCGGAAATACTGAGGTTACTTTTGCAGATAGGTTGTATTTTTCTGACAAGGTCTACAAGCCCACTGTCACCCTGCCTGCATGGAGCAAAGCTATCGAGGACGATATTTGCAAGCAGTTGGGACTTCAAAACGGCAACGACTACACCATCCCTGCAAAGCTCCGTGTAAAGGGCGGTGCAAGGCTCTACGGCAAGGGTCATATCAGATTAAAGACCGCAAACTTCGACTTCAAAATATCGAGCATACCAAAAGACACCACAATGCGGCAGATGCTCAGTTACATAGCTTCGGCACAAGGCGAGTTCGGTTTTGTTGACCGATACGGCAGATACGTCCGCAAATGGTACGGCTCGAGCGTGAAGATACTGGACAACAACACTATCGACCTGCCAACACTGGGAGAACGTCCGAATATCCTCGCAGGCATTGTCTGCAAGGTCAGCGACAGCGAAACTTTGCGGCTGGGCAATACCACAGGCTCGGCAGGGCGTGTGCTGGAGTTTGAAAATCCATATATGACAATGTCGCTGCTGCGGTCATTGTGGCATAGGATAGGCGGCTTTTCGTGGTATACAACGGAGCTTTTTCACCGCCTTGGCGACCCACGATTTGACGTTGGTGACGTGATAACATACGTCAGCGAAAGCGGCGAAAGCTATGATATACCAATAACTAACATAGGATTCAATTTTGACGGCGGACTTTCAGCCGATATTTCTGCGGTGGGTCTGTCGGTGGAAGAACAGCTTTAGGAGGCGAGATAATGAACGAAAATGAGATAACAACTGTGGCTGATACGCAGGCGGAGAATACTGCCGATACAGCAGACACAGATCAGACAACGCCCACCACTGAGGAGCTTATCCAGCAGCTTACGGCGAGGGTGGCAGCACTTGAAGAAATAGTCGGCGAGGACGAATACGAGCTGAGATACTCAGGAGAGCAGACGGACGAGCTTTTAGACGGCGGTACAGCGGTGTTTCGTGCAAAGACAGCGGCACAGATAGTAAGCCTTGTGAACAGGCTCTACCCACTGTATATGCGGTGGGGGTCTTTCACGGTGAATATGAAGGTCAACGCCGACAACGGTTCCCAGTGGTCATACAATACACGCACAGGAATGATACCCTCGGGGGTCACGAACCCTGCGGTGTTTATGGTGTGCGACTGGAACAAAAAGCACTTCAAGTCGCAGAGCTTTCAATACAAAGTCGCAAGCAACGGCAGGGACATCGACTGGGAGGCATACCTTGAACACAACTCTGACCAGGGCGGCACATACGCTTTCAAGGTATACTATCTCATAGTCGGCAAAAATGCGGAAGGGGGAAGTATAGTTGGCTAGTTTCACGGAAAATCTCGGACTTAAAAAGCCCGACAGGTCGGACAGGTTCAGCATCGAGGACTTCAACGGCAATATGGATATTATCGACACTATACCCGATATGGTGAGCGGACAGAGCCTTGTGGGAGTGTCAGTGGGAGAAGCATACGGAAACATAGGTATAACAGGCATAGCGGAGGCGGTCGAAGATGAAAATATATGAGGGAACAGACGGACTAAGAGGATTAGTCAAGAAGCTTATCGAGGTCTATGACTTTAAGAAAGTTGTGTTCGAGGGCGATAATGCGAGTATTGATACACAAAATGCCACCTTTCAGCTTTGGGTAACAGATGAGCTGTTTTTAAGAGGGCAATTTTCTGATACAAATAGTAACTTTGGCTGGTGTGACTTGAGGACACAAGCATTAACTTGTCCTTGTGTAAGTACTGCACCTCGTACTGGAGATCCTAGACGTTGGGTCATTTACAAACAAAATGACCTAGTTGCTATGGGTATAGACAGTAATACCACTAGTAGACCTGGTATAAATATAATAATTGGTGAAGTAACTAACTATGAAACAGGAGAAACCGAAATAGGAATGGCCACAAGTTGTGCTGATAATAATATTCGCTTATATACAGTATTCACTGATGGGGCTACTATTAAATCTACTCCTTATAGATATTTTTGTCAGCAGAAATCGGTGACTTCACTTGCTCCTGTAGTTTCTACTGATTTAAACAAAGGTTTTACAAATGTGTATCATATACTTTCTCATATACAGGGTATATCAGATAGCTATAATAACAGTGACTATGCTGTACCTACGCAAACTATACTGCTCAATAATAAGAAATATCTGTTAAGCAGATTTGCATTTGAGATAAAGGAGTAAGATATGACAAACATAAAAACAGCGGTCTTAGCCGCTATCGGAACTATCGGGGGCGGTATTGCCGCTCTTTTTGGAGGGTGGACAAGCGCCATGACTACGCTTATCATTTTTATGGTGATAGACTATGCAACAGGCATAATAGTGGCAGGCGTATTCCACCGCTCAGGCAAGTCTAAAAGCGGAGCACTTGAAAGCAGGGCGGGCTTCAAAGGGCTGTGCCGCAAGGGTATGATACTGCTCATACTGCTTGTGGCGTGTCGGCTCGACCTTATGCTCGGCACAGGGTACATAAAAGACTGCGTGTGCATAGCGTTCGTTGTGAACGAAACGCTGTCCATAATCGAAAATGCAGGGCTTATGGGCGTACCGATACCGCAGGTACTCATAAAGGCAATAGATGTTTTAAAGGCTAAGGAGGAGAAATAATATGGGAAAAACATTTAAGGGCATTGACGTTTCACAGTTCCAGGGGAACATTGACTTTGGCAAAGTCAAAAAAAGCGGAGTTGAGTTTGTTATCATTCGTGCAGGCTTCGGCTGGTATGCACATCAGAAAGACCCATTTTTTGAGCAGAACTACAAGCGTGCAAAGGCGGCAGGGCTAAAGGTCGGTGTATACTGGTACTCTTATGCAATGTCAGAGGCAGACGCCAAGGAAGAGGCAGAAACTTGTCTGAGCATTATCAAGGGCAAGCAGTTTGAGTACCCGATATACTTCGACCTTGAGGAGTCGAGTCAGTTCAGAAAAGGCAGAGCATTTTGCGACAGTCTTGTCAAGACATTCTGCAACGCACTTGAACACGCAGGGTATTGGGCAGGACTGTATATCAGCCGTTCGCCTTTACAGCAGTACATATCTGCCTACGTCGCTAAGAGATATGCTCTTTGGGTCGCTGAGTACGGTTCACGCTGCAACTTTAGCGGCACTTATGGTATGTGGCAGTACAGTTCTACTGGTAGAGTCAGCGGTATCAGCGGCAATGTTGATATGGATATCTGCTATGTGGACTATCCTGCGAAGATCAAGGCGGCAGGGCTGAACGGCTTTAGAAAGCAGGCTGTCAGCCCGACTAGCAAGCCGTCTGCAAGCTCCACCAAGAAGACAGTGACTTATACTGTGAAGCGTGGCAATACGCTCTCTACTATCGCACAGCGTTACAAGACCACTGTGGCGAAGCTTGTCAAGGACAATGGTATCAAGAACGCTAACCTCATTTATGTGGGGCAGAAGATAAAAATCAAATAGGTAGTAAAACAGCCGACAGGGATTATTCCTTGTCGGCTGTCTTTGTGTTTAACCACTTGCAAATATAGACATATAGTGTTATAATATGATAAAAAATGCAGGCGGTGTTAATATGGAAGAAGATATTATTAAGGAAAATTTAGACATAGACGAACGAAAGAAAAATGGTGTAAAGTATATGCAGAGCGCAAATACTTTATTTAATTTTATGCCAAAAATTGAATACTTATATAAAAAACTTAAAGAAAAAAGAATTGTTCCAAGATATGTTTCTGAGGATGCTCAGTATTTGAAGGTTCCTAATTTGCAATCTTTTGAGACGCCAATGATTTGTTTTTGCGACATAAATCTTCATAAAATTTCGCCTCACGCTAGAGGCTACGGAAAGTTTAATGGTTATGGGTGCTTTGCAATAGCATTTTCTAAAGAATTTTGCTTAAGACAATCTGTACAGCCTGTACACTATATAAACGAGAATTCCGATTTCTTCAATTCATTTTCTAATGCATTAAATACAGCACTTGACTACATTAAGCAACAAGATACAGATTTGGAAATCATTTTGGACCAGTTTGTAAAAAACATTATGTATATGAAGCCCTTGGCAGGAACCCAAAATGCAGAAATAAAAAATTTTCACGACGAACAAGAGTGGCGTTTTGTACCAGATCTTAGTCAAAGTGATATGCCATCATTCTTGATTAATAAAGGAATTTTGTCTTGTAAAGAAACTCTTTATAAATATAATAAGGCTATTGAAAAATTAGCAGAAGCAGAAACTGGCAACGGCACCAAAGATACACATAATATATGTTTTAAATTTGAATATTCAGATATTAAGTATTTGATAATTGATAGAGAAAAAAATCGTACTGAATTCATAAAATGGATTATGCAATTAAAAAATGATGAAAATTGTTCTGATGAAGATTGTATAGATCTCGTTTCAAAAATCAGAGTGCTTGATACGATAGAGGAGGATGCTTAATATGCTTATAAAACAACTCAAGGATAGTATAGAAAAAGGAACGGCGGAGAGCGTAATTCCGAAAGAATTATTAGAGGTTTTCAACGATGAGTTGCCCAAGGGAATAGGGTATAGGGCTATCGATTCAGAACACTTAGCTATTGATTTTTGTAAGACAGAGAATACTATAACAATTTTTCAAAATGAGAACCGTGCTTTCTTTGACAAATATAATAAATATTTCAAGAACGGAGAAGATATTTTAAAAATTGCCCGTATGACCCAAACCCCGCTTAATGTTCAAAACACTAAAACAGTATACAAAGATAAAGAAATAGATTTAAAATATATATTTAGAAATATCTGTAACGATAATATTGTAAAACCAATAGGAGTTCTCGAACCTAAAAGTTTGCCTGAAATATGCTTGAAGTTGTCGGACAGTCAAGATGAAAGCATTTCTGCTGACGTTCATTTGCAAATGCAACGTTGTGATAACGTTGAACGTTGCACTTATTCTAATTCTGATAAGAATGAGGTAATGTGCGTTAATATGGAAATAGATACAGAATATGCAAATGTTGAGTTGTACAATATTTCCCTTCATATATACATTGGCATTAAGAAAGCAAAAAGTGTCAAAGAGGTAGTTAACGCTTATAAGCTGTATGAAGCTCTAATAAATAATCGCCTTCTTATCAATGGTAAACCTTTTATTTACACAAACGGTGTTGATGAAGATAAGTTTAAAGGTGTTCAATTAGGGCTAGATTTATACAAAAAATTAGAAATTTTAGAAGAAGCGTTAAGTGTTCAGTTTATTCCTTCAATCGAGACGGAAGTGGAAGAATTATATTATGTAAATTGGCTATATTCTTCTCTTGTTGAAAAGAAACCATTTATTGAAAAAGCTGCAATAAATAATATAGTGGCTACCAAGTCTGATAATAGAGACCTCATTAAAGAGGAAAGTAAAGGACAACTATTCGCCTTCTGTCTTAATGGAAAATTGGAACTAACAATATTCGGTCAGGATATAACAGTATATTACATTAGAATTCATGATAAACTAAAGATAAAAGGATTTGAGCCAATGGATAATGAAGAAGTAAAAATACTGTTTGATGATGACGAAAACAAAAATCAAGCTGTGTATATGTTATATAGAACCGAACAAGAGCTAGATGATGTCGTAAGTGACGATAATTTTATTGGAGAAATCATGTCTTTGGATAAAAATGATTATACAACTTTTTAAAGTCCGCCCCACCAAGCTGCGAGATAATGACCTTAGCCAAAGCAGGATTAGGATTAGCGATCTTAACGGGGTATTGCAGCTTTTTTTCATATTGCCACATTAGTCAACACTCCTTTCCCACGGAAAAGGTGATGTTACCCATTCCCATTTCTTGGACGAATTGTTCTGCGTGATCGTCAATGGTCCGTATTTCTCATTGTATTGAGCAATAAGCTTCTCTTTTTCTGCCTTGTGTCGTGCAAAATATGCCAGACCATCTCTGCAGGTAGGGTGGCTGTCGAGGTAAAGATTAGCCTCTACAAGGGCAAAGCTGCACGCCTGTATCTTTCTAAGAAGCCTCTCCTTTTCACTTAGTATGGGCATTCTTTACAGCCTCCTCTCCTATAAAAGGTTTGTCTATGGACGGGAAGATAGTTCCTCTTGAAAGTCCTACATCTGCCTCATAAGGCTTCTCCCACATCTGAAAAGGCACATATGCCATTGCCAGCGGCGTGTCCTCAGGAAATCTTCCTTTCGGAAAAGGGCAGGCAGGTGTGTTATCCTCTGTGTCGTCAGCAAGTATCCTGCCTAACGACAAACTGTCAAACATATCCAAATAAGTTCACTCCTTATGTTGTCTGAATCTCATATACCACAGGTTTCGTGTGGCTGTTTTATCATATGCAGCTTATAAGTCAGTGGTGTATGTATGCAGGATATTATCAAAAAACTTGCAAATCGTTCATTGAAAATACACAAAATTAATTTTCTGTGAACGCTAATATTTTTTGTAACAATAAACATACTGTAAATAACGCTAAATTTGTAAGATTTAATATTGACAAATCGGGCTTCTGCGTGTTATATTAATACTATTAAAAAAAAGCATATGCAGTGACATATGTGATCAGAGGAGAGATTATTATGAAAAATGTCAAGAGAATTCTTGCATTAACAGTTTCGGCTGCCCTTGCAGTTTCTTGCTTTGCAGGTTGCGGAAACGGTGCAAAGAAGAACAGCGATACTATCGTTATCGGCTGCAGCGGTCCGCTCACAGGTGACGCTGCACAGTACGGCGTTGCTGTTAAGAATGCTATCGAGCTTGCTGTCAAGGACGTAAATGACGCAGGCGGAATAAACGGAACAAAACTCTCATACGTTTTCGAGGACGATGAGGCTGACTCAGGCGATAAGGCTGTAAATGCTTATAACGCACTGAAAGACAATGGTATGCAGGTAATGGTCGGAACAGTAACAACAGGTTCTTGCCTCGCAGTTATTGAAAAGACAAAGCAGGATAACATCTTCCAGCTTACACCTTCTGCATCTGCTCAGGACGTTATCAAGAACGATAACTGTTTCCAGGTTTGCTTCACAGACCCTAACCAAGGTAAAGGTTCTGCCGACTATATCGCAGAAAATAAGCTTGCTACAAAGATAGCTGTAATTTACGACAGCTCTGACGCTTATTCATCAGGTATCTTCAACACATTCAAATCCGAGGCTGAGGCTAAGGGTCTTGATATCGTTGCAGAGCAGTCATTCACAAAGGACAGCAAGACTGACTTCTCAGCTCAGATAAGCGCAGCTAAGAATGCAGGCGCAGACCTCGTGTTCCTGCCTATCTACTATCAGCAGGCTTCACTTATCCTTACACAGTGCAAGTCAGCTAACTACAACCCAACATTCTTCGGTTGCGACGGTCTTGACGGACTTCTTTCTATCAAGAACTTTGATACTTCACTTTGCGAGGGCGTAATGCTCCTTACACCATTTGCTGCCGACGCTCAGGATCAGGCAACTCAGAACTTCGTTAAGAAGTATAAGGACGCTTACAAGGGCGAAACACCTAACCAGTTCGCTGCAGACGCTTATGACGGTGTAATGGTACTTGCAGAACTCATGAAGAAGGAAGGCATCACAGCTGATATGTCTGCTTCTGATATCTGCGATAAGCTCAAAAAGGCTATCACTGATAAGGACTTCTCATATGACGGACTTACAGGTACAGGCATGAAGTGGGGCGAAGACGGTGCCGTATCTAAGGACCCTAAGGCTGTTATCATCAAGAACGGCGCATATTCTGCACTGACAGCTGATGACATTGCCGCTTCTACTGCTCAGTAATAGCTGAAATGAAGTGCGTACAAAAAGTACGCTTAATATGAAAAAACCGGCAATTGCGAAAAATTGTCGGTTTTTTTTGATTTATTTCATTAAAATGTGTTGCAAAAACTACGGGGTTATGTTATAATTTATTGTATATTGTGTTTATGACAAGGACAGATGTAATATATGTGATTACATCTTGTGTTTTGTCTATTCCAAAAGGAAGGAATGTTTGTATATGGGTTTTCTTAATAACCTCATCAACGGAATAAGCCTCGGCAGTATATACGCAGTTATAGCTTTGGGCTATACGCTTGTATACGGTATTGCCAAAATGCTTAACTTCGCACACGGCGATGTTATTATGGTGGGCGGATATGTTATATTCACCTGCATGACCACATGGGGACTGAACTCTTGGCTATCCATAGTTCTTGCAGTTATTGCCTGCACACTTCTCGGTATAGTCATCGAAAAGGTGGCGTATAAGCCGCTCAGACAAGCTACTTCGCTTGCGGTGCTTATCACTGCCATAGGCGTCAGCTACTTTTTGCAGAACACCGCACTGCTTATATTCGGTGAAAAGCCTGTAAACTTTACATCAGTTGTAAACGTGCCGAGCATCAAGCTTTTTGACGGACAGATAGTTATTTCCGGAGAAACATCAGTTGCAATAATCGTATCTATACTCATTGTAGTTGGTCTTTCATTGTTCATCAACAAAACCAAGAGCGGACGTGCAATGCTTGCAGTATCTGAGGACAGAGGTGCGGCTCAGCTCATGGGCGTAAACATCAACCGCACTATCTCTCTTACATTCGCTATCGGCTCAGGTCTTGCCGCAATTGCAGGCGCACTGCTTTGCTCAGCTTATCCTACGCTTCAGAACACCACAGGCGCAATGCCTGGTATCAAAGCGTTCGTTGCGGCGGTATTTGGCGGTATCGGCTCAATACCGGGCGCTATGATCGGCGGTATCCTTATCGGTGTTATCGAGATACTTGGACGTGCCTATATCTCACCGCAGCTTGCCGACGCTATCGTTTTTGCTGTTCTTATACTTGTGCTTATCATCAAGCCTACAGGTATCCTCGGCAAGAAGATCAGCGAAAAGGTATAAAAGTCAACTTAAAATTTTCGAGCAGACTTGCTTTGCAGTTCTGTTTTATCTGAAAGGATTGGTTTTTTGTGAAAAAAGAAGGGGCTAGCGCAAAAACAAAGTTTTTTAAGCCGCAGACCAGAAAAAGCTTTATCACATACGCAATGGTAATAGTTGCCTTTGTGGTAATGCAGATACTCAGCAGCGGCGGATATATTTCAAGTATGCTCACAGGACTTCTTGTTCCTCTGTGTGTATACTCTATACTTGCAGTATCCCTTAACCTGACAGTTGGTATACTTGGCGAGCTTAGCTTGGGTCAGGCAGGCTTTATGTGCGTTGGCGCATATACAAGTGCGATATTCTCTATCGTTACTTCTGAAACTATTGAAAATGTGTGGATCAGATTTCCTTTGGCTATACTTATAGGCGGAATAATTGCCGCAGTGTTCGGCATACTTATAGGAATACCTGTTCTCAGACTTAAAGGCGACTATCTCGCCATCGTTACACTTGCTTTCGGTGAGATCATAAAGAACGTTTTCGCAGCACTTTACCTTGGCTATGATTCAAAGGGCGTTCACGTTTCTCTCAAAAGTCTCTCAAATCTTAACCTTGAGCCTGACGGAAAGCTTATACTGAACGGCCCTCAGGGTATCAGCGGCACACCTAACGATTCTACATTCATTATCGGCGCTGTTATGTTGCTTATCACTCTTATCATTGCCTATAACTTTGTATATTCAAGAACGGGAAGAGCAGTAATGGCAATCAGAGATAATGTTATCGCAGCCGAGTCTGTAGGTCTTAACATAACAAAGTATAAGCTTGTTACTTTTGCATTGACTGCATTCCTTGCAGGCTGTGCAGGTGCGCTTTATTCTCATAACTTCTATACGCTCCAGGCTTCTAAGTTCGACTATAACCTGTCTATCCTTATCTTGGTATTCGTCGTTCTGGGTGGTATAGGCAGTATCAGAGGAAGTGTTATCGCAGCTATCGTGCTTGTTCTGCTTCCAGAAATGCTAAGAAGCATAAACAGCTACAGAATGCTTATCTATTCTATCGTTCTTATCGTTATGATGATAATAACTTCAAATGAAAAAACAAAGACTTTTATCAGTGCAAATACTGCTAAGTTCAAGGCTTTGTTAAAGCGTGAAAAAGTAAAGGAGGCTGAGTGATATGGCACTTCTTGAAGTAAAAAATCTCGGCATCTCATTCGGCGGACTCCGTGCAGTTGACGAATTCAGCATAACAATAGAAAAAGGTCAGCTCTATGGTCTTATTGGGCCGAACGGAGCAGGAAAGACCACTATCTTCAATATGCTCACAGGCGTTTATAAGCCAACAGACGGCACAATCGTTCTTGACGGAAAGAACATCACAGGCAAAAGCACTATTGAGATAAACCGTGAAGGCATTGCCCGTACCTTCCAAAATATCAGGCTTTTCAAAGAGATGTCAGTGCTTGATAACGTAAAGGTCGCTCTTCATAATCATTATAAATACAGCACCCTTGAAGGCGTGTTCAGACTTCCAAGATATTTCAAGCTTGAAAAGGCAATGGACGCAAAGGCGATGGAGCTTCTGAAGGTTTTCGAGCTTGATGATAAGGCGAGCCTGCTTGCTTCGGGACTTCCATACGGCGATCAGAGAAAGCTTGAGATCGCAAGAGCTCTTGCAACACAGCCGAAGCTGCTGCTTCTTGACGAGCCTGCTGCCGGCATGAATCCAAACGAAACAGCGGAGCTTATGGATACTATCCGCTTTGTAAGAGATAATTTTGATATGACGGTGCTGCTTATCGAGCATGATATGAGCCTTGTTTCAGGTATCTGCGAAAAGCTGTCAGTGCTGAACTTCGGTCAGCTCCTCTGCGAGGGCAAGACAGCGGAAGTGCTTAAAAATCCTGAAGTTATCACCGCATATCTTGGCGAATAAGGGGGTAAGTAAAATGGCAATGTTGGAAATCAATGATCTGCACGTCAATTATGGCATGATAGCCGCTTTGAAAGGTATCTCCTTTGAGGTAAACGAGGGCGAGGTCATTTCCCTTATCGGCGCAAACGGAGCAGGAAAGACCACCACTCTGCACACCCTTACAGGTCTTATCTCTGCAAAATCGGGTTCTATCAAATTCAACGGCGTGGAGCTTACAAAAACTCCTGCCCACAAGATCGTGGAAATGGGTATAGCACACGTTCCTGAGGGAAGAAGAATATTCCAAAACCTCACAGTGCTTGATAACCTTAAACTTGGAGCATTTACAAGAAAGGACAAGGAGAATATACCGAAGGATATTCAGGATATATACGAGCGTTTCCCTAGACTTGCAGAAAGAAAAAATCAGATAGCAGGTACTCTTTCAGGCGGTGAGCAGCAGATGCTGGCAATGGGCAGGGCGCTTATGTCAAGACCTAAGATAGTTGTAATGGACGAGCCGTCAATGGGTCTGTCACCGATCCTTGTGTCAACCATATTTAAGATAATCGAGGACATAAGAAAGAGCGGAACAACTGTATTGCTTGTTGAGCAGAACGCAAAGAAAGCCCTTGCTATCTCAGACAGAGCTTATGTTCTTGAAACGGGCAAGATAGTTCTGTCAGGCAAGGCGTCTGATCTTATCAATGATGAGTCGGTCAAGAAAGCATATTTAGGTGAATAGGAGTTGAGCTTTATGGCAAGGATCATAACCATTGCAAGGGGCATCGGCAGTGGCGGAAGAACTGTAGGAAAAATGCTGTCAGAGGATATGGGTATAAAATATTATGATAAGGAGCTTATAAAGCTTGCAAGCGACGAAAGCGGCATAAATGAACGCTTTTTCGGGCTTGTTGATGAAAAACTGAAAGGTTCTTTTCTGAGAAAGGGCGGAGTTTACAAGGGTGAGCTTCTTGACCCTGATGATCACGACTTTACTTCTGACAGAAATCTTTTCAATTATCAGGCTAAGATAATAAAGCAGCTTGCAGACAGAGAGCCTGCGGTAATAGTTGGCAGATGTGCTGACTATATCCTCCGTGACAGAAAAGACGTACTTAAGGTTTTCATATATTCTGATATGGAAACTGCGGTCAAGAATATCGTCGATCTGTATGGTGTTTCTGAAAAAGAGGCTGTCAAGATAATCGAAAAGACAGACAAGGAGAGAAGCGATTATTATCGTTACTACACAGGCAGGGATTGGACAAATGCGAAAAACTACAATCTGTGTCTTGATACCAGCGACATGAGCTATGACAAGTGCGTTGATATCATTGAGGGATATATAAAGCTTCTTGAAGAGTAAGGCATAAAAAAATAAAGCCGCATTGCTTTTTTTGGCAGTGCGGCTTTTGTGATATATGAAATCAGTTGAATTTTTCTGAAATAGTCCTTGCGGCAAATACTCCTGATGCAGAAGCCTGCGACAGAGAGTGCGTAACGCCTGAGCCGTCGCCAAGGACGTAAAGACCTTTGACAGCAGTTTCAAGGTTCTCGTCAACGTCAACTCTTGAATTGTAGAACTTGACCTCAACGCCGTAAAGAAGCGTGTCGATATTCGCCATACCGGGTGCTATCTTATCCAGAGCGTATATCATTTCGATAATATCGTCAAGCTGTCGCTTTGGGATAACAAGGCTCAGGTCGCCCGGAGTAGCTTTGAGAGTAGGGTTCAGGAACGTCTGACCAAAGCGGTGTTCATTTGTACGTCTGCCTGCAACGAGGTCGCCGAAACGCTGAACAAGCACTCCACCGCCAAGCATATTAGACAGCCTTGCGATAGACTCGCCGTATGCGTTTGAGTCCTTGAAAGGCTCAGAGAATGTGTTGGATACCAGCAGAGCGAAGTTTGTGTTCTCAGTTCTCAGCGCAGGGTCAGCATAGCTGTGTCCGTTTACTGTGATGATGCCGTTTGTATTCTCGGTAACTACCTCACCATATGGGTTCATGCAGAATGTTCTTACAAGGTCGCCGTATTTCTTTGTGCGGTAAACTATCTTGCTTTCGTATACCTTGCTTGTGATATGCTCAAAAACAGCCGCAGGTATCTCAACACGAACGCCGATATCAACTCTGTTTGAACGCCTTTTGATACCAAAGTTGTCGCATATCTCAGATATCCATTTTGAACCGCTTCTGCCTGCCGCAACAACAGCGTTTGAGCAGTGATACTCGTCCTTGTCTGTGATAACAGTGAAGTCGTTCTCCTTGCCTGTTATACCCTGAACACTTTCATAAAATTTTATGTCTATCTTGTCTTTAACAAAGTCATAGATGTTCTGAAGTATCTGCATATTTCTGTCAGTGCCAAGGTGCCTTACCTGAGCGTCAAGGAGGTGGAGGTCATATTTCAGAGCCATTGCCTTGATGTCGGAAGAAGTTGTGGAGTAAAGCTTAGCGTCCTGACCGCCCATTTCAAGGTTTATCTTGTCAACATACTGCATAAGCTCGATAGCCTTTTCCTTGCCGGTAAATGTGTAAAGGTCACCGCCGAAATTATTTGTGATGTTATATTTGCCGTCCGACATTCCGCCTGCACCGCCGAAGCCGTGCATGATAGAACATACCTTGCAGTGAATGCAGGACTTAACTTTTTTGCCATCTATAGGACACTTACGCTTGCTGACAGGTCCGCCCTGATCAATAATGCAAACTTTTATGTTTTTGTCAAGCTTGACAAATTCGTATGCCATGAATACGCCGGCTGCACCTGCACCGACAACAACTACGTCATAATTCTGAGCCATAACTATTTCCTTTCAAATCAAAATCAATTTGTTTTTATCCATAAAACGGGCGGCCGCACCTTTGCAGAAGATAGCCTGAAAGGAGATAACCGCCATATTTTTTTTCTATTTTATATCAAATACGATAGTAGCCAATGTGAAGAATATCAGCGTCGAGCAAGTGTCAACGATAGTGGTGATAAGCGGGGCAGCCATGATAGCAGGGTCAAGATGAAGCTTCTTGGCAGCCATTGGGAGCATACAGGCGATGAGCTTTGAAAGCACAACAGTTGCCATGATAGCCATACTTACTGTGAACGCAAGCTTGTAGCAATCCACAGATGTGTCACCGTGATACACCAGAACTATTCTTATAGCATTGACTATAGCGAGGATAACGCTGCAAAGAAGCGCGACTCTGAACTCTTTCCACATGACCTTGAAAAAGTCTTTCATTCTTATCTCACCAAGTGCCATGCCTCTTATAACAAGGGTCGAGGTCTGAGAACCGCAGTTTCCGCCTGTGCCACTAAGCATTGACAGGAACGATACCAAAACAGGCACAGCCGCAAAAGCAGACTGATATTTGTTTACGATAGCACCCGTAAGGGTAGCCGACAGCATAAGTATCAAAAGCCATGCTATTCTGTTTTTCGCATGAGTGAAAACAGATGTCTTGAAATAGGAATCGTCACTTGGCGCAACGGCAGCCATTTTCGAGAAGTCCTCAGTGGTCTCCTCCTCGATAACGTCCATAGCGTCGTCGAATGTGACGATACCAACCATGCGGTTTTCTCTGTCAACAACAGGCAGAGAAAGAAAGTCATATTTTGAGAACATGGAAGCAACATACTCTTTATCCTCAAGAGTATCAACGGAAATAACGTTGTCCTCCATTATGTCCTCTATTTTATCGTTATCATCAGCAGTTACGATATCAAGCAGTGAAAGTACGCCCACGAGCTTTCTGTTCTCAGTGACATAAAGTGTATTTACAGTTTCCTTGACCATACCAACGTGTCTTATCCAATCCAGTGCTTCCTTGGCGGTGTAGCTTCTGTGAAGATAAACGTACTCGGTGGTCATAATAGAGCCTGCACTGTCTTTAGGATATTTGAGTATCTGATTTATCTGCTTTCTCGTTTCAGCGTCAGCAGACTTGACTATCCTTGCAACAACATTTGCAGGCATTTCCTCGATAATATCTACCGTATCATCAAGATAAAGGTCGTCAACGATCTCCTGAAGCTCCTTATCCGTAAAGGCATTGATAAGCATCATTTGTGTATCGCTGTCCATATAAGCGAAAACGTCAGCCGCAACGTCCTTGTTCAAAAGACGGAACAGCAACGGAAGCTCGTATTTCTCGACCTCGTGATCGTCATAAAACTGTTGCAAAAGAGCAGCCACGTCGGCTTCGTTCATATCCATAAATATTTCACGGATAGCCTTGTAGTTTCTGCTTTTGAGCAACTCCAATACTGTGTTAAACATAATGTTTCCCCCTAACAGCAGCGGTAATAAGCACAGCAGTACAAATAATCGTACTTATACCAACTCTGTACAAATATAAGGATCTACCAAAACACAGATCGTCCTATTCAATTATAATTGATATTTAGATCACAAAAAGGCTGCCACAAACGGGCGAGCCGCACTGCAATCGAGGGGCGATCGTATTCTGACTGGCGTCGTCCATTTGTACACACTCCTTAAAAATCATGATTTATGCACGTTTTTACTATTCGCACACATAATATTATTATACGCTTACCTTGTTTTTTTGTCAAGAAATTGTTTAATTTAATTTTATGAACGTGCTGTAAATTTGCGAAGTATAATGAATTGCTTTTGACCTCTTGCCAAATGGGGAGAAATAGGGTATAATTATTATATGGATCGAATAATAAACCGAAAGGAATTGATAAAATGAGCGAAATAAGAGATGAAAGCTTGTGGGAAAGCGGTAAAAGAAAGATAGAATGGGTAAGACAGAATATGTCATTGCTCAGAAGCGTCGAGGAAGATTTCAAGAGAGATCAGCCTTTTAAGGGGCTGAAAGTTGCACTTTCTATCCACCTTGAAGCTAAGACCGCTTATCTTTGCAAAGTCCTTGCAGCAGGCGGTGCTGAAATGTACATCACAGGAAGCAATCCGCTGTCTACTCAGGACGATGTTGCCGCAGGTCTTGTGCATGACGGCTTGAATGTTTTTGCATGGCACGGTGCAACTGACGAGGAGTATCACAGACATATATCCGAGGTAGTCAAGGTAGGTCCAAACATCATTATCGACGACGGCGGTGACCTTGTAAACCTTATCCACAATGAATACCCGGAGCTGATACCGAACGTTATCGGCGGTTGCGAGGAAACTACTACGGGCATTATCCGTCTTATTGCAATGAACAAGGACGGTCAGCTCAAATTCCCTATGATGCTTGTAAACAACGCAAAGTGTAAGTATCTTTTTGATAACAGATACGGCACAGGTCAGTCTGTATGGGACGGAATAAACAGAACAACTAACCTTATCGTTGCAGGCAAGAACGTTGTTGTTGCAGGCTACGGCTGGTGCGGCAAGGGCGTTGCAATGAGAGCAAAGGGTCTTGGTGCAAGCGTTATCGTCTGCGAAGTCGACCCAATAAAGGCTATGGAGGCTGTTATGGACGGCTTCAAGGTAATGAAAATGGTTGACGCCGCCAAGGTGGGAGACTTCTTTGTTACTGTAACAGGCTGTAAGGACGTTATTACTGAGAATGCTTTCATGAACATGAAAGATGGTGCTATACTCTGTAACGCAGGTCACTTTGATTGCGAGGTAGACGTGGCTGGACTTAAAAAGCTGTCTGTTGAAAGCAAGCTTGCAAGAAACAATATTGACGGTTATAAGCTTCCGAACGGCAATTGGCTTTATGTTATCGGCGAGGGCAGACTTGTAAACCTTGCGGCAGGCGACGGTCACCCTGCCGAGATAATGGATATGTCCTTTGCTATCCAAGCCCTTTCTGCGGCTTATCTTGTTAAAAACAAAGACGAGCTTACAGACAAGATAGTTTATGTTCCTGATGAAATAGACAAGGAAGTTGCAAACAGAAAGCTTAAATTCTGGGAGCTTGAGATAGATAAGCTTACACCTGAGCAGGAGAAATATCTTAACAGCTGGCAGGTATAAAATATCATATTAGTACAAAAAAACGGACAGCGTGGGTTGTCCGTTTTTTTGTAACTTGAAATTGCCATAAATTTATTTTGTCTTCAAGGTTTTAAATCACTGATTTCTGTACATTTTAATATTAGGGCGATAAAAAACAGGGCGGTGAGAATGTGGCGGCAAAGATGTATAAGATACTTACGCTTTTTTCAGTGGGCGCAATATGCTATGGCTTTATGGAAATACTTAACAGGGGATATTCTCATATCACAATGGGGGTGCTTGGGGGAACTTCAATGCTGGTTATCCATATCATGAATGGCGAGCGCAGGCGAGGAGTGAGCCTGCTGTCTGTGCTTGCAGTGTCGGCAGTATTTATCACTGCCATAGAATTTCTTGCAGGGGAGTATCTCAACCGCTATCTCGGCATGGGCATATGGAGCTATGAGGAAGTGCCGCTGAATTTTGACGGACAGATATGCCTGCCATTTGCTTTTGTGTGGTTTGGGTTATCCTACATTGGTGTGCTTGCGGATAATTTTATACGCAGACATATTTTTAAGGAATACCCTGTCATTGTTAAACGAGGAAAAGAAAAAATACCTGCGGCGGTTGGATAAAAGTACGATTATTTGTACTGTTTATTATGAAAAAATATAATTAACGTGCGAACGCATATAAAAATAAACGGACTGTCTATCTCAGAGATAAACAGTCCGTATTTTTGTACATATCAATCTTTTGTGTACCACTTTTTCAGCACTTCTTCGCCAAGCTTGCCATAAACTGTGAAGTCACGGTTCTCTTTGGCTTTCTCTATTGGCGGCAGGATAGCTTTCCAATCCCACCAGAAATAGCCGCAGAACCAATCCAGATCCCAAGTTGCTTCCATTGCAGTGTCGTAGAAATCTGCCTGCTCTTGCTCGTCAAGTGGTTTGTCGAGTCTGTCATGGAAATCCCAAGGGTACTGTGTGCAGCCCTCCTCGTTTCGCACGCCTATTTCAGCGAACATTATAGGCTTGTTGAAATGCTTGTGAGCCTTTTCAAGAGAGCCGACAACTTCGTTCCAGCGACTGAGCATATGTTTCTTGCTTCTGTTCACACCGTCTGTAACAGGGTAGTAGCCTGAGATGCCAATGATATCCACGTCGCTGAGCCAATCGAAACGCTGTTCGTCGCCGTGATTGATGTTGTGCATAACGATACCGCTGTAGATCTCTCTCACCTGTGCGATAAGCTTTCTGCATCTGTCGGACTGCTTGTCCATTCCTGCCATTTCACAGCCTGTGCAGAGCATTTCACAGCCGAGCTTTTCTGCAAGCTTTGCATAGTGGAGCATAAAAGCTGTGTATGACTTGAACCACTTGTCCCAATATTCAGGGTTCTCAGGCGGAAAGTCTATCCTTGCACGCCATGAATGGTCAAGGCAGTCCACCATAGGTTTAAGGCAGACTTTAAGTCCCAGTGACTTTGCTTTTTTTATAGCAAAGGCAATATCCTCGTCAGATTGTGTTCTCTCATAATCACTGAAAACTCTTGTGCTTGCAAAGCTCTCCTGCAATGCGTTTACAGGGATACATATCCAGTTCAAGCCGTTTGAAGCAAGCCTTTCCATTGACTTTTCTGCCGCTTCCGTTTGAAAATCACCTCTCTTGGAGAAAAATCCCCAAGTATATCCTTTGCAGAAAATATCTTTATTCATGTATCAAAAACCTCTCTTTTTCGTAAATGTCCTGATAGAAAAGCCACAGGTAAGCTCAAGTCTGTTCACCTTTTTAAGCTTCTCCACCGCTTCGGCAGATGTTTTGTAGTAATACGGAGTCATTGTAAAAAGATTGAAAATATCCTCATGACTTTCAAGCACCACAGGGTATTCAAAAATCATCTCCTCTGACTCGTCAAATTTATTAAGTCCATATACATTGGGCTTGTTTTCGTAAGGCTTCTCATAAAGCACTTCTTTAAGCTCAAACAGATGTCTTGGGGACGGAGAAACTACCACAAGCTTTCCGCCGTCTTTCAGCACCCTTGCGTATTCGTCGTTTGAAACAGGTGCAAATGTGCATACGATAAGGTCTGCAAATTTGTCTATAAACGGAAGCTGAAATGACGATGCCACTGCAAATTCGCAATTTGTGATATTTTCGCAATGTATCCTCGTCATGCAGTGGGCAACTGCCGCCTTTGATATGTCAATGCCGTAAAACTTCGCCTTTGGCAGTGCCTTGGCATAGTTCACAGTGTAAAAACCCTCACCGCAGCCACTGTCGATAATATAAGGCTGTTTCACATTTTCAAGCAGACCGCCCATTACCTCAGCCGTTTTCTTCGCAAGCGGCAGATAATAGTCACGGTCAAGGAAATCCGTTCTCGCCTTTACCATTTCCGCATTATCCCCTGCGTTCTTAGGGTTTCTGCCCTTTGTGGTAAGCAGATTTACATATCCTTTTCTCGCAATATCAAAGCTGTGACCGTTCTGACAGTGCCATACGTTGTCAAGCTTTCTGAGCCGTTTTTTGCATATCGGACAAACATACATATAAATCACCCTGAACATTATAGCATTTCCCTCTGCTTTTAGCAATGGATATTTTATTAATAAAAAAGTGCTTGACAATCGTCGGGTTATGCTTTATAATATCAATATATGCAAAATGCGGTGACGGAATTATCCGAAACAGTGTCGGTAAAGAGAAAAGGCGGTGGGTGAAAGCCTTTGCGGCAAGTTCGGTGGCTAACCTGAGCGGTGCTGAAAACAGCAACGTATGCTCTGCGTTAAAGGGCTTCGAGTGGTCGGGCGATGAGTTCGGCAATTTGGGTGGTAACACGGAACTGTCGGTTTCGTCCCATGTTTAGGGACGAGCCGTTTTTTTATTTTGCGAATAATTTCATTTGGAAGGATCTGAATTTATGGAATGGACAGGACTTAATGAACTGCGTGAATCTTATCTGAAATTTTTTGAGAGCAAGGGCTGCTTAAGACACAAGAGCTATCCTCTCGTACCTCAGAACGATAACAGCCTGCTGCTTATCGTTGCAGGTATGGCACCTCTGAAGCCTTACTTCACAGGTCAGGAAACACCTCCGAGAACAAGAATGACAACTTGTCAGAAGTGTATCAGAACTGGCGATATCGAAAACGTTGGTAAGACGGCAAGACATGGCACATATTTTGAAATGCTTGGTAACTTCTCATTCGGCGATTACTTCAAGAAGGAAGCCATTGCATGGGCTTGGGAGTATGTTACACAGGTACTCAAACTGCCTAAGGACAGACTTTATATCTCTGTTTATGAGGACGATGACGAGGCTGAAAAGATATGGCATGAGGACGCCGGCGTTCCAATGGATCATATCGTAAGAATGGGCAAGGAAGACAACTTCTGGGAGGCTGGAACAGACGGCCCTTGCGGTCCATGTTCAGAGATCTATTTCGACAGAGGAGAAAAGTATGGCTGTGGCAAGCCTGATTGCAAGGTCGGCTGCGACTGCGACAGATACATGGAGTTCTGGAACCTTGTGTTCACACAGTTTGAAAGACATGAGGACGGCACTTATACTCCGCTTAAGCAGAAAAATATCGACACAGGTATGGGTCTTGAAAGACTTGCTTCTATCATGCAGGACGTTGACTCTATCTTTGACGTTGATACAGTAAAGGCTATCAGAGATCATGTTTGTAAGATAGCAGGCTGTGAGTACGGCAAGGAGTACAAAAAGGACGTTTCTATCAGAGTTATCACAGACCATATCCGTTCTGTAACATTCATGGCGTCAGACGGAATTTTGCCGTCAAATGAGGGCAGAGGATACGTTATGAGACGTTTGCTCAGAAGAGCAGTTCGTCACGGAAAGCTTCTCGGCATAAACGGACTTTTCCTCAAAGACCTTGTAAAAACTGTTGTTGACTGCAACAAGTGTGAGTATAACGAGCTTGAAGAAAAGTATGACTATATCGTAAAGGTGCTCACAACTGAGGAGCAGAACTTCAATGCCACTATCGACAGAGGTATGAAGATACTTGACGATCTTATCGCACAGATGCAGAAAGACGGCAAGACGGAGCTTGACGGTGAGAGCTGCTTCAAGCTTTCCGACACATACGGTTTCCCTATCGACCTTACAAGAGAGATCCTTGAAGAAAAGGGCATGACCTGTGATGAAGAGGGCTTTGCTGAGTGCTATGCAAAGCAGAGAGAAACAGCCAAGAACGCTCATGCTGCAACAAAGTATATGGGTGCTGATGAAACTGTATTCCATAAGATAGACAAGGATTTCCACACAGAGTTCATCGGCTATGACAAGCTCGAGGGCGACAGCGAGATATCATTCATCACAACCGATGATGAGCTTATCGAAAACGCAAAGGCTGGCGATGAAGTATATATCGTATCTTCACAGACACCATTCTATGCAGAGAGCGGCGGACAGGTGGGCGATATCGGTACTATCGTTACAGAAAGCGGTAAGTGCAGAGTCGTTGACACACAGAAGGTCGTTGCAGGCAAGTTCGCTCATAAGGCAGTTGTTGAAGAGGGCGAGATAGCTGTAGGTCAGAAGGCTCACTTCACTGTTGACAGAAAGACACGTTATGCTGTTATGAGAAACCATAGCTGTGCACATCTGCTTCAGGCTGCACTGAGAAAAGTTCTCGGTGAACACGTTCATCAGGCAGGTCAGCTCGTTGACGCTCACAGACTTAGATTTGACTTCTCTCACTTCAACGCAATGACAGCAGAGGAGAAGCTCAAGGTCGAAGCACTTGTAAACAAGTATATTCTTGAAGCTCTTGATATAAAAATGGAAGAAATGCCTATCGCAGAAGCTCAGAAGCTTGGCGCTATGGCTCTGTTCGGTGAGAAATACGGTGAAACTGTAAGAGTTGTAACAATGGGTGACGGTGACGAAACAGCTTCTATCGAGTTCTGTGGCGGTACACATCTTGACAATACTTCAAGAATAGGTCTGTTCAAGATAATCTCCGAAAGCTCTGTAGCTTCAGGCGTAAGACGTATCGAAGCCGTAACAGGCAGAGGCGTTCTGGAGCTTGTTGAGGAAAGAGCCGCAACTATCCAGCAGGCGGCTGAAAGCCTTAAGCTTGCAAATCCACTGGACATCGTAAAGAGATGCCACACTATCATGCAGGAAGTCAAGGATCTTGAAAAGGAAAGAGACGCTTTGCAGGCAGAGATAACAAATCTCAAAACAAAGTCGCTGTTCGATAATCCGTATGAGGTCAACGGTGTTAAGGTAGTCACTGCAATGCTCACCAACACAAGACCTGATATGCTCAGAAAAATGGGTGACGAGCTTAAAGCAAGAGAAGCTGACGCAGTTGCAGTTGTTGCAGGCGTTGACGGTGAAAAGGCAAATCTTGTTGTAGTTTGCGGCAAGAATGCAGTTGCAAAGGGCGCACACGCAGGCAAGATAGCAGGCAAGGTAGCAGCACTCACAGGCGGCAAGGGCGGCGGACGTCCTGACTCTGCTATGGCTGGTATCGGCGACAGATTCAAGATCGACGAGGCACTTGACAAGGTAAACGAAATAGTTGGCGAATTTGTAAAATAATATGGGCAAAGGCTGTGCAAAATGCTGTGCAGCCTACCCCTTTTTGAAAGGCGGAGAGATAAATGGAAGATTGTCTTTTTTGTAAAATTATTTCCGGGGAAATACCCTCAAAGAAAATATACGAGGACGAGCTGACATACGTTTTTGAGGACATTGCTCCTACAGCTCCGATTCATTATCTTGTTATCCCTAAGCAGCATATTTCAAAGCTTGACGAGATAACCCCTGAGAACAGTGCAGTTATCGCACATATCTATGAAGTTATCGCAAAGCTTGCCAAAGAACTCGACCTTAAGGACGGTTTCAGAGTTGTTTCCAACTGCGGCGAGCAGGCAGGACAGAGTGTTTTCCACATTCATTTTCATCTTCTTGCAGGCAGACCACTTGCTTGGCCAGCCGGTTAAAGAAATAAAACGGGCGGGTAAATTTCTTATCCGCCCTTAGTTTTAAGGGGGACGGCGGCAATGGTGAGAAAAAGCTGTTATATCGGCTTTTCGTATTTTGCAGGACTTTTTCTCTGTACCATTGGCTGGGGCAGGAACAACGCAGTTTTTGCACTTGCGTCAGCGTGTGTAGCCATTACAGCCTTTGCGCTTTTTAAGAGATACCGAAAGCATATAGCTCTCTGCTTTGTTTCGTTCCTGATAGCGGTGGGAGTCAATACCGCTTATACTCACATTTTCTATGATAAACTGACAGCTTTAGACGGAAAGACCGTCACAGTTAAAGGCGAGATAACCGACATAAGCTATATAGGCTCTGACACCTGTCGACTAAGTGTCAATGGTACTGTTGGGGGAGTAAAAGGCAGGCTGACATTTTATGCAGATGACCTTGACTATGATTACTATGACAATATCGTGGCGACAGTAAAGGTCAGCAGGATAAAAGACAGCATCAATTTTAGGTCGGAGCAGTATAACCGACCTAAGGGCATTTTTCTCCAAGGCTCGACCGCTGAAAGCATAGAAGTCACAGGCGGTGGAAACACCATTTTACGCAGTATAATGCACTATCGTGACAAGATGTTCATGTTGATAAACGATATCATAGGCGGAGATGAGGGCGGTTTTGCTGCTGCAATGCTTTGTGGCGATAAAACTGAGCTTTCAAAGCAAACGAAGCTCACGGTCTATCGCAGTGGCATAGGTCATATATTTTCCGTGTCGGGAACTCATGTGGTCATAATAAGTGCCATGATAGGCTGGCTCATGCAGAAACTAAGCAAGGATAAGCGTGTGATATTTGCCGTCCAAACTGTTGCAGTGTGGGCGTTTGCGGTTTTTGCAGGATTTTCAGTATCCGTTGTGAGGGCGGCTGTTATGCTGACCTTGGTCACTGCCGCACCGCTCCTTTATCGCAGACCAGACCCAGCAAATACTCTCTGCCTTTGCGCTGTTGTTATACTCACTCTTTCGCCCTATGCGGCGGCGGACAGCTCGTTTCTGTTGTCATTCACAGCAGCGTTTGTTATAAGCGTTGTATGCCCGAAAGCGGTGACAATGGTAAAGCGCAGGGATATTCTTGGCAACATTGAGCGTGAAATAGTCACAGCGGTGACGATACTTCTTTGTACAATGCCTGTTCAGCTAATGTTTTTCAGTGAGATATCTCTTGTTGCACCACTATCAAATATCCTGCTGGTGCCTGTCTGTACCCTTGCTCTGGGTCTGACGGTAATAACTGCGGTAACAGGCGGTGCGTCAATAATAGCCTATCCTGTGCTGACGGTGGTAAAGTATCTTCTGAAAGTCGTTCTGTTTCTAGCTGGGCTGTTTTCAAAATTCAGCTTTGCCTATCTTCCTCGTGGAGTAAGACCACTTGGTCTTGTAATGCTAGTCACCTGCCTTGTGCCTGTGGCGGTCATGTTTCTGAGAAAGTCAGTAAAGCTTGGGGCTTTTTGCACTGCTCTAATGCTTGTATGTTGGACAGCGGTGTATAATTTTTCTCTTGCTTTTGGAGGCTCGGTAAAGATAGTTGTAATGCCAAAAGGAAATGCTGTGCAGGCTGTGCTGTATGATAAAACAAAAGGTATGGTTTTCGATATCGGCAGTAATGGTAAGCTCAACAGCGGTTTGGAAAGCTTTTTGGAGCTTTACGGCATAAAAGAGCTAAAAGGCGCATTTATAGAAAGCGAACAGTATTACACTATAACGAAATATAACGAGCAGATGACTATACGACCTGACAGATTTTATATAAATGGTGAGCCTGATAATGACAGCGAACTGCCGTTCATGACAGGCGCACAGCTTGATTGGAACGGTGTTAAGATAGAAGCACTGGAGGACGGCTATAAAATTACCACCGAGGGCAGTGTGGTCACTATAGAAAAAGGTTCTGTCACCATAAACGGCAGAAACCTTGACACAACAGATGAAGAATACCCATTGATGATAGATATGAAAAATTCGCAGATAAGGAGGACGGACTATGGCTTTGCTTACGGCTTCGGCTCTTGG
The DNA here is from genome assembly GCF_003461785.1 of Ruminococcus sp. AM43-6. Classification (NCBI taxonomy): domain Bacteria; kingdom Bacillati; phylum Bacillota; class Clostridia; order Eubacteriales; family Oscillospiraceae; genus Ruminococcus; species Ruminococcus sp. AM43-6. Next base: position 258,630 of record NZ_QTXU01000001.1, read on the forward strand.
TAAAACGATAAGAGAGAATGATATCGACAGCCTTTATTATTTTTACGGACATGATACAGCGGCACTTGAAAGCTTTACAAAAAGGCTTGTGAACAAGCTTTGCCCTGCTGACGCCCAGGTCATGAACTTTCATAAGCTTGACGGCAAAAATCTTGATTTTCCAATGCTTACAGACGCTTGCGATGCCCTGCCTTTTATGGCTGAACGTGTGGTGGTGACTATAAACGACCTTAATATAGACGCAGTGACTAAGGACGATCTGGACGACCTGAAAAAGATCCTAGGCTCTCTTGGCGAAACCACCACAGTGATAATCTATGCCACAGGAGTTGACCTTTTCAAGAACAAAAAGTATCTTACAGACAAAAACAAGCGCTTTGCAGATTTCTGCGAAAAGCACGGCACTGTCTGCAACTTTGAATACAAAAGGGCTTCCGACCTTGGAAAGTCTATATCCACCTATCTTGCAAAAAGCGGCTGTACCATAACAAAAAGCAATGCAGAGTATCTTGCAAACCTCTGCTTGTGCGACACTGCATTTATCAGCAAGGAGCTTGAAAAGCTTTCGGCTTATGCAGAGGGCAGGGAGGTAACAAGAGAGGATATCGACTTGCTTTGTATCAGACGTATCGAGTCGGACGGATATTCTCTTGCAATAAATATCCTCAGAGGCAATGCGGCAATGGTCTTCACACGTTTGCGTGAACTCGATGTGCAGAATTATGAGCCGTATGCTATCATAGGAATAATCGGCTTTTCCCTTGCGGATATCTACAGGGCTAAGCTTGCACGTTCCTCTGGCAGGAGCGTTGCAGACGTGGCTAAAGATTTTTCCTATGCGAAAAACAGAGAGTTTGCAGTAAAAAACGCCTATTCCGAGTGCGGAAATATCTCTGCGGAGCGTATAAGAAAAACGCTTGAGATACTTTCTGAAACCGACCTTATGCTCAAAACAAGGTCACGGGGAAAAGACGGAGATATGCTCACTCTCGAGCAGGGGCTTGCAAGGTCAATGGCGTTAAGGTGTTAGTAAATGGAGAAACTTAAAATATCAAGGGCGATAATCGTTGAGGGAAAATATGATAAGATAAAGCTTTCGTCCATAGTTGACGGCGTTATAATCGTCACTAACGGCTTTCGTATCTATAAAGACCCTGACAAGGCAGCGCTTATAAGATACTATGCTCAGCATGGCGGAATAGCAATTCTTACCGATTCTGACACAGCAGGCTTTCGCATAAGAGGGCATATAAAGGGTATCGTCCCCAAAGGCGATATCGTGAACGTGTATGTTCCTGAGATATTCGGCAAAGAAAAGCGCAAGACAGAGCCGTCAAAAGAGGGCTTGTTAGGGGTCGAGGGCGTTCCTGCGGATATTATCAGGGAAGCCTTTGAAAAAGCAGGCATTATAGGCGAAAAGGTCGCAGACAGAGAACTCATGACCAAGCTTGACTTTTACGAGTTAGGTCTAAGCGGCAGACCCGATAGCAGCAGGCTCAGACAGCTTGTGTGCGAAAAATTGTCGCTGCCCAAAAAGCTCACTGCAAACGCACTGCTTGAAGTGGTGAACACAATGCTCGATAAAGAAAGCTTGCAAGCACTCATAGAGGAATTGACCTCAGAAAACAATAAAGACAAGGAGAATAGCGTTGATTAGTCTTGAATTTTTATATTTCTTTCTTCCTGTTTTTATGGGAGTATACGCTTTGTCAGGGGTGCGTTTCAGAAAAGCCGTGTTCCTGCTTGGAACAGTTGTGCTGTGTCTGTGGGTGTCCACATGGGGGATAATACCAATGGCGGTTAGTGCTGTCGTATCATACTTTTGCGGCAGGCTTATCCACCGCTTTGCAGACAAAAAAGGACTTAAAAGGCTATGGCTCATATTATCGGTGGTAGTAAATATGGCAGTGCTTCTTGTATTCATAAGAAGCGGTCACAGCAGCTATGACGTGACGTCTATATTCACAGGCAAAGGCGCAATGCTAAAGCTTTTCCCTGTGTGGGGAGCGGGCGTTTTCACTCTCCATGGCATCTCCTACTGCATGGATATCTATAGGAAAGAAATAGAGCCTGAGAAGAATTTTCTTTTGGTATCTCAATATATATGCTTTTTCCCATGCTTTAGCTGTGGACCGATACTCAGATTTTCGGATATGAGCGAACAGCTTAGAAAACCTGTCATAACCTCCGGAAAGCTTGCAGAGGGCATAAAGCTTATGCTTATAGGCTTTGCGGAGAAGCTTTTTCTGTCGGATCCTATGTACGAGATGTGGCAGCACATAAGGGGAGTAAGTACAGATTCGCTCTCCGCCGCTTGTGCATGGCTTGGGATAATAGCTTTCTCCTTTGCGTTCTACTATGAGCTTAGAGCTTATTCGCATATTGCACAGGGTATTGGTTCAATGCTCGGCTTTGAACTTCCTGATAACTTTGATCTGCCGTTTATGTCAGCAGGCTTTAATGAGCTTATAAAAAGATTTGCCTGCACCTTTTATAGTTGGGTGAGAGATTATTTCTACAGACCTATATGTAGAAATAAAGACAGCGTTTGCCTTTGGGCATTGATACTGTCTGTGCTTGCAGGCTCGGTTTGGTATGGCTACGGCAGACACACAATGCTGTGGGCAGCGTTTATTTGTGTTATGCTTGGAATAGAATATCTCCTGAAAAATATTCTTGCGGCTGTGCCGACAGGGGTAAGATGTGCGGTGATGAATGTTCTGTTTCTTATAGGTCTGCCGTTTCTTGCGATAGACAGCCTTCCTTCAGCCTGCGGATATGTTGCCGCAATGCTCGGCGGGGGAAGCTTTGCAGGAGATGTTCTTGCATCGTATGTGATAAAAACAAGAGTTGTGATGTATCTAATCTGCGGCTTTTTTGCAACAGGTATCGGCAGATATCTCAAACGCAGGATAATGCAGCTCAATACTAATATAGTTTACATAATCGAGCCAATGCTCACTATAGGATTTCTGCTTATCAGTACAGCGTTTCTTGTGGGCGGAGGTAATTCGTCTATGAATTTGTTTGTGAGATAAAATGGGAGGAGTGAACATTAATGAAAAAGGCTGCTGATTATATCGCAGTAAGCGCATTTTTTGTAATAGTCATAATGTTTGCGGCATATACTCTCGTGATGGGCAGACATGGATCTGAAAGTGAAAAGGCAGACAGTTCAGATATAAGACATAACGTTCAGACCTATGTTAGCAGTAATTTTCCTCTAAGCTCAAATTGGAAGTCGCTCAGAACGACCATGTTTGTGATGACTGGTAAGAAAAATTTTGATAATATCTATATCCTTAAAGATCGTCTTGTAGAGATCACAGATTTTGATAAGGACAGGCTTGATAAAAATATCTCGCAGATAAATGATTTTTCAGAAAACACAGATACACCTGTATATGTTATGTTAGCTCCGACTGCCGCAGGTATCTATTCTGCTAAGCTGCCTGCTTATACTTCAAACACAGACCAGCGTGAAATGATAGATAATATCTATTATGACTTAGACAGCAGGATAGACACCATAGATACGTTTTTTCCTATGTATTCTGCAAGAAATAATTACGTTTACTATCGTACAGATAGAAAGTGGACTTCCTTCGGGGCGTATTTTGCCTATGCAGACGGCATAAAAGAGCTGGGCTTTGAGCCGGTCGTTCTGTCCAATTACGATCAAGAATATACCTCAAATTCTTATTATGGGGGACTTTACAGTGAACTTTGCTATAACAGCATAGGCGCAGACAGAGTGAACATCTTCCGTTCAAAGTATAAGACCACTGTGGATTCTGTGGAGCTTTACAGAGGAGATCAGGTGCTTACCTCAAAATCTGTTTATTTTAGATCTGCACTGAAAACAGCAGATAAAACGGCTATCTTCCTGCAAGGTGACAACTTTACTAAGGCAACGGTCAAGACAACTGCAGAGGACGCACCAAAGCTTCTTATCATCAAAGGAAGCTATGCCAATACCCTTGTGCCGTTTCTTACCCCACACTACAGCGAGATAACCTTGGTAGACCCTGACAAGCTCAAAGAGGAGGGCAAGACCCTTTCTGACGTGGCAGATACGGGTGCATATGACCAGATATTATTTATGTATGACTGCGACCAGTTTGCAGATGAAACAAATTTTGACCTGCTCAAATAATATGGGTTATGTACTTGAAAAAATGGAGCAGGTGTGATATAATAAAGAAAATGCCGTACAAGGAATGTGCGGCATAATGTATGTCTGAATATTTGAGAGGGTGTTTGATGTGAGTGAGCAAAAAAACAGACTTGATCTTATTGATCTTAATGACTATCCCGTATCTTGGTGGCTGAAACTTCTTGACCTCGGTCATAAGATAGTTCAGGATCCTGCCGACTACAGCGAGGCTTGCAAGGGCAAGATAATGGGTACTCTTTTCTATGAGCCGTCAACAAGAACGCAGATGTCTTTCCAGACCGCTATGCTCCGTCTTGGGGGAACGATAATAGGCTTTGACAATCCTGCCACTTCTTCCGTTGCAAAGGGAGAGAATATCAAGGATACCACAAAGATAGTTTCCGGCTATGCCGATATCATGGTAATGCGTCACCCTACCGCTGGATCGGTAAAGGCTGCGGCACTCACTGCTGATTGCCCTGTTATCAACGCAGGCGACGGTGGACACCTCCACCCAACACAGACACTTACAGACCTGCTTACACTTAGAGAAGAAAAGGGCAGACTTGATAACCTGACCATAGGCTTCTGCGGTGACCTTAAAAACGGCAGAACAGTCCATTCCCTTATTAAAGCAATGGTATGTTTTCCAAACAATAAGTTCATATTAGTTTCAACTTCTGAGCTTGCTTTGCCTGTGTATGTAAAGGATATCCTTGAGGCAGCAGGTATGGAGTACAAAGAAGTCACCGACCTTGAAGAGGTTATCGGTGAGCTTGACGTGCTTTATATGACAAGAATACAGAAAGAACGTTTTGCTTCTGAGGAGGAGTATCTGGCTCAGAGCGGAAATTACATACTCGATACAAGAAAGCTTTCAATGGGAAAGCCTGACCTTATCGTGCTTCACCCTCTGCCAAGAGTGGACGAGATAGCTATCGAGGTGGACGACGACCCGAGAGCAATGTATTTCAAGCAGGCAAAATACGGTATGTATATCAGAATGGCACTCATACTTACAGTTATAAACGGCGATGGTGCTTCGCAGCCGCTTATGAAGGGCAGAGTGCATAAGCACATTGATTGTTCAAATCCTAACTGTATCACTCACCACGAAAAGTATCTGCCACATTGGTTCAAAGGCGACGGCACGACGCTTGTTTGCGAATATTGTGACGAGAGAACATTGGTGGAATAAAATAAGAGCTTAATGGGGTAAACAAAGGCTGTGTGTCAGTCTTTGCTTGCCCTTTTTTATTGTGCAGATAGCGTATATTAATAGCCTTGTGATATGCAAAATCGTTAAAAGTAACGAAATTCTTACAACATGGTAACAAACAGTCTTGAATTAACGTTGAGCGTGTGGTATAATTAGAATGGATAAATTTTTTACAGGAGCTTTGATCTAATGAATACACTTTCAGATGAGGAGTTTGAACAGATCTACGGACGAAAGCCTGTCAGAAGGGTGAAAAAGAAAAAAATATACTGGAACAGAATTATTATTGCTTTGATAATACTTATCGGCATTGTGACTGGTCTGGTAAAGCTGACAGCCTTGGTAGTATCAAAGATCAAAGGAGACGATACGCAAAAAACAAACAAGGTATTGAATAATACATCTTCTGTCGCTGTGAAGGAGGACGCTTCTTCTGCTGAGGATAAAAAAGACGAGCCTGCGAAGTATTCTAATATGGACTTTACAGTGTGTGTTGACGCAGGTCATGGTGATTATGACGGCGGCACAACTGACGCCTCAGGAAAAAGATATGAAAAAGACGATAACTTAAAGGTCGCACTTGAGGTGCGGAAATATCTTGAAAAATACGGCGTCAATGTGGTGATGATAAGAGATGATGACTCTTTCCTTGAGCTTGACGAAAGATGTGCAAAGGCAAATAACGCCAAGGCTGATATGTATGTTTCACTTCACCGAAACAGCTATGACGGTGATATTTCGGGCGTTGAGGTTTGGGTGAACAATTCTGAGCCTGAATATGATACAAAGCTTGCACAGAATATACTTGATGGTCTTGAAAAGGTAGGTATATCTGAAAATAGAGGAGTACAGTATGGCTACGTTGGCAATTCCGGTGTAAACTACTACATAAATGCCGACACTGTTATGCCAAGCTGTCTTGTGGAGCTTGGATTTATAACCGAGGATGTCGACAATAAGCTTTTTGACGAACACCTTACCGAGTATGGACAAGCTATTGCTGACGGTATAGTTCAGACAGCTGTTGATGTTGGTCTTGTTGATGAAAGTGGCAAAAGACTTATGTCTGAGCAGCTTATCTCACCTGAGAAGCCTGTGAACAATAAGGATTCTTCTTCTGCGGTTGACGCTATGACACAGCCGATGCAGACGGACTCTTCTGCTGACATTTATAATACTCAGGAAAACGAGTGGTATTGATAACAAAAAATAAAAGCGAACACAGTTCGTTTCTGCTAATGCAGAGAAACCGTGTTCGCCTTTTTGTTGCTAAAGCTCTTTTCTGATGAGTTTGAATTTCTCAAATTCTTTCGTCAGGTCTGCCAGAACGTTTTCAAGACCCTTTTCAGAGTATTCTTCGTGATATTCTGCCACAAAGTCTGTTACCTCCGTGACGCACTTTGTGCCGTACCATACTCTGACATAAAGCTCTTTTTCATCGCCGAGGATAGGATCTATGCGGTAGCTGAAATTGGTGTAATTGCTGCCAGACCAGGTGTTTTTTTCTTCAAAATAGTGAAATGTGGGTATATCAAAATAACCGTGGAGCATTGCGTATTTTCCTTTCAAAAATCATTCGTTTAAGATATTATAGCATATCACTGTTCCTTTTTCAAGCATTTAGTCTGCTTCTTAATTAAATTAACCTAAAAAACGTTTACAATTTTGTTAGGAATGTATATTGGAGAATTGTTCAAAATATGCTATAATTAATAATGGTATGACTATTTCAGCGGTATGCTGTCGCAGAAAGGATAAGATCTATGAGCATTACAATAAAAGATGTTGCCAAGGAAGCCGGTGTTTCAGTGGCGACAGTGTCAAGGGTTCTCAACGGAAGCTGTAACGTATCAGATGAGTCAACAAAAAAAGTCAATGAAACTATTGCAAGGCTCAACTATTCTCCGAATTTTCTGGGAAGAAATCTTAGAAAGTGCGAAACGAATGTCATTCTTGTAATTATGCCGACCTCTGAACATTCCCTTTATTCAAAGATAGTCATGGGTATGCAGGAATATGCAGGAAAAGTCGGATACGATATCATAACAGCAGTTTCCTATTCAACCTCGACCGCTGAAACAAGGCAGATGAATATGCTTTTTAACAGAACTGTTGACGGTGTTATCCTTCTTGGCACTCAGTATGACGCAGCTTCGCTTAATAAGCTCGCAGAGAATTATAACGTTGCTCTGTGCTGTGAGGGCGTGGAGGGCGCAAATGTGCTTACTGTCGCTGTTGACGATGAACAGGCTGCGTTTGACGCTGTCGCAGCTCTTATCAAAAAGGGTCATAAAAGGATAGGCTTTATCGGAACGAACTCTGCGGCTATCTCCTCCACTGCAAGAGAGAACGGCTATATAAGAGCATTAAAAGAATATGGCATAGAGATAAAGAATGAATATATCTATAAAGAGTCTTATGACTATGACTGCGGAGGCAGAGCGTTTGAATATTTCAATGCACTTGCTGAGAAGCCTACGGCGATTTTCGCTGTGTCAGACTTGCTTGCTATCTCTGCAATGCACAAGGCAATAGATATGGGCATTGATGTGGGCAAAGATGTCGCCATAATGGGATTTGACAATATATCCATGTGTGAGTGGATAATCCCTACACTTTCAACGGTTGAACAGCCTTGCTCAAAAATGGGCGAGCTTGTTGTGGCAAAGCTTATTGAAAACATGAATAAGACTACTAAGGATAATCATTATTATACTGTTGACCACAGGATAATTTTAAGAGAGTCCACAGGCGACTAATTACTTTCGTAAAAATAGATAGGGGAGAAATAAGGCAGTTTTTCCGTGGAAACTGCCTATTTTCTGTAAGAAAGGATTTTTTAGGGCATGGAGAAATTTACAAAAATACTTGAAACGATAGATGGCTATGTCTGGGGCATACCGCTTATCGTACTCATTATGGCTGTGGGAATATTCCTCACCTTTAGGCTAAGGCTTCTTCAGATATTCCACCTGCCAAAGGCTTTGAAATTTATGTTTCAGAACGAAAATGGTGGCAAAGGCGAGATATCGAGCTTTGCAGCACTATGCACCGCACTTTCCGCAACCATAGGTACAGGAAATATCGTCGGTGTTGCAACAGCCATTGGTGTGCTTTCAGGCGGACCTGGAGCGCTCCTCTGGATGTGGATAGCTGCTCTCCTTGGTATGGCAACAAAATTTTCCGAGGGCTTTCTTGCTATCAAATACCGACGTATGGACGCTGACGGACACGTTTGCGGCGGACCATTCTATTACATAGAATACGGCATGGGTAAGAAGTGGAAGTGGCTTGCAAAGGTATTTGCGTTCTTTGGCGCTTGCGTTGGTCTTTTTGGTATCGGTACTTTCTCTCAGGTGAATGGTATCTCATCGGCAGTTCAGGCTTTTTTTGATCCTAAAAAGGAACATACAGTGAATATTTTTGGCGCTGACTATACATGGGCTGTTATAATCTCTGGACTTTTGATAACTATTTTTGCTGCACTTGTTATTATCGGAGGCATAAAGAGGATCTCAAGTGTTTCTCAGGTAGTTGTGCCTTTTATGGCGGTCGTTTATATAGTTGCTTGTCTTTCACTTATTGTTATAAACATTCAGAGGCTCCCTCACGCTGTTGCCCTTATTTTTGAACAGGCATTCAGCTTCAAGGCTGTCGCAGGCGGATCTCTTCCTACAATGTTCATTGCTATACAAAAGGGTGTTGCCAGAGGAATTTTCTCAAATGAGTCAGGTCTTGGTTCGGCACCTATCGCAGCCGCAGCCGCTCAGACAAAAGAGCCGGTAAGACAAGGTCTTGTTTCTATGTGTGGCACATTTATCGACACTATCATTGTATGTACTATGACAGGTCTTGCTATCGTAATGATGGGAAGCTACGAGGCTATCAACCCAGTAACAGGCAAGCCTTTTGAGGGCGTTGAGGTCACAAATCACGCTTTCCAGAACGGCTTCTCGTTCCTGCCGTCAATGATACCTGCATTTATTCTTATGGTCTGTCTTGTGTTCTTTGCTTTCACAACTATCCTTGGCTGGAACTATTACGGTGAAAGGTGTATGGAATATCTTTTTAACAGCAACATGAAGGTGGTCATGGTCTACAGATATCTCTATATCCTCGCTGTATTTATCGGACCATATATGACGGTTTCTGCCGTTTGGACGATCGCTGATATCTTCAATGGACTTATGGCACTGCCAAACCTTATAGCGTTGCTTGCTCTCAGCGGTGTTATCAGTAAGGATACAAGGCGTTATGTGGCGAAGTATTCCAGAGCAAAACGAATCAATAAGCTGGTAAGAGCGTAGATATCGTATTTTATATGAAGCGGAAACGGCTGAATGTTGTTTCCGCTTTTTTTATGCTGTAGGCTTAATCACCAAAAAAATGAATGGTTATTTGTTGAAATCACCAAAAGTATTTAAAAGAATGTAACAGTGATTGTAACTTTATTGACAACGATTACATTCAGTGATATAATAGCTTTGTAAGAATCAAGGAAACGTTTTCTAATGAAAACGATCTGTTACGGAGGTTATATATAATGAAAAATTCCAAGCGTGTTATTGCCGGTGCAATGGCTCTCTTGTCAGCAGTGAGCGTAGCTTCATGCGGCAGCTCATCAGGCGGCGATTCAAGCAGCTCTTATGTTGATAAGGTAAAGGTAGCAAGCACCGACGATATTGCTACTATCCCTGATGGTTCGGAAAAGGAGTTGGAGTGGCTTTCTTATTTTGACATAAACCCAACTAAGAAAGAGCCGGAAAAGAGAACCGACCTTACTCTTTTTGAGGAAAAGGGCGGTAAGATCAAGTATTCTCAGACATCATCAATGAACAAGTATGATAAGCTCGCAGCAAGACTTATGTCTAACGATCCACCGGATATGTTCTGGTATGAGCAGTCTATGACATTCCCTGCAAACTGTATCAAGGAAATGTTCCAGCCTGTTGATGATATCGTTGATTTCGACAGTGCTATGTGGAGCGATGTCAAGGACGTTGCAGAGCAGTTCACTCTCAACGGCAAGCACTTTGTTGCACCTATCAACTTCCTGCCAGGTTCTGTTATCACATATGATAAGTCTATGATAGACGCTGCTGGTCTTGATGATCCATACGAGCTTTATCAGAACGGCGAGTGGGATTGGAACGCATGGTATGACATGATGTCAGAATATGTTGAGGGCGCTGCTGCTGACGAGGAAAGATACGGCGTAAACGGTTGGTTCGCACCATTTATCTTCCAGTCAACAGGTAAGACTCTTATCACATATGACGCTGATAAGGACGAGTATGTTTCAAATCTTAACGACGCTGACTTTGTAAGAGCGTCTGACCTGCTCTATGATATCGCAAAGAATGGTATGTACTATCCTGATTGGGTAGGACAGGCAGGCGACGCATTCAAGAAGAATATCCTCTTCTATGCAATGGGTCCATGGGCTTCTACCGGTACACATTCACCAAAGGACGGCGACAATTGGGGCGTAGTTCCAATGCCAAAGGATCCTAACTCTGATACGCTTTATACAACTATCGACATGAATGCGTATATGTGGGTAAAGGGTTCGACAAAGAATGACGCTATGAAGTGCTGGCTTGAGTGTGCAAAGATAGTTTATACTCAGGATACATATAAGGATATCGAGAAGGAGAAGTTCTTTGTAAACAATCCTAACTGGACAGAAGATATGTATAACGTAGCTTACGTTGACCTTGTTACAGACAAGTTCACTAAGATATTTGACCCTGGTTATGGTATCTCCACAACTCTGTCAGATAATGACGCTGCAACAAATGATACTAAGGAAGCTGTTATTCCTTATCTGTATACTTCAGTTATGAAGACAGACGAGAACGGCTCACAGTATACATGGACACAGCTCAAAGAGCAGTATAAGGGTACTGTTGATTCAGAACTTAAAACTCTCAACGAGCAGTATCACGCATATTTGGAAAAGAATAAGTAATATAACTTGCCATATAAAGACGGACGGAATTTATTTCGCCCGTCTTTTTGTTGTAATGTCAGAAAAAATGTGATATAATCATAGAGTACATTAAGATTTAATTAAGAATTATGTTGAGCTGTTTTTAAAGAATGTGGCTTATAATAATAAACGTAAAAGAAAGGATCGTGCCGATATGGAGATAAAGGAGCCTGTAATCCTTGTTGTAGATGATGATAAAGATATAGTGGGAGCTATCGCAAAGCTGCTTGAAATGGAGGGCTATAAGGTAATAAAAGCCTATGACGGTCTTGAGGCTTTGGAGAAGCTCACTGAGAACAGCATACAGCTTATACTCATTGACGTCATGATGCCTAAGCTGGACGGACTTTCTACAATGATGAAAATAAGGGCAACGGAGAATATCCCTATACTTGTGCTTTCTGCAAAATCTGAGGATACAGATAAGGTGCTTGGGCTTTCAATGGGTGCTGACGATTACATAACAAAGCCTTATAACCCTATGGAGCTTGTGGCAAGGGTAAGAAGCAACCTGAGAAGATATATGCAGCTTGGCGCTATCGACACGGCAAACAAAACGGATATTATAGAAATAGGCGGTCTGGAGCTTGACACTAAGGCAAAAAGCTTAAAGGTTGACGGAGAACCTGTCAAGCTCACCGCCACGGAGCTTAAAATTCTTGAGCTTCTTATGAAAAACGCAGGCAGGATATTTTCTGCCGAGGAGATCTATTCTAAAGTGTGGAACGAGGACGCTTATGCCGTTGAAAACACGGTAATGGTACATATTCGTCACATCAGAGAGAAAATTGAGATAAACCCTAGAGAGCCGAAATACTTGAAGGTGGTGTGGGGAATTGGCTATAAAATCGAGAAAATTTGAGAAGGCAGAATGGTTTAAGATATTCTCAGCAAAAAAGACGAGAATTATTGCATTTATCGTTGCCTGTGTTATTGCAGGCGGCTTTTGCTTGTCTTTTGTGTTGTATGCTAACAGCCATGCTGACAGCAGCAGTAAGTCTTATCTTAAATCAGAAAGCTATAAGCTGGCTTCCAATGAAATGTATGAGGAACTGTGCGTTACAGCTTCGGCTTATCTCAGATATGTTGATGAGGATCGGAATTACACCCAGTCTAGACACTTGCTCAATGACTATCTGAATTATCTTGATTACAACCGCTATAAATACAAAAAGACAGAAGACGGTATACGGCTTGTTGACAGTCAGTTTGATTACTATGTGGGAATTACTCAAAATGGCGAAACAAGATATCTGTCAAATATAAAAGATATAGAAAATTATGACAGTGAAACGGATAAGATAAAAGCTTTTAAATCATCGCACAAGAACTATATACTTCGCCGTGACAACGAGATAATGAGCGACAGAACTTCATCAGGGCAAATAGTTGACTACTATTACAATACTGCTGAGTATCTTGACGTTGTGACAGAAGAATTTTATGCCGACAACCTTGTGCCTGTGGGCGGAAGCTATTATGATAACTACGGCAGATATTTCTACAATTACTGCAATTATGACCCGATAGTTTTTTATAATGTTGACTCATCATACAATGCAAGAAAGGGTCTTGACCTTAGAAATGGAATGAAATATTCCGACAGAGTTGATGACGAGGACATTGACAACGGCGTATATTACTTTGTGGACGATTACGGAAACGCATGGGAAAACTGTGAAAATCTCTATGATCTGCCTGACTACAAAGCGACAGACAATGATGATTCAGGCATAACAGTTTTCTTTGCACCGAAAGCTGAAAAGCTTACGGCAATGGAAAAGGAGTACACCGAGGCTTTGAACGATATGTACCGTGCAAAGCTTCTGGTATTCGTTCTTGGCGTTATTGAATTTATGCTTGTGTGTTATCTGCTCCTGATCTGTGCATATAATGCAGAGCCTGAGAGCGTTGAACGCTGGAAGCAAGGCAATTTTCTAAAAAAAGTGCCTACGGAAGTTTACCTTATCCTAATGGTACTGGCTATTACATTTGCTTTTGTATTTGGCGCCTGCTGGAATTATTATGTGAGCATCACAAAAAATATTTTTGACAATGCTTTGGCTAATTCCGTTTTCAGAAATATACTTGCTGTAGCGTTGTTTGCATTGGCATATTTTGCAGGCTTCGGCTCGCTTATGGAGTTTGTTGGCAAGATAAAGACAAGAAGCATATTCAAAGAAAGCCTTATTTGCAGATTATGTAAGTTCCTATGGCGCAAGTATAAGGAAACATCACTGTATCACTATTTTCATGGACTTCCGCTTGGAATAAAGCTTACTTGGAAGTTCATACTTATATTCGTTGGAATTTTTGTTGTGATGTCTAGTGGATTGACGATGTTAATTTTGTTGGCGGTAGAAATTGTTCTGTGTATATCAATGCTCCGTGACTTCTCACAGCTTTCAAAGCTCAGCAAACAGATAGACAGCCTTGGAGAAGAAAAGCCTTATGAGGGCAAGATAAGAAAAACTTCGCCGGTTTATGCTGAATCTGAAAAACTCAACTCAGTTCAGGATAAGGTGAGAGAGTCGGTGGAGCAGCAGATACAGTCTGAGCGTTTGAAAATAGAGCTTGTGACAAACGTTTCACACGACCTGAAAACACCGCTGACTTCCATTATCAGCTATATCGACCTGCTTAAGAAAATGGATCTTGACGATGAAGCTTCGAGCTATGTGAAGATACTTGATAAAAAGGCGCAGAAGCTCAAAGGCATTGTGTCTGACGTTTTCAGCATAGCAAAAGCCACAAGCGGCGTTGATGTAAACCTAACAAAGCTTGATTTTGTGATGCTGTTAAATCAGTGCATCGCAGATGCAGAGGACAAGATAGCTGACAGTGGCAAGATAGTAAAGATAAACATAAATGCCGACAGCGCAATGGTAATGGGCGACGGCGACAAGCTTTACAGAGTGTTCCAAAACATTGTTGACAACGCTCTGAATTACTCTATGGACGGCACAAGGATATTCCTTGATGTGTACAAAAAAGCGGACAGAATAGTATTTGCCGAGAAGAACATTTCGGCAACGCCGATAAACTTCACGGAAGAAGAGATACTTGAAAGATTTGTGCGAGGGGATAAGTCACGAACAGACGGCGGAAGCGGTTTGGGATTATCCATATCAAAGAGCTTCACGGAAGCCTGCGGTGGTATCTTCAATATCGAAATAGACGGAGATATGTTCAAGGCGATAGTAGAAATGCCGATAATTCAGGAGGATACGGCAGAGAAAACCGATGACAAAACGGAATAGCGTAAATAATAAAACGGTGGAGAATGACAAACACTCTCCACCGTTTTTACATATACGCAATTACTATGCGTGAGATAAAATATCTGCGTTACTTTATCCCCTTTACCTTATACCCTGCGTCCGTCACCGCCTTAGAAAGCACCTCGTCAGCCACGTCCTTGTCAAGTGTGATGTAAGCGCACTTGTCCTCAAGGGAAACATCTGCTGTAACGCCGTCTATCGCATTAAGCACCTTCGTTACTGTGCCTGTGCAGTGTGAACACATCATGCCGTCGATCTTCATTACCTTTTTCATTTTTCCGTCCTCCGTTTTAGTATTTATTTCAGCCTTTGCGGCTTTGTTTTCTCTGCCACTTTTAAAAAGATTGAGCCTTAACGCATTGGTCACAACGCAAACTGAGCTTAAACTCATTGCCGCTGCACCGAACATAGGATTGAGCTTCCAGCCAAGCAAGCCGTAGAATACTCCTGCCGCCAGCGGAATACCAAGCGAGTTGTAAATAAGCGCCCAGAAAAGATTTTCCTTGATGTTCTTCATAACGCTCCTGCTGAGCTTGACAGCCGTAACAGCATCATTCAGATCGCTTTTCATTAGCACGATATCAGCCGACTCGATAGCAATATCCTGTCCTGCACCAATAGCTATTCCAACATCTGCCGTTGTAAGGGCAGGTGCGTCGTTTATTCCGTCGCCTATCATGGCTATCTTTTTGCCCTGCTCCTGCAATTCTTTGATTATCGTAGCCTTGTCCTCAGGCATAAGCTGTGATCTTACCTGTGAAATGCCAAGCTTTTTCTGTATTGCTCTAGCTGTTTTCTCGTTGTCACCTGTGAGCATTACAGTTTCAATGCCTGCCTTTTTGAAGCCCTCTATAGCTTCTGCACTTGTCTCTTTTATCTTGTCTGCAATGAACAGAATGCCTGCAAGATTGTTGTCGATCGCTACATAAAGTGGTATCTCACCATTGTCAGCGTGAGCATGAGACGTCTCCTCAACCATCGATATGTCAACTCCACTGTTATCCATAAGCCGCTTGTTACCGATAAGAACATTTCTGCCCTCAACTACAGCCGATATACCACCGCCTGCTGTTTCTGTGTAGCTTTCAGCAGGGGAGAGTTCAATGCCATTTGTCTTGCAGTGGCCTGTAACAGCCTTTGCAAGTGGGTGTGATGAACCGCTTTCTGCCGAGCCACAAAGCTTTTTAAGCTCTGAAACATCAAAATCACCAAACGCTTGCGCTGAAATAAGTTCAGGCTTGCCCTCTGTGCAAGTTCCTGTTTTGTCAAGAACAACAGTGTCAATGCTGTGAGCAGTTTCAAGGCTTTCAGCGGATTTTATTAGGATACCGAACTGTGCCGCTTTACCCGTTCCTACCATTATTGCAGTGGGCGTTGCAAGTCCCAATGAGCATGGGCAGGATATAACAAGCACTGATATTGCCATGTTAAGAGCAAATGCGAAGCTATAGCCAAGCAGCAGCCATACTATCAGTGAAATAAGAGCTATCGTTATAACTATAGGCACGAACACAGCGCTTATCTTGTCTGCAAGCCTTGCTACAGGCGCTTTTGAAGCAGAAGCGTCCTCAACGAGTGCGATTATCTGTGAAAGTGTTGAGTCTTTAGCTTGCTTCTCACATCTTACCTTAGCAAAACCGCCAGCCGATACGCTTGCACTCATAACTCTGTCACCCACTGCCTTGTCTACAGGTATGCTCTCGCCTGTAAGTGCAGATTGGTCAACAGTGCAGTTTCCATCAATAAGAACTCCGTCACATGGCACAGACCAGCCAGCTTTGAGCAGGAATACATCTCCCACCATTACGTTTTCCGCAGGAACTTCAACCTCCTCGCTGTCACGGATAACAACTGCCGTCTTAGGCGCAAGGCGCACAAGCTTGTTCACAGCGTCAGCCGTCTTGTTTTTTGAGCGAGCCTCAAGATATTTTCCCACAGTGATAAGTGTGAGTATCATGCCGCATGACTCGTAATATAGATTCATCATATACTCATGTGCCGAGCCAAGGTCGCCCCTGCCAATAAAGTAAGCCATTCTGTAAGTGCCGTAAACACTGTATATGAATGAAGCCGCCGCACCAAGAGCTATAAGGCTGTCCATGTTAGGAGAGCGGCGGATAAGATTTTTGAAGCCGTTTGAAAAATAGTGAAAGTTTATTGCAATGATAGGCACTGTGAGCAAAAGCTGAGTGAGTGCGTATATCATCATGTTTTTGTGCCCTGCAAAAATAGGAGGTATAGGTATGTTCGCCATGTGTCCCATGCAAATATAGAACAGCGGTATCAAAAATCCCACAGACCACCACAGACGTTTCTTCATCTTTTTACTTTCGTCCTGAGCCGCCGCAACAGGTGATGCAGTTTTGTTTTCTTTGTCGCCTATCTCGCTTGCTCCATATCCTGCACTTTCAACAGCATTTATGACCGCCTGAGCGTTAGTTACGCCCTCGTCAAGATCCACCGTCATTTTGTTTGCAAGCAAGTTCACGTTTACGTCCGTTACGCCCTCTACCTTACTCACAGCCTTTTCCACATGAGCCTGACACGCCGCACAACTCATGCCAGTTACATTGAATTTTAACTTTTTCATAGATATTTGCCTTTCTATTTAAGCTTTTTCATAAGCTCTAATACTTCATCGACAACTTCAGTGTTGCCACTTTGTATCTCCTCTGTCATACAGGTCTTCATATGTTCCTGCAAAATAAGATAGCCGAAGCTTTGCATTGCACTTTCAACCGCTGCAACCTGAATGAGTATATCTCCGCAGTAGCGGTTATCGTCAAGCATTTTGATAATGCCGCTTATTTGTCCCGAAACTCTTCTTAGCCTATTCTTTAGCTGTTTTATTTCCTTATCATCACGGGGAGTGTGCTTGTGCCTGCAAGTATCACAGCAGCCGCATGACAGTTCTTTATCATCTCTGTTGCCCATGTTTTTTTGCCTCCTTACTATATCAAATACCCTTACGGGGTATTTTTGCTGCATATATATTATATACCCCTTACGGGTATTTGTCAACCATTTTTTTTATATTTTTTTGCACGAAGCAAAAAAATATCCGCCCTCCCCAAAGGAAAGCGGATATCAATTATTCAGTTAGTAGCCGTAATACCCAGTGTCATAGCTGTAGTTGTAAGCATTTTCTTCCTGATACTGTTTGATAGCTTCGTCAATGTTCTTGCAACTGCCGTAAACTATATACTGAATGAACGCAGAGTTTGCGGCAAAGTCAGGATTAAGCACGTCCATGCTGTAGATGACTTCGTTTGTGAAATAGCCGTCAGCAGGTATTCTAAGCTGCTGGATATCATATTTCATATAGTCAAAAGCATTGAGGAGCAGATTTGCGATCTCACCATCAGTAAGGTCTGTGTTTATCTCAGGAAGGACTTTGTTCAGAAGCTTGTCAAGCTGAACAAGACTGAGCTTCTTGGATTCGGTTATGATCTCTGAGATAACACGTCTTTGACGTTCGGTACGCTCATAGTCGGAATTTCCTACATATCTAAGCCTTGCAAACGCAAGTGCCTGATTTCCGTTAAGATGAAGCTTTACCTTATCCTCATCACTCTTGCCCGCAAATATGTCGTCGCTTATATAGTCAGTGCCTTTCTTATTTTTAAGGTATTTGTTCTGTTCGGCCATCGGCTTCTTCATGCCCTCGGCTTCAGCCTTTGACACTTCCATATCGATACCACCTACAGTCTCAACTATATCTATAAATGAGTAGAAATTCACTCTTGCGTATCTGTCTATCTGGATGCCGAAATAATCCTCAATACACTGTTCAAGATACTCACATCCACCGTGCCAGTAAGCGCTGTTGAGCCTGTTGCCCTCGTCAAACTGCGCCATGTAAATGTACATATCACGCATAAGGGAGGTCATTGTAATAGTCTTGTTTTTGGTGTTTATGGAAATTATCATCATAACATCAGTATTTCCACGGCTCTCCTCTTCTGTATCACGGATATCCTCGCCAATGAGCAGAATGTTCGTTACGTCCTCGCTGGATATCTTGGAGGATTGCTTTTGTAGCTGAGCCTTAAGCTCGTCCTCTTTTTCCTTTGCGTCAAATGTATCCGCCTCACTTGTAAGCTCGCTGGAATTTATAGGCGCTTTGCCTGAATTTATCTTAGTGTCTTTAGTTCTGTCAAGCATTCCTGTGTAGTGGAAAAACAAACCTACGATAATGGCAATTATAATAATGAATACTACAAATATTATTCCAAGAGCAATACCCGTCTTTTTCTTCTTGCTCCAGCCTTTTTTCATTTTTGGCGTCTTATCCTGCTTTGGATCAGACTCATGTATCGGGTCAGCTTTCTGCTGTTCCTTTGAGGGGATAGGTATGACCCCCGTAGGTCCGTTTGAGTTTGAAGCATCAAGTATCTTTCTGTTTTCTATTGCATTGGATATTAGCGACTGTAAATCCTTATCTCCCTGAGTGTTGGAGGTGTTCTTGTTGTCGTTGTCCATAAAATAAACCTCGTTTCCGATTAAAGTCAGCAAGCCGGAAGTCTATAGCTCGTTTAAGCATAATACAATAATAGTATATACTATTTTACCTCAAATTACAACATAAATTTCGTACGAATTTGACTTTAAAATTACATCAATTTTTATAAAATCAAATAAAACCGCTTTAATTTACAACAATTTTACAAGAGATTATTGCAGCTATTTGATAATTTATAAAAAATTCAGAGAAAAATAGAAAAAACACTTGCCTTTTGTATAAAAATTTGTTATGATATTAGTAAGAGCGAAAAGGTGAGTTGTGTCCACATGATCTCACCTGATTTTTTTGTGTTTTATTTTTGATATATGGAGGAAAAATGATATGCCTACAAAATATGTCTTTGTAACAGGCGGTGTAGTATCAGGTCTTGGAAAGGGCATAACCGCTGCGTCACTGGGAAGATTGTTAAAAGCAAGGGGCTACAGCGTTACCATTCAGAAATTTGACCCGTATATAAATGTCGATCCAGGCACAATGTCACCTTATCAGCATGGTGAGGTTTTCGTAACTGACGATGGTGCGGAAACTGACCTTGATCTTGGTCACTATGAGAGATTTATCGACGAAAATCTTTCTATCAATTCAAATGTTACCACAGGTAAGATATACTGGACAGTTCTTAATAAGGAGAGAAGAGGAGATTATCTTGGCGGCACAGTTCAGGTCGTTCCTCATATCACCAACGAGATAAAGGATCGTCTTTACAGAGTAGGCAAATCAACTGACACAGATATAGTTATCACAGAGATCGGCGGAACAGTTGGCGATATCGAGTCCACACCATTCCTCGAGGCTATCAGACAGGCTTCTATCGAGCTTGGAAGAGAAAATTCCGTGTTTATCCATGTGTGTCTGCTGCCTTATATCTCAGGCTCAAAGGAGCTTAAATCAAAGCCTACACAGCATTCCGTAAAGGAATTGCTTTCTATCGGTATCCAGCCTAATATCCTTGTTCTTCGTTCTGAAATGGAGATACCTGAGGATATGAAGCAGAAGATAGGTCTTTTCTGCAACGTAAGAGCAGAGGACGTTATACAGAATCTTACAGCACCATCACTTTATGAAGTGCCTCTCTGGCTTGAAAAAGAGGGCCTTGCAGATGTTGTTTGTCATCATCTTAAGCTTGAGTGCAGACAGCCAGACCTTAAAGAGTGGCAGGAAATGATAGGCAGAGTTCATAGCTGCAACAAGAAAGTAACTATCGGTCTTGTTGGCAAGTATGTTGAGCTTGAGGACGCTTATCTTTCCGTAGCAGAAGCTCTCCGTCATGGCGGTTTTGAGAACAGCGCAGAAGTTGATATCAAGTGGATACAGTCTGAAAATCTCAATGAGAACACTGTAGCTGAAATGCTCCACGGCTGCGACGGCATAATCGTACCGGGCGGCTTTGGTGACAGAGGAATCGAGGGTATGATCGAAGCTATCAAATATGCAAGAGAACATAAGATACCAATGTTCGGTATCTGCCTCGGTATGCAGATGTCTGTTGTTGAGTTCGCAAGACACGTTGCAGGACTGGAAGGGGCAAATTCTTCCGAGTTTGGTGACACTCCATATCCTGTTATAGATATCATGGATTCACAGAAGGATATCACAGATAAGGGCGGCACGATGCGACTTGGCCTTTATCCATGCAAGCTTGCAGACAATTCAAGATGTGCTGAGATCTATTCAGCACCACAGAATCTTATCCGTGAGCGTCATCGTCACCGCTGGGAATTCAATAATGAATACAGAAAGCTTCTTGAAGATAAGGGTCTTATGCTTGCAGGCCTTTCACCTGACGAAAAGCTTGTTGAAATAGTAGAGCTTCCGAAGAATGTACACCCATGGTTCGTTGGTGTTCAGTTCCACCCAGAGTTCAAGTCAAGACCAAACAGAGCGCACCCTCTGTTCAGAGATTTCATCAGAGCTTCTATCGAGTATTCTGAGTTTGGAGAGAAAATATAATAACATATAGTTTTTATCAAGGACAGATGATTTTTTCATCTGTTCTTTTTTTGTGCAAAAATGCAAAACGTGCAGGAAAAATGGCGTAAATATGTATGATTTGAATAAAAGTCATTGACCTTTTATGTGATGTATGATATAATCGTATTAAGTAGAGTAAAAACTGATAGGTGGTGAGGGTTTGTTAAAAGATCTTGAGAAACCAATAGAGTATCTAAAAGGCGTTGGGGAAAAGCGTGCCGAATGTTATGAGAAATTAGGCGTGAAAACAGTCTATGACCTGCTTTGTCATTATCCGAGAAGTTATATCGACTATACCTCGCCTGTCCCCATAGCCGACGCACCAACTAACGAGCCTTGCATAGTAAAGGGCAGAGTAGTTAAAAAGCTCCCTGAAGCCCGTATCAGAAAGGGTCTGTCAGTGTACAAAGTCATTTTTACCGACGACGTCACCGACCTTGTAATAGTTATCTATAACAGCGAGTATATGTATAAACAGCTTGAAGTTGATAAAGAGTATTACCTCTGCGGCAGGATAACAGGAAACCTTGTGCGAAAAGAGATAAATTCTCCTGTGATACTTTCTGCCGATACTGAAGATAAAGTTCAGCCTGTCTATCACCTCACAGAGGGTCTTAGTCAGCAAATGCTCAGAAAAACAGTAAGGCTCGCCCTGAATGTTTTTAATAAGAATATCTATGAGCCTCTGCCAAAAAGCATAATGCAAAGGTATAATTTCTGTTCTCTTGAATATGCTTTGGAGAATATACATTTTCCAAAAGATATGCACACCTGTGAGCTTGCGAAAAATCGCCTTGTCTTTGACGAGCTTCTTGTTTTGCAGCTCGGTATGCAGCTTATGAAAAGCCGAAGCCGTGAAAAAAGCGGCTTTGTGCTGAAAACGCAGGATATGGACAGCTTTTATAACGCTCTGCCTTTTATCCTTACAAACAGCCAGCAAACCGCCATAGAGGATTGTATCAGAGATATGCAGAAAGAACAGCCTATGAACAGACTTGTTCAGGGCGACGTTGGCTCGGGTAAGACCGCAGTTGCGGCAGGAGCGGCATATTTTGTGTATAAAAATGGCTGTCAGACCGCACTTATGGCGCCTACTGAGATACTTGCAGAACAGCATTACGAGACACTCAAAGGCTTTCTCGAACCGCTTGGCGTAAAGGTGGCACTGCTCACAGGCTCTATGACCGCAAAACAGAAAAAGCTTGTGAAAGAGGGGCTTGAAAACGGTGAATACGCTGTTGCAGTGGGAACACACGCTCTTGTTCAGCAGACAACGAAGTTCAAAAAGCTTGCCCTTGTCATAACAGACGAGCAGCACCGCTTTGGCGTTGAACAGCGTGCGGCACTTGCTTCAAAGGGTGAAAATCCCCATAAGCTTGTTATGTCAGCCACGCCTATCCCTAGAACTCTTGCCCTTATGATATACGGCGACCTTGATATTTCTGTACTGAAAGAGCTTCCTAAGGGCAGACAGCCTGTTGAAACTTATGCCGTTACAGGAAAACTTCGCGAGCGTGCTTTTAACTATGTGAAAAAATATCTTGACGAGGGCAGACAGGGTTATATAGTCTGTCCAATGATAGAGGAAAGTGATATGGACTTGCAGGACGTTAAGACCTATGCTAAAAAGCTTTCTCAGGATACGTTTAAAGATTACACTGTGGGACTTCTTCATGGCAGAATGAGCGGCGCTCAGAAAGAACAGGTCATGAACGACTTCAAGGAGCATAAAATAGACCTGCTCGTTTCCACAACAGTTGTGGAGGTAGGAGTTGACGTGCCTAATGCGGCAATAATGGTAATAGAAAATGCTGACAGATTTGGTCTTTCTCAGCTTCACCAACTTCGTGGTCGTGTGGGAAGAGGTAAATATAAATCAAGTTGTATCCTCATTACAGACAACGTGAATGAGGAAAGCGTGAAAAGGCTTAAAATTTTGGGCAAGACTAACGACGGCTTTAAGATATCTGA
Organism: Ruminococcus sp. AM43-6; assembly: GCF_003461785.1. NCBI lineage: Bacteria > Bacillati > Bacillota > Clostridia > Eubacteriales > Oscillospiraceae > Ruminococcus > Ruminococcus sp. AM43-6. Next base: position 281,745 of record NZ_QTXU01000001.1, read on the forward strand.
GGAAGATCTTAAACTCAGAGGTCCCGGTGACTTTTTCGGAAGCAGACAGCATGGCCTACCTGCATTGAAGATAGCGGATATGTCACAGGATATGGATATACTAAGAAAAGCACAGGAAGCCGCACAGCTTATCAGAAACGCAGACCCTAAACTTGAGCGTACAGAAAATATATATCTAAGAGAGCTTGTGGATAAACTCTTTGATAAAACTATGTCAGATAATTGAAAGATGTAAAGTCTGAAAACTTTATCGTGTAAGATGAGATGTAAAGCATAAAGACTTTATAAAGCGAAAGAATAAAACGGAGGTAGTTATGGAACCAATAAAATTTTTAAAGTACATTTTGTCGAGAATTGGGATAATGATCGTTCTTACACTGTTTTCAGCCTTTGCAGGCATTGTGCTGATACCGGCTCTGGTTACGGTCTTTCCGTCAAGCACATCTGCTTTCAAGAGCTTTATGACAAATAGTAATGTAGACTCATTTATAGGCTTTGCGGTCATGCTTATATTTTTCCTAAGACTTTTTTATGACGACGGCAAACGCCATGCCGCATATGAAAATTGGAGCTGGGTCAATATTACAATAGTGTATCTTCTTATGCTTCTAGTGTATTTTATTCCTGCAATATTCAGGGATTCATTCAGTCAGGAGGGCAAGGGAGATATCTTCTATAAGGTGCTTTATTATCCGTGTATATGGCTGAATGAAGGCGTGGGCATGAACTACCTTGTAAGCGTGATAATCGGCATAGGACTTCTTCTTGCAGCGTCCTATTGTTTCTATCTGATAGCCTATAAAGTGTATGTTCATAAGCATCCTGTCATTCTCAAAAGTATGAAATCTTTTAGTACGGGCAAGACGGATAATAAAGTATAAGTTTGTATTATTTGAACATAAATAAGAGTATTTACTATCAGAAATCTGTATGAACTCGCTTTGAATGTTAAATATTATTTAAAATGTTAGTTTAATTATTCTATTTGTACAAATTCGATAAATTTGTGAAGATTATTTTGTAAATAAATTAACGCTTAAAAAGCACTCAATCACTTGCGAAAAGATGAAAATAATGTTATAATTATAAAAATGCGTTTTGTGTATTTTTAAAGTTTTTTGTTATGAATGCACAAAATGTATAAATAAGTGGAGGTGTATCTACATATTATGAAGAAATTTTCCTATGTTGCTAAGGATACCTCGGGAAAAACCATAAAGGGTATCTATGAGGCTGAGGATGCACAGGAAGTACTGGACAAGATCCACGAACAAGGTCTTTTCTGTATAAGTTATACAGAAGCATTGGGCGGTGCAGGCAAACAATCTGTGCACAAGTTCAATACTAAGGAACTTGCTTTCTGCTGCCGTCAGCTTGCGGCAATGATGACATCGGGTCTTACCATTGTTAAAGCGCTCGACATTCTCTATAAAGAAGAGGAGAATAAGGGTGCAAAGGATGTTTGGAGAAGCGTTTATGACGATGTTCAGAAAGGTCAGAGCTTTACCGAGGCCCTCGATACAAGAAGAGGAAGCTTTCCGGACTTTTTCATTTCAATGGTAGACGCAGGTGAGACCTCAGGTACGCTTGATATGACAATGCAGCGTCTGAGCGATTATTATGCAAACTCAAACAAGTTGAACAATAAGGTAAAGAGTGCGATGACTTATCCTATCATACTTGGCGTTCTTTGTATCGTCATGGTAATCGGTATGTTTACGTTCATCATGCCTATATTTGCAGGTCTTATGTCAGAGGATCAGATGCCTGCACTTTCTAAGGCTCTTTTCTCATTCAGTGACTTTTTCAAGGCAAAATGGTATATCATTCTTATCGTGGTCGTTGTTTTGATATTCGGTTGGATATACGCCTTGAAAGTACCGTCAGTCAGACTTAAATTTGACTATATCAAGATAAAAATGCCTGCCGCCGGAAAGCTTATGGTAAAGATCTATGAGGGTCGTTTCGCAAGAACTCTTTCATCACTTTATTCAAGCGGTATCCCAATGGTAGAGTGTCTTGAACGTTCGTCAAGAATACTTGGAAACGCTTATGTTGATAAGATGTTCATTCAGGTAGTTGATGAAGTTAAGCAGGGCGCACCGCTTTCAGCGTCACTTGCAAAAACAGAGATATTTGAAGGAATGTTTACTTCCATCATCTATGTCGGTGAGGAATCAGGTGCTCTCGATGAGATCCTTGAGAAAACTGCTGACTACTATGAGGAAGAAGCAGACGCAGCCGTTACAAGACTTGTAGGACTTATGGAACCATTGCTCATCGTATTCATGGGTGTTGCGATCGGTCTTTGCCTTGCGGGTATCTTCCCACTGCTCTACGGTTCATTGTCAGGTCTGGAAAACTAAGGGTCTGCATTTTATGTTCGTTAATTTTAAATATCTCCTCTTCTTTAAAATGGAGAGGGAAGATATTTGTTTTGAAAAATAATTTAAGAGGTGAAGGAATAAATGCTATCATTTGATATTTCTGATAGACAAATCAACATTGTTAAAGGTGATAACTCCTCTAACAAGATAAGGATCGAGAGATCTTTGCAGGTAGACGTTCCTGAGGATATGATCCTTAATGGTGAGGTCATCAACCTTTCAGGTCTGTCTGAGTTACTGCTCACTCAGCTCAAGGCTGAGGATATGATGGATAAGGACGCTATCGTTACTTTTTCATCGAGCAACATCGTATTCAAGGAGCTTGTAGTTCCAAAGGCAAAGGGTAATGAGTTCCTGCTTATGGTACAGAACCATATGAGCCAGGAAATGGGTATCACAGATGAGTATTCTATCTCATATACAGTAGTAGGTGAAGCAGGCGAGGATAATCCTGGCGCAGTGAAGGTACTTGCAACAGCTTGCCCTAGTACGATAGTTGAAAGCTACAGAAAGCTTTATAACATTATGGGCATGAACCTCAGATCTGTTAACATCGGATGTAACTCTATCGCAAGAATCGTTCTTGCTGACAAGTCCAACATGGAGAAAATGCCACTGTTGGTTTGCCAGATCGATAAGAACTTCCTTGGTCTTACACTTTTTGAGAATGGACAGATGGCATTCGCCAGATACGTTCCTATCTCAGAAGATGATTATGATTCTGACGATTATATCACTGAAGCTCTTAACGAGAACATCTTCAGAATGGAGCAGTTCAATAAGGCAAGAGGCGGTTCAGGACTTGAAAATGTTATCCTCTATGGCTTTATCGAGGACTACATCAAACTCGTTGACGCTCTTGACGGTCTTGATATAAAGGCTTCCGTTCTCGGTGTGCCTGCTCAGATCACAGGTTTCGAGAACTTCGAGTTTACAGTATTCGCTAATGCTATCGGTGCTCTCTATAAGAGAAACAAGGCAACAGAGAAGATCAACCTCCTCGAAGTCGATCAGTCCACAGGTAAGGGCGGCAACAGCGGAATGGGTTCGCTGCTCATGACAGGCGGTATCTTCGCTGCGGCAGCTGCAGTGCTTATCGCAGGTGCAACACTTGTTATTAATCTCAGGAAGAGTTCTATCGAGAAAGATATAGACAAGACTAATGATAAGATAGCTGTTTGCAATGAGAAGATCGCCCAGAACCAGATACTTCACAATAAGATGAAGATCATGCAGGATTATTCAAACTATGTTACATCAGCAAATGCAGCTCTTGAAACACTTCCGGTCGTGTCAAGTGAGATGTTTGACGATATCAAGGAAGCTCTTGGTTCTTTCAAGTATGAAGGCTTTACATATAACCTTGAAGCTGGTACAGTAACACTTACTAAGGTTGAGCTTGATGATCAGTCAGATGTAAAAACAGCAATCGATGCCCTTGTAGGTACAGGACTCTTCCAGGAAGATGTAGGATACAACGGATATTCGATCGGTGAAGAAGGCAGCTCAGGCGTAACGCTTGATTCGCTGACACTTTATCTTAAAGAAGAGGGCGAGGGTGAATAATTATGAAGTTGAATTATCGTGATAAAATGATTTTGATAGTAGTATTCGTACTGCTTATAATTGTTGCAGGTTTTATGCTTTTTATTAAGCCTGCCATTGATGAGTGCAGTCAGGCAAGCAGTGATCTGGAATCAGCAAAGGTACAGCTCAGCGAGCTTGAAGATCAGGTAGACAAGGATAAGAACCTTGCCGCTGAGATTCAGACACTTTATACAAGCACGTCACAGGTCGCAGCTAACTTCTATGATTATCAGGTAGCATACAAGGCTACTGATAAGGTTCGTGAGCTTTTTAATGTTGATGATGTAAAGATCAAAAACTCCAATATGACTATTTCATCATACGGCAGCACAGTTCTTTCACCTTTTGCTTATGAGTCAACAGCAACAGCTACTGATTTTGACACTAAGGTAGATGAATACAATAATGCAAGCACAACTGATTCATCAGCCGCAGACGCTAATGCAGATGCAAATGCAGCTGCAGAAGATCCTAATGCAGCTGCTGGACAGACAATAGGTTACTATAGCCTTAACATTCAGTTCAAAAGCTCACTTTCAGGTTTCAAGAATTTTGCTGATAACCTGACGACAAACAATGAAAAGAGCATGGTGATCGAGAATGTTAACATTGAGAATGTCAATGAGAGCGAGATCTCAGGCTCTATGACACTGAATATGTACGTTCTGAAGAAGCTTGCTGATCCTTCTGCCAGCTAAGAGAAAACTATTTGGTAGGATAAGGAATATTTCTTATCCTGCCAATTAGTGCTATATAATGATTAAAAATTTTATATAAGTAATCAACCTGTGTAAAATGAAAAAAAAGTATAGCATAAGTGATAATAAAACTAAGAAAGGTGGTTAATATGAAGAATACTCCGAAGAGGAAACAAAGAAACAAACCCGGAGTCGTGCTTTTCACAGCGGTTGCTGTCATGCTCATGCTGTCAATACTTTTGACTGCAACTGTTTCTTTTGTTTCGGTAAACAGGACAAAAACAAATGATAACTATAAGAGTAAACAGGCTTATCTGACAGCTTCATCTACTCTTGAAAGCTTTATTAATCAGATACAAACTGATACTGCTCCTACCAATGACCCTACTGCAAAGGCTCAGCAGAAACAGGTTATGGATAACCTTAAAAAACTTGCAAGCGCTAACAGCGGTAAGGGTACTACTACTACTGTAAGTTACAACGGCGGTGACGGTAAAAGCGATAATATCGGTACCACAAAGATAACTGTAGCACAGGAGGGTACAAGTGTTGCAAATATCGTTGTTACCTGTGAAACTACTTATCTGGGAAAAACTGAGAAGGTAGCAGCTCATATTTCCACGCACCCAGTTCCAAAGCCTGCCGAGTATACAAATACTATCGAGCTTGTTGGTAACGGCGGCGCAGGTTACGATAACCTTAACGTTATCGGTGATATGGCTGGTATCAATAATACCACTGGTAAGATTTATAGATTTACAAACAATACCAGTATCTATGGTTCTTATCTTATGTATGGTTCTTTGGAGGTTTCAACTCAGCCTCTTATCATGCTCAAGCCTAGTCTTGTAGATGAAAAGCAGGGTTCAACTGTTACAATTTCTGAAAACCTTGATGTTTCAAATGAATTCCACATTAACTCCACAATGGCAAGAGCAGACGGATATAACTATGTTAATATCGGTCAGAAGCTCTCTACTTCAAACCATATGGACGTTGGTTCTTCAGGTTTTGATGTCGATTTGTTCTGTTGTGAAGCTAACATTGGCGGAAATGACTATACACAGTATGGTAACTTCTACGTTTATAAGGGCGCAGGTGCTTATAATGGCGATGCAACATTTGGTGCAAATGGTCAGACGATCAATGGCTCTCTCTATGTCGAGGGTGATCTTAATGTCACAAAGTCACTTAAGGTAACAGGCTCTGTTTATGTTACCGGCACTATCACGGGTAAAGATAAGATTGTCTGCCAGGCTTCAAATATTCATGAAGGAGCTGTTCTTAGCAAAGCAGGTCGTGACGCAAAGCCACAGATACCTGTATCTGCTGATGCCTATGTATATTATCCGGAAGATTTCTTCATGAGCAATGATACTAATGTGACAACGATCTCTGATCAATATCAGGATTTCTATAATGGCAAAAACACTAAAACTTTCAATACCTTTGCAAGCGATCCAAGCTATTGGAATAATGTTGACTACACGCTTACTGAGCTAATAGACCTTACAGGAACAGGAGCTAAGACTCCAGTTACAAGCCGCTACAAATTGAGAATAACATCAAGCTGTACATGGGCAAAAGATCTTTCGTTCAAAGATTATGGCAATGGTTCAAGGATCCTCGTTGATGTTTCTGATTCTTCGGGTGATATCGTTATAAGACTTCAGAATGGTCTTAATCTTGGAGCAGAATGGTCACCTGTAATAGTTGTTAGAAATCGTTCAACTATAATTGATACGACTACAGGTGACAGAAAATACAACTGCTATTTTGTTTCAGACTCAGGCAGTGCTATTACACTTAATGGTATCGACTCAGTAACAGGCAAGTCACAGCATTCAGGCTCTAGTGCTTGTAACTATAGCTTTAAGGGACTTAAGGTATTTGATTATGATACTTACGTTCGTATGTTTGATTCTTCTGTTCTCAATAATACAAAGGGTAACCCTGGCTTACCACAGAGCGGCTTTGTTCTCAACCCTACATCTGTAGATGTTGCAGGCTCTTACAGACCGAAAAACAGCAGCATCATCTTCCTGTTTGGTGAGAACACAACACTTAACGCTACAGATCAAAGCTTCTTCCAGGGCTCATTCTATTCACCACAGGCTATCGTTAATATCGCAACAAGCGGTCTTGGCGGACTTGTGGTAACAGACTCAGCAGGCGGAAAAATGACCGTTCAGTGCTGTGCAGTTGGCGTAGTTATCGCAAACAGCTTTGGTAACGCCAATACAGCGTTCTATGTATACACCAAGCCTTCAACTACTTCTGTAATGCAGAATGCGAAGGGCGGCAAGGATGATTATGCTTACGGATACGAACTTGACAGATATGATCACTACTAATTGAAAGGAGTATACTCATGAAAAAGAACAGCAAAAATAAAAAGGGTATGACTCTTGTAGAGGTCATCATAGCAATGGCACTTTTGTCAGGTATGTCAGCTATGCTTGTTACAGTTGCTGTAGCGGCAAAAAGACAGAATCTTGAAAACTACTACCGCAACAATGAAATGTATACTCAGGCAGTAAATGCCGAGCAGTATAATGATAACAAGACCGTCAATATGAACGAGCTGAAGGTAAATAAGTTTTCTTCAAGCGGCAAAACTACAAATGAGTTTGCCCTTGAGGCAGACTTTGGAAGCGGCATAAAGTTCAATACTACAGCCTATGGTTTTAAAGCAAAGCTTAATAATATTGATGAGGATGCAGGCTATCAGCTCAAATTTCTTCAAGGTAAGGACGTAAATATTACACCTAATCCTGAAAAAAGCGTATATTGGGTGAAATTTTATAACAATTCAGGGACAGATATGAATTTCTATGCTCTCACTCCTGAGCTTACAGGCGGAAAGTTCTTTGATGTAAATAATAACTCATCAGGAAATTCACTTCTTATCCCTATCGGTGACGGCGGAAATCAGCAGTTTGGCGTTGTGCTTTCAGGCGTAACAGGAAGCGATTATTTCGGCTTCTCACAGTCATCTGATCTTTACAGCAACGCTCCAACAGCCGATGCAGCTGCATTTAAGATCACAGATGCGACCTTTGACCATTATCTTGAAAAAGATGCGTCAGGTAAAGCTACAGGTTATGTAGTTATCCATTATATGGGTGGTTCCGATTACAAAAATCAGGCTGAATATGACGCTGCACAACCAACACCATAAGGAGGGAGGATCTTGAAAATGAATAAAAACCGCAAGGGTTTTACCCTTGTTGAGCTTATCGTTGTGGTAACGATTTTCGGCGTGATCCTCGGAGCTATCCTTAATATGATCAAACCTGCAAATAACGTTTATCATGACGCTGATGCAACAATGGAAAGCAATATCATAGGTTCAGGTCTTATAGACTATCTTGATGATGAGCTTAGATATTCGACCAATGTTCTTGTGCTTAAAAATTATATTGGTGTGCCTGATGTTTCAACCTCTGGTACTATCGGTGGAAGCGGTGTGACCTATTCAAATTGTATCGTTATTGACAATAATAATCTTCGTGGCTATAGTCTGAAAAACTATTCAGGCAGCGACACGGATACAGCTGCAAAGAGAATGGGTGCAAAAGGCTGTATCATCAATGTAGGTAATGTAAATACAGAGGGCTTAAACTTTAATAATTCTGCTGTTGCAAGAGGCGTTGATTTTTACGACAATTATAAGTTTGATATCGGTGCAAGTATCAGCAATATTGAGGAAATGCGTACTCTCGACGTTTCTCTTACAGCCTATCAGCCAACATATGAGAACGGAAGCTATACTTTTACGAAAACAAAGTATAAAAAGGACGCAGCAGTAAATCTCACAAATATTAACATAAAAAAAGACGATTCATACAAAGTTCATGACTATAAAGATTTCTCTGTACATCCTGCTTATGTCACATATCCTCAGGCAACTACTGCTCCTGCAGGTTGCACAGCTCAGCAGGAAAAGTATTACAGCCTTGACGCTTCAAACACATATACTTATATTTTCTACGATAAGACAACAGTTTCAAGTTCAAAAACATACAGTGTAAAGTTTATCTACTCTGCAAGCGACCCTGATTCAACGCTTCGTGGTAAACAGATAGATACTAAGTCTGTCAAGGCGGGTACAGTTTATAAAACTCCACCTTCTATGCCATCAAGAACAGGTTATGGCACGCCTTATTGGGTAGACAGCAAGAATAACGTTGCTGATTTTACAACAGGCGTAACAATAAATAAGGATATGGTATTCTCCTGTGTTTATCCGCCTGTTGCACCGAAAGCCCAATTTAATGTAACGTTTGAGAATATCAACGGTTCTACATTTACAACAACAAAAGTCTATGATGGCGACTTTGCAAATGACCCGGGAATTCCAACTGATATGGATACTATAAAACAGGATTTTGTTAAGTGGGTATACAAATCAGATAACTCAAAGGGTCTTACTGATGTTTCTATTACAGATAGCTCAGTTGTTTTCGTTCCAGTTGTACAGAACAAGCATAAGGTTGAGTTTAAATTAAACGGTTCTTTAATAAATGCTTCAACTATTTATGTTTCTGATGGACAGTATGCAAATTATCCAGGAGCTACCCCTGTTTCGTCAGACGCTAATAAGATATTTGGCGGTTGGGTCGTAGAAGGAACAAATGATGATATATCTACTAAGGTTATAACATCAGATACTGTTTTTGAGGCAACCTTCATTTCAAAACCGACAAATGATTTGTACGTTATCAGCAGTATCGCAAGAAAAATCAATGATGGTGAGATAGACTATGATATAACAATACAGAATAATGGTTCTGATGTTGTAAAGATCTGGTCTTTAAGTGCTAATGTTGGTTTTGCATTTGATCAGATGCAGGCGGATTGGAGATTGAAAATTCCAAATGATAAGGTTTGCGGATTTACAACGAACAATGATTTGAATAACCCATCAAACTGTGTATTTATTCCAGCGGGTGGAACCGTCACAGTTACGTTGTATTTTAAGAAGTACAACGATCCAAAGTATACTGAGGATCTTTCAAAGTATTCTCTGAACCCATCTGATATTACAATATCTAAGGTACAGTAATTTCTTTTCTCAATCAGACCCCTCCACGGGTCTGATTGCTGAAAAAATCCCCTTAACAGAAAACTTCTATTAAGAGGATTTTTTGAGCAAAAAAATTCCGCAGTATCAGACTGCGGAATTTGCAATTATCTTATTATCAGCATTGCTTCGTTCATCATCTCGTTAAGACCGGTAAAGTCCATGTACCATGAACCGATCTGCTCTGAGTACAAGGCTGCAATAGCAATTCCTATGGAGAGATATGGACCAAATGCAAATACTGAATCACCGCTGCGGTGCTTCTGGATAAGTCCGCCGATCGAGCCTGTTATCAGTCCGATAAGAAGAGCTACCAAAGCACCCTGCATTCCGAGAAACAACCCTGCGGCTGCCATGAGATATACATCTCCCATGCCCATTGCTTTCTCGTGTGTGATAAGACAAATAATAAGCAAAGGCACGCTCACAATGAAAAATCCGATCAAGTGTGATTTAAGCGTAAGTCCCGTCTGATCTTTGCAGAAGATGTATTCCGCAACACCAAGCAAACCTATGAATATCACAACATATGTGTTGATAAGCTGAGTGTCCCAGTCCATGAAGAATACAACGATAAGAGCAGAGAATAACAGACAGACAAGTGCTGCACGAAGCGGATTGAAAATTCCATTAAAATGGTAGAATACCCATAAGTAGAGCAGTGCGTTCAGCGTTTCAACTATAGTGTATCTTGCCGATATCTTTGCACCGCAGCTTCGACACTTTCCACGAAGTATGCACCAGCTTACTATCGGTATAAGGTCACGCCGTTTGATCGGCTCTCCGCAGGTCATACAGTGAGAATTTCGCTTGATAAGACTTTCATTTTTCGGCAATCGGTATATGCAGACGTTAAGAAAACTGCCTATGCACGCTCCGAAGATGAACACAAATACATAAATGATTATGTATGATAAGGTTAAATTATCCACAGTGATCCTCCTTTGGATTCATTAGTTAATATATTAATTTTATCATACTTTCATGAAGATTACAATAGATAATATGATTTTTTTGCGGTTTTTGCACCGCAGCAGACGTTTCCGCAGCGTCGGATCCCTAAATCAATGCGGAGGATTGGAGTAATATATATGAGAAACGGCCCTATCGGTCAGTATCTGGTACAGAAAGGTCTTATAACTGAAGAACAGCTTCAGGAAGTCCTTGCCAAACAGAAGGAGCAAAAGGGAAGACTTTTTGGTGATGTCATTATTGACATGAAGCTCGTTACCGATGTTCAGTTCTGTCAGGTCCTCGCCGAGCGACTGAATGTGTCTTATATCGACCTTGATAATACAGAGCTTATGCCTGATATAGTCAAGAAGATACCTGAGGCAACTGCAAGAAAGTATAACGTCATCGCAGTCAGCAAAATAGGCAAGCGTATGACCGTTGCAACTAATGACCCTATCAACTTCTATATTTTCGAGGATCTCCGTGTTATCACAGGCTGCAGCATAACACCTGTCCTTGCCACAAAGTCATCTATCAACCGTGCTATCGGTAAGATGTACTCAGAAGGTCAGGTTAACTCCGTTGTTGACGAAGCTACAAAGCAAAAAGAGGAAGAGCTTAACCTTGAAGAACTCAAGGATATCTCCGAGGAGAGAATCGAGAACGCTCCTATCGTTAAACTTGCTACCGCTATCGTTGAGAACGCCCAGCGTCAGGATGCAACGGATATACATATCGAGCCATTCAAGGATAAAACCGTTATCCGTATCCGTGTAAACGGCGACCTTATCGAGCTTATGACTCTTTCCGCTGCACTTCATACTTCGCTTGTTACCCGTTTCAAGATCTTGAGCGGCATGAATATTGCCGAAAAGCGTATCCCACAGGACGGTCGTATGTCACAGGTCGTTGACGGCACAACTCTTGACCTCCGTGTATCTAACCTTCCAATGGTATACGGTGAGAAAGTCGTTCTCCGTATCCTCGCAACGGGCGATATGTCACTTAGAAAAATAACCGACCTGGGTATGACCGAGTATAACTATAAGAGATTTGAGTCTTGCCTTAAAGTGCCACAGGGTGTTGTCCTTGTAACAGGCCCTACAGGTTCAGGTAAATCTACCACACTTTATGCCGCACTTGGTGAGATCTCAAAGCCTAATAACAATGTTATTACCGTCGAAGACCCAGTCGAGAAAAAGATCGATGGCGTAAATCAGTGCCAGATAAACGAAAAGGCAGGCATGACATTCGGTGCAGCACTTCGTTCTATCCTCCGTCAGGACCCTGACATCATAATGGTCGGAGAAATGCGTGATACTGAAACTGCTGAAATCGCTATCCGTGCCGCTATTACAGGACACCTTGTTCTGTCAACACTTCATACCAATGACGCCGCTTCTACTGTAACAAGACTTGTGGATATGGGCGTTGAGGCATACATGGTCGCAACCTCACTTATCGGTATCGTTGCTCAGCGTCTTACAAAGGTGCTTTGCCCTGAGTGCAAAAAGCCTAGAATGTCAACTGAGGAAGAAAATGAGCTTATGGGTCTTGACCATTCAGTACAGGTGTACGACCCATGTGGCTGTCCAAAGTGCAATAACACAGGATATAAGGGAAGAACCGCTATCCATGAGATCCTTCTCGCAACACCGTCTATGCAGGCTCTTATCACAAGGGGAGCAAAAGCTGACGAAATTCAGGAGCTTGCAAAGAAAGAGGGCTGTCACCTGCTTCGTGACAACGTTTCAGAGCTTGTTCAGCAAGGCAAGACCTCAATGGACGAACTTATCCGTGTAACATATGCTGTATAAAAAAGAAATATATGGAGGTAAATTCTAATGGCAATCGACATTAACAAAATTCTTGATGAAGCAAGAGCCCTTGGCTGTTCCGACCTGCACTTCACCGTAGGTATTCCGCCGATAGTTAGACAGGGCGGTAACCTGAGAAAGCTTTCCTCATATCCTGATATGACCGAGATCGAAATTCTCAAAATATGCGAGGATATGTGTACAGATAAGCAGCGTCAGTCTATCAAAGACCATATTGATACCGACTTTACATATGTATCTTCAAGAGGTTTCCGTCACCGTGTAAACGTGTATCGTCAGAGAGGAAACACGGCCATCGCTCTCCGTCTTTTGAGAAACGATATCCCGACCCTTACCGACCTTGACCTGCCACCTATCCTTGCAGAGTTCTCAATGAGACCTCGTGGACTTGTGCTTGTAACCGGTCCTACCGGTTCAGGTAAGTCAACAACTCTTGCCGCAATGATCGACCATGTAAATATCCATAAATCAGCTCATATCATCACTATTGAGGACCCTATCGAGTATATGCACGCTCATAAGAGATGTATGGTAAACCAGAGAGAGATTGGACCTGACGTACCGAGCTTCTCACTTGCTCTCCGTGCTGCTCTCCGTGAGGACCCGGACATTATCCTCGTAGGAGAAATGCGTGACTTCGAGACTATCGAAGCTGCTGTTACCGCCGCTGAAACAGGACATCTTGTTATGAGTACACTTCATACAACGTCCGCACCGTCAACTATCGACCGTATCATCGACGTTTTCCCTGCTCACCAGCAGCATCAGATCAGAACTCAGCTTGCTTCCGTTCTTGTAGGTATCTGTACTCAGACACTTTGCCGTACATTCGACGGTACAAGCCGTGTAGCTTGCTGTGAGATACTCAACGCAACAGACTCTATCAAAGCTATGATCCGTGACGATAAGGTGCATCTTATCGGTTCAGCTATGCAGACAGGTAAAGCAACAGGAATGCAGACCATGGATCAGGAGCTTGCAAAGCTCGTTCGTTCGAGAACGATCTCCATGGACGTTGCGCTTGAAAAGTGCGTAAACCCACAGGATCTCAAGAGATTTATCGCAGGCGGAGCTTAAACCACAATATAAATAATAAAGAGCGTTTTTACCGAGAAAGTAAAAACGCTCTTTTTTGTTTACCTTTTTGTCAGCCCTTGACCTCGCTGTCATTGTGCCAAACATTGTTGTAAAGAAAAACAAGCACAGCCATTGCAATGATAATGAAATATCCAAGAAAGCTCCAGCCATCAGGAATATCTCCAAAAAGGAAATATCCCAAAATCGTGGTAAAAATCAACTGCGAGTAATCATAAACCGATATCTCCCTTGCAGGAGCGTGAGTGTAAGCCGCAGTTATAGCAAACTGTCCGCCTGCCGCACCTGCGCCAGCTCCCAATAAACAAAGTATTTGGAAAATCGTCATAGGGTGGAAATCTAATATTAGAAATGGCAGGGTAAACAAGCAGGAAAATCCCGAGAAGTATGCAACTATCACCGCACCATTTACTCCATGCTGTCCTAAGTATCTTACGCAAGCGTAAGCAAGTCCCGCTCCCATTCCTCCTAGAAAACCGATAAGGGCAGGGAGGAAGTCCACATTCTGAAAACTCGGCTTGATGATAAACAAGCTTCCTATAAATGCACAAATTACAGTGAAACCCTGAAAGAAAGTCAGCCGCTCTTTAAGGAAAATAAAAGAGAAAATGATAACGAAAAACGGTGACATTTTGTTTAGCATGGAAGCGTCAGACAGCACAAGATGATCTATGGCATAGAAGTTTCCAAGCATTCCTAGCGTGCCAGCAAGCGCCCTCACAAAAATGACCGCATTGTTCTTCTTGCCCTCAATGTGAAAGTGTATGTGGTTCTTTTTCAAAACTCCGATAGCGAAAAACAACGCCACAAAGTTTCTGAAAAAGGTCTTTTGAACCGTCGGCAGATCACCCGAAAGCCGCACAAATGCGAACATGAATGCAAACGAAAAAGCCGACAGAATAATGTAAATAATAGCCTTGTATTTACTTTTCATCTCTGTCACCTCCGTTCATGTAAATGTGTTCACGCCTAAGCTCTTTTATAAGCTCGCCAACGTTCCAGCTTTGATTGTGTGCCGTGACAATGGCTTTTAACTTCACCGTAGCTTCTTTTTCCCTAAGCTTTTTCAGTATAGGGTCAAGGCTCCTGCCGTCAATGCCCGAAAAAATAAGGCATTCGTCCATGATGTCTTCGCCCTCTTTTTCAGACCTGACAAAGCCCTTGAAACCGCAAAGATATCCAACCTGCTGTCCCATTATCTCATTGTCAAAGAAAACAGCCACCGCATTTTCGCTTTTAGCAATATCTTCAATGATATCACGCTTTTGCGAACTGATATTTATGCCGATTATCTTTTTCGGTATAGCACTTCGTATTCTTGACTTCATAAAATTACTCCTCAAATCGTACTATCTATATTATACCCCGATCTCATATTTTCTTCAAGAGCAAATATACAGAATTTTTACCCTCATTTGCCCTGATTTTATGTGTGAACGCAAAAAAAATCGCCCCGATCTCTCGGAGCGATGATTTTATTTAGTCATTAGAGTTCAATGATGACCTTGCCGCTGAAGTTAGGAGCAATTTCAACAGTCTTGTCTGTGTTAGCCACAGCGATCTTGAAGCTTGCTTTTGTGTCAGTGTATTCGCACTCGATCTTGTTGCCGTGTCTTGTAGCTGTCAGCTCGAATACCTTGTTTGCCTCAGTGTCATAAATAGGGCAAACTGCACTCTTGCCGTCCTCAAGCTCGTAGATAGTGAATGTTGTACCCTCAAGATAATCATACTCGATCTGTCTTTCAAAGTTGCCGTATGCAATAATGCTGTTTGGCTTAGCAAGAGCAGGTATCTCAAAGTATGAGCACTTGTGCTTATACCACTTGCCGCCCTCAAGAACCTTGCCGGTGATAATATCTGTCCACTTGCCCTCTGGAACATAGTATTCAGCGATACCCTCGTCATTAAGGATAGGAGCAACAAGAATGTTGTCGCCGAACATATACTGTCTGTCAAGCGTCAGGCAAGTTGGGTCGTCAGCAAAGTCGATGACCATTGCTCTCATTACAGGTACGCCGACCTCGTGTGTCTTGATTGCCTGAGCCCACAGATAAGGCATGAGTTTGCCCTTGAGCTTTGTGAAGAAGCGCAGAACGTCGCAGGACTCCTCGTCGAAAAGCCATGGCACTCTGTATGACTGGTTACCATGCAGTCTTGAATGTGATGAGAACATACCGAACGCAGCCCATCTCTTGTAAATGTCAGGTGTAGCAGTAGCTTCAAAGCCTGCCATGTCATGTGAAGTGTAACCGAAGCCTGAGATACAAAGTGACAGACAGCCTCTTACAACCTCAGCCATTGAGTTGTAGTTGCCTGAGCAATCTCCGCCCCAGTGAACAGGGAACTTCTGACCGCCTGCTGTAGCAGAACGTGCGAACAGACAAGCCTTGTTCTCTCCAAAATATTCTTTCAGTACATTGAATACGCACTCATTATAAAGATATGTGTAGAAGTTGTGCATCTTGATAGGGTCAGAGCCGTCATAGTAAACAACATCTCTTGTAGGTATTCTCTCACCAAAGTCTGTCTTGAATGTGTCAACACCCATTTCGCAGAGCTTCCTCAGATATCCTGCATACCACTTGCAAGCCTCAGGATTAGTGAAGTCAACAATAGCCATACCAGGCTGCCACTCATCACACTGGAATACAGAGCCGTCAGTTTTCTTGATGAAGTAGCCGTTCTTCATACCCTCATCAAAAAGCTTTGAACGCTGACCAACATATGGGTTGATCCATACGCAAGTCTTAAGGCCCTTGTTCTCGTGCAATCTCTTGAGCATTGCAGGTGGGTCAGGGAACTGTGACTTGTCCCACTCAAAGTTACACCACTCAAAGCCCTTCATCCAGAAGCAGTCAAAGTGGAATACCTGAAGAGGAATATCTCTCTCAGCCATGCCATCAATAAATGATGTGATAGTCTCCTCATCATATGTTGTTGTGAATGAAGTTGTGAGCCACAGACCAAATGAGAATGCAGGTGGCAGTGAAGGCTTGCCTGTAAGGTCAGTGTAGCCCTTGAGTACGTCAGTGAGGTTAGAACCGCCGAATACATAGTATTCAAGGCTCTCTCCTGGAACTGTCATGGATACCTTAGAAACAGTGTCAGAGCAAACCTCATATGAAACCTTGTCAGTGCTGTTTACGAATACGCCGTAGCCCTTTGAAGAAAGATAGAATGGGATAGACTTGTAAGACTGATCTGAGCAAGTGCCTCCATCAGCGTTCCAAATCTCAACGTTCTGACCGTTCTTTGTGAATGTTGTGAACTTTTCGCCGAAGCCGTAGAAATATTCGCCAACAGAAGTGTCAAACTGCTCTCTGATGTATGTTCTTGTAGGATCGGCAGGGTAGCTCCAGAATGTGTCGTCAAGCTGTGTCTGAAGTCTTGCCTGCTGCTTGTAAGCACTCTCGAAAATAACGCCTGTTGATCTCCAACCGCCGCTTGTGAGCTTCTTATCCTTATAATAGTATGTGAAGCTCCAGTTTTCCTTAGAAACAACGAGCTTTGTGTCGCCTGTAACAAGTACGGCTTCCTTGTCTGTAACAGTTACCTGTGGCTTGAAGCCCTTGTCCTCGAGAACAAAGTGCGGACCATTGTCAACATGACCCTTGTGATGTGTGATGCTTACCTTTACGCAGTTCTCCTGAGTTGAAGTGTAAGCGATCTCAAGGTTAGCACTTCCGAGCATCATAGCTCTGTTGTATACAACGAAAGGTGTTGCCACAACGAGGAATCCGTTTTCGATCTCTTCGATCTCGAAAGCCTGATTTGCATAGTTTACTTCGTAGCCTCTCTGGTTGAGCCAGAAACCGTCAGCAAATTTCATGTAATAAACCCTCCTGTAAATTTAAAATAGTTTTCAGAATATAAAAAAATGAAAATTTTATCGGGAAGTCCGTTTCTTCCCCTTTATGTATATTTTATAGCATATTTGCCTAAATTGCAATAGTAAAAAAGTGATATGTGCAAGTATTTTAATGGATTGAGCATATTTTAATGTAAACATTTCATGAATTGATGTTTACATTATATAAATTTATTAAGATGTATGTAAACCTTTACACAATACCAAAAAAAAGCGGACGGCATAAAAGTCGTCCGCAGAAACATCATATTCTTTATCAACTTTGCAAACGGGACGTCGAGGGCGCCATCCCCTACATATTGCCCCGACTACTCAATACTGAGAAACTCATCAGGTATGTAAGACAAGCATTGCTCCACACTCTCACGAGTGAAGCCCTCAACATAATTCTTGGCAAACAGCTCGTCAGTGTATTCCGCATAAGGATAAACAGTGCAGTTGTACCAATCGCCATAGTATGAATCACCCTCAAAGTGCGATATTATCGGTATCGCTTTAACGTTCTCGAATGTCACCTCATTGGTGTCAGGGTCTTTAACAACATTGAGCTTGCCGATAAGTCCCACAAGCGATTTTGTGTCATACATAGTCGAAATAAAGTTGCCCAAACCATAGTAAACGAACGCCTGTCCGCCCTCAGGCTTGTCAAGATATCCGCAAGTGCTGATAGTGTGCGCCTGCGTGCCTATTATCAGGTCAGCACCCCACTCCACAAGCTTAGGCGTTATCTCCGTCTGCTGTTCGTTAAGCTCGTTCTGTATCTCTGTGCCGTAATGACATGAAACCACAACAACGTCCGCCATTTTGTCAGCCTCTTCTATCTGAGCCTTTATCTTGTCCTCTTCATCAAGATATATAACCTGAGCACCATCACCGCTGAGATAATTGCCGTTGGTGTGCTCCATGTATCCCAGAAAAGCGAACTTTATTCCATTGACTTCCATGGTCTTGATAGTGTCAGCGTCCTCCTGTGAACGGTAAGCACCGTAGTGTACAACGTCCTTAGTGTCCCAGTAATCAAGAGAGCTTATAAGCCCCGATTCCCCCTGATCGAGAACATGATTGTTTGACATAGAAACCACATTGAAGCCCATGTCAACTATTTTGTCGCCCACAGCCGTTGGTGATGCGAACATAGGATAGCTTTGTGGTTCAACGCTGTCTGTAACAAGCGTTTCCTGATTGATTATAGCCACATCAGTGCCTTCTATGTACTTTGTAACGTGTTCATAAGCCTGCGTGAAATCATATTTTTCACCACCGCCAAGCTTTAGCGCCTCATTATAAATGTTGTCGTGTATAAGGTTGTCGCCCACGCAAACCAGCGAGCAGGTGTAGCTTGGCTGTTCCTTTTCTTCTTCATTCACCTTGACATCGTTTTTACTGGAGCTGTCATCAGTTTTTTTGACTTCCGCTTTGCTCTCGGTTTCGGTCACTGTCAAAGCGTTTCCGTCAAGCTTGCTCGCGTCAAGCTTACCGCATGATACAGCACTCAGCGACAACATCGCCGAAAGAGCCACTACTGTGATCTTATTGCATAAAAGTCTGTACTTCATATAAATTCCTCTCATAACATCTTAAAAAAATACAAATTTACTTATAGTTTAATTTTAACACATTTTTAAATAATAATCAAGCCAAATTTTCAAAATGTCGAATGCTTTATGTTGACCTATATATTATAATGTATTATAATAAAAATATAACAATTTGTACAAATATTTGTTTATGTGTACGAAAATTTTCCCCACAAGTATTAAATTGTATGATATAATAAAAACATAGATAAATTTGTATATCTGAAAAGGGAGGAATGACCATGAAATATTACGCACACACCCGTGAGGACGGTGAAAGGCAAACTGTAAAAGCCCACCTCACAGGAGTAAGTGAAAAAGCAGAAAAATTTTCAGTAGATCTTTTGAAACCCCTTGCGAAAAAAGCGAGCCTGTATCACGATATAGGCAAATACGCTTTAAACTTTCAGAAACGGCTTGATGATGACAAAGTAAAATTCAGCCACGCCGCCTGCGGAGCACTAGAGTATAAAAAGTTTGCAGATAAAAACGATTGTTTCGCACCCCTTATGGAGTATTGCATCGCAGGACACCACACAGGACTTATGGACGGCGGCACAGTTGCGGACAACTCCGACAGCCCGACTTTCAGCGGCACTTTAAAAAGAGAAAATGAATACACGGGCGAAAGTGACTACAGCGCATACGCCACTGAAATAGAATTTGCCACCCTAACTCAGGAAGAAAGAACGCCGCTGTACAATGAACTGCTTTCTGCAAAAGACCCCACCGAGCTTATCGAGCGTTACGCCTTTTTCACCAAGTACGTGTTCTCTTGCCTGACAGACGCAGACTTTCTTGATACCGAAATATTTTGCAATAAAAATGTTGAACGTGGCATGAGCGGTGATTTTAAAAAGGCACTTTCTATTCTTAATGAGCGCATGAAAAATATGCGTTCTGAAACCAAATTACAGCAGGCGCGAAGCAGTATACAAAAGCAAGCTATAGACCATTGTACAAAAGGCAGCCACATATCCGTCCTTGATATGCCAACAGGCAGTGGCAAGACCCTTTGCAGTCTTAAAATAGCCCTTGAAAAAGCCGTTGAAAGCGGCAAAAAGCATATCATATACGTTATCCCATACACAAGCATTATAGAACAAACAGCCAAAGATTTCGAGGAGATGTTTCGTGACGTTCTCCCTGTCCTACAGCACCATTCAAACTATTCCTGTGACGGCGGCACAGAGGAAGAAAAGAAAACCGCAGAGAAGCTCAAGAAGACCTGCGAAAATTGGGACGCACCACTTATAATCACCACAAGCGTGCAATTTTTCCAATCCATATACCATTATAAAGGCTCAGCACTGCGAAAGCTCCACAATCTCCGTGACAGCGTAATAGTTTTTGATGAAATACACCTTATTCCAACAGAACTTCTTCGTCCCTGCCTTAAAGCTGTGGGCTATATAACAAAGTATCTTAACAGCGAAGCCCTTTTTCTCTCCGCCACAATGCCCGATTATTCTAAGCTTTTTGATAAGTTCCTGCCTGATGTGAACTATAATAAGCTTGTTACCGACCGAACTAATTTTAAGTATTTCAAGAAATGCGAATATAAAGACATGGGCAGAACCACTCTTGAAACCATTGCAGAAAATGCCTCTCGGTGTAAAAATGCTCTGATCGTTGTGAATACCAAGAAAACAGCGGCAGAGCTTTACAACCTTGTTCAAGGTGAAAAATATCACCTTTCCGCCAATATGACCCCAGCCCACAGAAGCCGTGTCATAGAAGTAGTAAGAAATAAGCTTAAAAAGGGCGAGCATATCACAGTAGTTTCAACTTCACTTGTAGAAGCAGGCGTTGACCTTGACTTTAACACAGTTTTCCGCCAGCTTTCAGGATTAGACAGTATTTTGCAGGCAGGGGGCAGATGTAATCGTGAGGGTAAAGATGCCAAGGGCTATGTGTACGTTTTTGACATTGACGAAACATACCGCAAGGGAAGCGACCTTGCCATGAGAATTAACAAGACTAAAGGTTTGCTGGAAAAGTACCAAGACATAACTTCCTATGATTGTATTAAAGAATATTACGATGGCATTTTCGACTTCAACCAAAGTCGTATAGCTGAAAACTCTATTGCGAAATATAACGAACAAAGCAACTCATTCGACCGCCAAGGCTTGATGTCACCATATAGCATACCATTCCGAAGCTACGCAATGCAGTTTGAATACATCTCCGCCGACACCATCTCTATCGTTATCGACGATCCTAACGACCAGACTTGCCATGAACTTGTTGAAACCTTGCGTAATGGTGATATGTCAGTAAGAAGAGCATTGCAGAAATATTCAGTGTCCGTCTATATGAATGTTTTCAAAGATCTCTATTCTCAGGGTGTGCTTAACGATCACGGCACAGGCATATTCATTCTTGAAAATCAAAGCTATTATAATAATGAAACAGGTTTGACCACCGAAGCCGCAATGCAGGATTATTTCATCTAAAACAAATGGCAGGCTGCCACCAAGACAGTCTGCCACTTGCTGCATTCCATATCGTACCGAATACGAATATTTTTCAACTCACATATGCGTAAGGCATAGACAAATATATTATACAAACATAAGTTTAAAAAGTCAACGTTTTTATACCACAAACCACTGAACAAAGAATTGTGAAATATGCCGAAAATCCGACACTTTTTTTATACATGAAAACTATTGACATTTTATTCATAATGGAGTATCATATATGTAGAGCAAAAAAACAATGTACCTAATACTAATATAAGTTTAAAAGGAGTGATGTAAAAATGAGCTATGGTTTTAAGATCATCGTGACAGGTGACTACGCTTGCTTTTCGCGACCTGAAATGAAAGTTGAGAGGGTAAGTTACGACGTACCCACCCCAAGCGCACTGGAGGGACTTATCAAATCAGTATATTGGAAGCCTGCCGTGCGCTATCAGATAAACAAAATAGTGGTGTTCAACCCTATCGAGTTTACCAATATCCGACGAAATGAGGTCAAAGATAAGCTGCTGTTATCATCAGTGAAACAGCAAATGAAAGGTGGAGGCTCGGCGGAGATGTACACCTCGGAGATACGAAGTCAGCGAGCGGCAATGGTGCTGAAAAATGTGAAATACGGGATAGAGTTCAGCTTTGAACGTACCTATCTTAAATCAGACCACCCCGACGAATCTGATGAGAAGCATTATAACATAATGCTCAGACGTCTCAGAAACGGCCAGCATTTCAGACAGCCATGCCTTGGCTGCCGTGAATTTGCAATAAAGAGTATTGAACTTGTTGACGACTTTGATCTTACACAGATAGCACCGCAAAATATGGGCGATAAAGACCTTGACTTTATGCTTTACGGCATGAAGTTTGAGGACGGAGGCAAGCCTGTCAATAATGATTGGAATGACCCTAAGTTTTCTGACAAGGCCGACGCAGTTTTCTACCGTCCGCATATGATAGATGGTGTTATCGATGTTGCAAAATACAGGGAGGAGATTAAATGCTGATAAAAGCCTTGTGCGATTACAGTGCTTTGCAGGAGAATAAAACTCCTGCAGGCTATTGTAAGCAAGCCATACACTTTGAAATTCTTCTTACCCCCGAGGGCAAGATAGCCGCAATAAACGATTTGAGAGTACCCCGAATTATCCCTCTGAAAAATAAAAAGACAAAAACAGTCTATGATCCAGTAATGGAACAGCTTCCTGTAAGAACGCAGAAACCGGGCATAGACAAAAACACGATCGAACACAGACCACTCTACATATTCGGTCTGAACTATGATAAAGGAACTTTGACCCCTACAGACGCTACCAACAAAGCGGCAAAATCACACAAATGCTTTTGCGAATGGAATGAGAAGTTCTTTGAGAATATCGACTCGCCTATTTGCAAAGCCTATCTTAACTTTATACGTACATGGGAACCTGAGCAGGAGACCCAAAACCCACACCTTCTTGCCCTAGGCAAGGAGTATTCAAGCTCCTACTATGAGTTTGGACTTGACGGCTCTCCTGAAATAAAACTTCACAATGACAGCAAATTCAAAGCCGCCTATGAGGATTATCTCGCCCAGCTCAACGCCGACAGCGACAGTGACGATACCGAACTATCCACCTGTTCCATTCTTGGTGAGAAGCTCCCGCAAGCCCGTATCCATGATAAGATAAAGGGTATCAAAGGTGGAATGTCCTCAGGCTGTGTCCTTGTTGGCATGAAAGAATCTGCCTTTGAATCCTATGGCAAGAAGCAGTCCTACAACAGCAATGTTTCCGAGAAAGCCATGAAAATGTATACCTCTGCGTTTAATTCTCTGCTTGCTGACAGAAGCCATTACAAGACTTTTGACGATATGACAATAGTCTATTTCGCAATGAAGAAGAATGATGCAGAAGAATGCAATATGTTTGCCGGTATGTTCAGCGGATTTGAGGACGAATTAAATAAAACCGTTGTGACCGAAGCCGACCGAAACATAAACACTGTCATGACCCAGCTTAAACAGGGCAGGACAGCCGATATGCCATATGACCCTAACGTAGAATTTTACGTTGCAGGCTTTACCCCAAACAGTTCAAGAATATCCCAGAAGTTCATCTTCCATGATAAGTTCGGCAGGATATTTGACAATGTACTCAAACATCAGCAGGATATTTCATTTACTGAGGGTCAGCATCAAGTAAGCATTGAGCGTATCAAGCGTGAGCTTATCTCACCAAAATCGTCTAAAGAAAAAGTTCCGTCACCTCTCACCGCCGCACTTTTTGAAGCAATACTCAAAGGTACAAGATACCCTGACGAACTGCTTTCCACAGTAATAACAAGGGTCAAGACCGACAGTGACGAGGAGAACAACCATTTTATAAAACTCAATGATACAAGGGCAGGCTTGATAAAAGGCTGCATAAACCGTAAACAAAATAAGGAGGAGATCAAAATGTCATTAGACCTTGAAAACAAAAATCAGGCTTATCTCTGCGGAAGACTTTTCGCAGTGCTTGAAAAGATCCAGCAGGATTCTTCAAAGGCAACAATTAACACAACTATCAAAGATACTTATTTCTCATCAGCTTGTTCAAGACCTGCAACTGTATTTCCTAAACTCTATTCGCTTTCACAAAATCATTTGAAAAAGTTTGAGAATCCTAAACTTCGTAATTACTACAATGATAAGTGCCTTGAGATAATAGATGATCTGAATGGTGAGTTCCCTCAGACTCTTTCAAATGACGATCAGGGCAGATTTATTGTAGGTTATGCACAGCAGTACAGAGATCTTTACACAAAAAAGTCAAAAGATAAGCCAGCAGAAAATTCTGAAGTTAAACCCGAAGCAAAATCAGAAGAATAAAGAAAGGACGAAATATTATGGAAAACGCAATCAAGAACAGATATGAATTTGTAATGCTTTTTGACGTTGAGAACGGCAACCCAAACGGCGACCCTGACGCAGGCAATATGCCTAGAACAGACCCTGAAACAAGCCTTGGCATCGTTACAGACGTGTGCCTTAAAAGAAAGATAAGAAACTTTGTGGAGCTTACCAAAGAGGGCGAAGCAGGCTACAATATCCTCATCAAGGCAGACAGAGCCCTCAATACAAAGTTCACCGAAGCTTATAAAGAGCTAGGTTTAAAGGGAAGCGGAAAGGAAACTCCTGCTGACATACAGCGTCAGGCTCGTGACTATATCTGTCAGAACTACTTTGACGTAAGAACGTTCGGCGCAGTAATGAGTACGGGCGACGATCCATGCGGCATTGTAAGAGGACCTGTCCAGCTCAACTTTGCAAGAAGTATCGACCCTGTTTTTGCACAAAATATTTCTATCACAAGGCAAGCGAAAACAACAGAAGAGAGAAAGAAAACTGGAGATACCGAAATGGGCAAAAAGAGCATAATCCCATATGCGCTTTATCGTGGCGAGGGCTATGTTTCCGCAATGCTCGCTCAGAAGATAACAGGCTTTAGTGAGGACGACCTTGAGCTTCTTTGGACATCTATCATCAATATGTTCGAGCATGACAGAAGCGCCGCAAGAGGAAAGCTCTGTATGCGTAAGCTTATCGTGTTCAAGCATGACTCCGCCCTGGGCAATGCCCCTGCACATATCCTCTTTGACAAGGTGTCAGTTAAGCTCAAAGACGGCGTGACAACTCCAAGACATTACTCAGACTATGATATCTCCATAGATAAGGATATGCCTGAGGGCGTTACCCTTATTGAAAAGCTCTGATGAGCGAAGATGTAACTATCAATATCCGTGACATACAGCATTATATGTATTGTCCACGCAGGTTTGCTCTTTTAGAAGTTAATGACGACTGGGCTGAAAACGCCTTTGTCGTCAAAGCAAACCTCCTCCATGAGAACGTCCACAGCGGCGAGCGCAACTTTGAAAATAAGCATAAGATCGTCCGAAGTGACGTGTCAGTGTATAATGATGACCCTAAGTACAATATTTTCGGAGTTGTAGATTGTATCGAGTTCGTCCGTGACAAATGCGGCGACTATATAGATACCCTGGACGGCACATTCCGTGTGGAAATTGTGGAGTATAAACCCACCAGACCCAAAGCAGGGGAGTTCAATCAGACCGACGCTATACAAGTCTATGCGCAGAAGCTTTGCGTGGATAACGTATTTCATTGCAATAGCCGATGTTTTCTGTACTATGCAGATGTGCGCAGACGATCAGAATTGCCCTTTGATACTCAGGGCGCAGAGTATGATAAAATGCTTTGCGACTATCTTGGAAAAATGCGTGAGATACTTGCAGCGGATATTATTCCAAAGCGTGTAAAAGGTCAGAAATGTTCAGGCTGTTCACTGTCGGATATGTGCTTTCCAAAAGTGAAGAAATATAGCGTGAAAAATACGATTTTCTCCATGAACGGAGGCGAAAACAATGCGTAAACTGCTCAATTCACTTTATATTCTCGAAGAAACTGCCTACCTCACACTTGACGGTGAAAACATAGTGTGCAGGGCAGAGGACAGCGAGAAGTTCCGTGTGCCTTTTACTAATATAGAGGATATCTATATTTTTAGCTATTCGGGCTGTTCACCTGCGCTTATGGGCAAGTGCGCAGAGTATGGCATAGCCGTAAATTTTATTTCTCCTCAAGGTAAATTTCTCGCAAGAGTTCAGGGCAAAACAAAGGGCAACGTCTATCTGCGAAAAGAGCAGTTTGAGCTTTTTTCTATTCCTCAGCTCGACCTTATCAGGAATACTGTCGCCGCAAAGCTTTCAAATACACGCTATCTTATCAGACGTTCGCTCCACGATAACCCGGATATAAACAGTGACGGAGCGCTTACAGATTGTATAAAATATCTTGAAAACGGCATAAAGACCGTCTATGAAACTGCCGATAAAGATATCATCATGGGTATAGAGGGAAGCTGTGCAAAGGCATATTTTGATATATTTGACCGACTGATACTCCACCAAAAAGAAGATTTTTACCTTGCCAACCGCACCAAACGCCCACCCATCGACAGAGTAAACGCCATGCTCTCGTTTCTGTATACTATCGCAATTTCATCATATACATCAGCCCTTGAAAGCGTAGGACTTGATAGCTGCCTCGGCTTTTACCACGCCCTGCGTTCAGGCAGAAGCAGCCTGTCCTGCGACCTTGTAGAGGAATTTCGTTGCGTGGTGGAGCGACTTGTGCTTACCATGATAAACTTGAAAATGATAAAGCCCGAGGACTTTGAAACTCAGGTCAGTGGCGCAGTATACCTCTCCAAAGAGGGCAAGAAAAAAGTCCTCACCGCATGGCAGGAGCGTAAGCGCACAAGCATAGTCCACCCATATCTGGGCGAAAAGATACAGCAAGGGCTACTCCCATATGTGCAAAGCTCGCTTCTCGCAAAATATATTCGTGGCGAGCTAGATGAGTACCCGAACTATTTGCTGAAATAGAGGTGATATAAATGATGACCTTAGTAAGCTATGATGTATCAACAACAGATAATAAGGGTAAAACAAGGCTTAGAAAAGTAGCCAAAGAGTGTCAAAATTATGGTCAGCGAGTGCAGAACAGCGTGTTTGAAATAGACGTTGACTACGGCACTTTTCTGAAAGTGAAAGATAAACTTCTGAAAATAATAGACCCAAAGCATGATAGTCTGCGGATATATTACTTAGGAAACAATTGGAAGCATAGAATAGAACACTACGGCACCAAAGAGACCTATGACCCCGAAGGCGTCCTAATATTTTGACCAGCGTACCCCAAGTGATCCACAAATCCCTAGTAAGTTCGCATGAAAATGCCATGCTATATGTGAATGAACAGTGAACAAAATCAAACCGATACCAATTAAATAAAAAAATAAGTCCGCATCACGTTGAGCAAGCACCAGATATACACAACATCAAGTGTCACGCTCCACGTGAGCGTGTGAGTTGAAATTTATCGCACGGCTCAGGCAGAGTGAGAGCGGTCAGGTCACGCTCCACGTGAGCGTGTGAGTTGAAATGCAATACTCTGCAAAGATTTCTTCGGGGTTCGCCCGTCACGCTCCACGTGAGCGTGTGAGTTGAAATTTCCGTGCCTGCACTGACAATCTCACCTGCATTAGTCACGCTCCACGTGAGCGTGTGAGTTGAAATGCCTGTGATTATAGTATACCATGTTATCTAGCAGTCACGCTCCACGTGAGCGTGTGAGTTGAAATTTGAAGATCTCAGCATACTTTGGCGTGTCCCTCGGTCACGCTCCACGTGAGCGTGTGAGTTGAAATGAATCCGTCTATGATAGCACCGATTATTTCGGGAAGTCACGCTCCACGTGAGCGTGTGAGTTGAAATTTTTTATTATGGTATGTTTACCCACCACACACCCGTCACGCTCCACGTGAGCGTGTGAGTTGAAATTATTCTGGTAAAATAGCCCTTGACCGCCTGCCTGTCACGCTCCACGTGAGCGTGTGAGTTGAAATAGCTTTCATTTTTTCGATTACGTTCTGCGGTATGGTCACGCTCCACGTGAGCGTGTGAGTTGAAATTGCGATGTTGTGTGACATCAACCTTGCGCACATTGTCACGCTCCACGTGAGCGTGTGAGTTGAAATGACAATACCTTGGTCTGTAGTTGTCACGATTTCCGTCACGCTCCACGTGAGCGTGTGAGTTGAAATATCTTCGTCGAGGAACGAAAAATCCCATACGAATGTCACGCTCCACGTGAGCGTGTGAGTTGAAATTGATTTCGCTATCTTCAAGAACCTTTAATGCGTCGTCACGCTCCACGTGAGCGTGTGAGTTGAAATTATCATACCTCTTCCCTTTTAAAGCAGACTTGCACGTCACGCTCCACGTGAGCGTGTGAGTTGAAATTGAAAGCCACAGAAACGCCATATACACAACACAGTCACGCTCCACGTGAGCGTGTGAGTTGAAATCCGCAGCGCGCACAAATGGCAGACGGACGGACAAGTCACGCTCCACGTGAGCGTGTGAGTTGAAATCTCAACGCACTTGACGGAGATGACGAGCAGGAAGTCACGCTCCACGTGAGCGTGTGAGTTGAAATTCAACGTCTGCCGAAATTATATGATAATATCTAGTCACGCTCCACGTGAGCGTGTGAGTTGAAATTTTTTTCCGTGTTCCATTCTTTTCCATTAAAAAGTCACGCTCCACGTGAGCGTGTGAGTTGAAATCATTTCCTACCACTTTAATTGATAGGTCACGAAGTCACGCTCCACGTGAGCGTGTGAGTTGAAATTTTCCATTATTTTTCCTCTCTTTCTAGTTGCAAGTCACGCTCCACGTGAGCGTGTGAGTTGAAATAAATGTCATTTTTCTTTTTCCTCCAAATCTGTTAAGTCACGCTCCACGTGAGCGTGTGAGTTGAAATGCTTATGGTCGCTGAGGCTTATGAACTCTGTCTCAAGTCACGCTCCACGTGAGCGTGTGAGTTGAAATGCTTGACAAACAAATTAGGGACATCACCGCAGAGTCACGCTCCACGTGAGCGTGTGAGTTGAAATGCATTGCGTGTTTGAAAGTGAAAAGACGTTCCGCGTCACGCTCCACGTGAGCGTGTGAGTTGAAATTGCATGGTTGTTGACGGAATAACAGCCGCAACGTGTCACGCTCCACGTGAGCGTGTGAGTTGAAATCAGACCACCAATCTTGACAGTTCTACGTTTCTTGCGTCACGCTCCACGTGAGCGTGTGAGTTGAAATGTATTTAAACTTCATTCCAGGTTTAAATTTGATGTCACGCTCCACGTGAGCGTGTGAGTTGAAATGTTTTCTTTAAGGTAGTGCATAACAGCTTTGTTGGTCACGCTCCACGTGAGCGTGTGAGTTGAAATTCGGATCAACGTCCTCTGCGTCGGTTTCACCTGGTCACGCTCCACGTGAGCGTGTGAGTTGAAATCTGACACTCTTGCGGTATCGCAGAGAACGTCAAGGTCACGCTCCACGTGAGCGTGTGAGTTGAAATTGACGCTGATGATTGCAGTGCAATTCTGAAAAAGGTCACGCTCCACGTGAGCGTGTGAGTTGAAATGCTTGTCAGTTGCTTGTCGGTTGTCTTGGTACAGTCACGCTCCACGTGAGCGTGTGAGTTGAAATTGACATTCTTTGCTAAACCCCACTATGCCGTGCCGTCACGCTCCACGTGAGCGTGTGAGTTGAAATTTTTTGATTATCTCTGCCTTTGACAAAATCTGTCGTCACGCTCCACGTGAGCGTGTGAGTTGAAATTTTCGCGTGAGCGAGAACCTTACACCTCATAGCGCGTCACGCTCCACGTGAGCGTGTGAGTTGAAATTTGCCTTATAATGGTAAATTTCGGCATCATCGTAGTCACGCTCCACGTGAGCGTGTGAGTTGAAATGTCAATTCTGACATCTGGCTGAGATTGAATATACGTCACGCTCCACGTGAGCGTGTGAGTTGAAATCATCTAGCTTGTTGCCGCCTAACTTTGCGGATAGTCACGCTCCACGTGAGCGTGTGAGTTGAAATTTGCTTGACCAACGTGACGTTATTCGGGTCTAGCGTCACGCTCCACGTGAGCGTGTGAGTTGAAATTGCGATGTCAAACTGAATCGCCAGCCTGCTACCCGTCACGCTCCACGTGAGCGTGTGAGTTGAAATGTTTATGCTAAACCCTCGCTTTTCAATGTTGTGTGTCACGCTCCACGTGAGCGTGTGAGTTGAAATTTTCTGCTCGTCGTCAAATTCCAGTGGATAGTTGGTCACGCTCCACGTGAGCGTGTGAGTTGAAATGCCCTATCGGGCTATTATACAGTATAGCACATTGTCACGCTCCACGTGAGCGTGTGAGTTGAAATTGCTGACAGGGGGAAGATAACCCCTGAGCAGTAGTCACGCTCCACGTGAGCGTGTGAGTTGAAATGCTGTTGTCGCAGCTCACACATACGCTTGCCGTACGTCACGCTCCACGTGAGCGTGTGAGTTGAAATTGCAAAGGCATTGCTGGGAAGCGCTGAGATAGGACGTCACGCTCCACGTGAGCGTGTGAGTTGAAATGACTTTGGGGCGAATGCAGGCACGCACCAAATCGTCACGCTCCACGTGAGCGTGTGAGTTGAAATGGCACGTTTCAGACGAGCTGATAAAAGCGTTTGGTCACGCTCCACGTGAGCGTGTGAGTTGAAATTGTTTGATAAAATTATTCAATCCGCTGGTCTTAGGTCACGCTCCACGTGAGCGTGTGAGTTGAAATACCACCCCGAAAAATTCGGTTACAATCGAACGAGGTCACGCTCCACGTGAGCGTGTGAGTTGAAATTCGTCTCCAGTGTGGGCGGATTGATAGCGTTCTGTCACGCTCCACGTGAGCGTGTGAGTTGAAATTCGGTGGCAAAACTTGTCAAGGCAAACAAAGGCGTCACGCTCCACGTGAGCGTGTGAGTTGAAATTTCCCACGTTGAGGAAATTTCATATTTCTCCCCCTGTCACGCTCCACGTGAGCGTGTGAGTTGAAATCCAACAGCATTCGCATATATGGTTCAGGGTTTAGTCACGCTCCACGTGAGCGTGTGAGTTGAAATTGCCCTTACCGCCTTTTTTTGCGTGACCATGCTCGTCACGCTCCACGTGAGCGTGTGAGTTGAAATAGAGTTACAAGACGGTCATAGATCACTTCACACGTCACGCTCCACGTGAGCGTGTGAGTTGAAATTTCCGTCCGTAGCGGATAGCTGAATATAGACAGGTCACGCTCCACGTGAGCGTGTGAGTTGAAATTCATTATCCTGTTGAGTATCTGACTTGCTTCAAGTCACGCTCCACGTGAGCGTGTGAGTTGAAATGACCGTGAACACTGTTAGAACGCTTGATAAGGCGGTCACGCTCCACGTGAGCGTGTGAGTTGAAATGACTATTGGCTTCAATAGGCTCATGAAGTACAAGTCACGCTCCACGTGAGCGTGTGAGTTGAAATGTGTAATACTATCATCGTGCATTGCACGCTGCCGTCACGCTCCACGTGAGCGTGTGAGTTGAAATTCAAATTCTTCCTGCCGATTATAATAGACCACATGTCACGCTCCACGTGAGCGTGTGAGTTGAAATTAACGACGTCCACTGTTTCTCTACGACGTCGACTGTCACGCTCCACGTGAGCGTGTGAGTTGAAATGATAACACCGCTATTTTTCTTGAAACCTTTAACAGTCACGCTCCACGTGAGCGTGTGAGTTGAAATATTCATGAATAATCGTTAAATAATTGATAGGGGAGTCACGCTCCACGTGAGCGTGTGAGTTGAAATTGTTTATAATGGTTCTGAGCCGTTTGAAATTGCAGTCACGCTCCACGTGAGCGTGTGAGTTGAAATGAGCCTATCACCCTTGACGTTTGGCACTGTAAGGTCACGCTCCACGTGAGCGTGTGAGTTGAAATGAAATATAGCGGAATTATTGAAGTATGCACCGAAGTCACGCTCCACGTGAGCGTGTGAGTTGAAATACGCTGGAGAGATTCATGATAAATAATATCCATAGTCACGCTCCACGTGAGCGTGTGAGTTGAAATTAATGGCATTGACACAACGGCTTATGCTGATTATAGTCACGCTCCACGTGAGCGTGTGAGTTGAAATCTCTTTATCCTACTATATATCAGACTTCCGGATCGTCACGCTCCACGTGAGCGTGTGAGTTGAAATCATCTTCTCCTGATGTTCCTAATAAACATGAGCGTCACGCTCCACGTGAGCGTGTGAGTTGAAATTCCCTTATTCGCTCTGAGTGTTTTCATCGGGATCGTCACGCTCCACGTGAGCGTGTGAGTTGAAATATCTTCATTGCAAAAACAGCAGGCACCGCCTTGAGTCACGCTCCACGTGAGCGTGTGAGTTGAAATTGCAGACGTGACCGCCACGTATGACGGCGTGACGTCACGCTCCACGTGAGCGTGTGAGTTGAAATCGCTCCTATTGCGGCTCGCTGCGTTGCGCTCCCCGTCACGCTCCACGTGAGCGTGTGAGTTGAAATGTGTAACACCTACGGCTTGAAAATATGTGGCGGGTCACGCTCCACGTGAGCGTGTGAGTTGAAATCAAAAAGAGGGGAACGCCGCTCAAGATACCCCCTGTCACGCTCCACGTGAGCGTGTGAGTTGAAATATTAACGGAGAACAGGGCAGTGCAGGAACGAGAAGTCACGCTCCACGTGAGCGTGTGAGTTGAAATTTAAAGCTTGCTTACACATTTTCGCCATAAGCGGTCACGCTCCACGTGAGCGTGTGAGTTGAAATCTTTTTTATCGTATATTCTGAATAAAAGATTAGAGTCACGCTCCACGTGAGCGTGTGAGTTGAAATCTATTGCGGGGGGCGCGGCTTGCCGTCCCCCCGCCAGTCACGCTCCACGTGAGCGTGTGAGTTGAAATGGTCATATTCACCAAAAAATAACGCACCGTAAATAGTCACGCTCCACGTGAGCGTGTGAGTTGAAATCTTGCGAAATTGTTATGTTCTGCCACTCGTTTCGTCACGCTCCACGTGAGCGTGTGAGTTGAAATGACTATAAACCCCGACATGACGATAAAACAGCTGGTCACGCTCCACGTGAGCGTGTGAGTTGAAATTCCTTTTTCTGTCATGAAATAGTTCTCAATGGGGTGTCACGCTCCACGTGAGCGTGTGAGTTGAAATTTTTAGTATACACCGATTAGAATAATATCTGCTGTCACGCTCCACGTGAGCGTGTGAGTTGAAATTGTATAAACACATGGGGTTATATTTAACGGTACACGTCACGCTCCACGTGAGCGTGTGAGTTGAAATCCTCACCCGTTGCAATTGATATATGACCGATATTGTCACGCTCCACGTGAGCGTGTGAGTTGAAATTTTGTTTGTGAATGGTGTGGCAAGATATTTGTTGATGTCACGCTCCACGTGAGCGTGTGAGTTGAAATATTTTTTATCACCTCACTTGTAGCCCCGTAGGGCTAGTCACGCTCCACGTGAGCGTGTGAGTTGAAATTTCCCTGTTCTATCCATTCCGCCAATCTCGGAAAGTCACGCTCCACGTGAGCGTGTGAGTTGAAATCAGGTTGTTCAGCATATCAATAACGTTGATTATCGTCACGCTCCACGTGAGCGTGTGAGTTGAAATTTTTTGAATATTGTTTTCTGTTATAGCTTACGGGTCACGCTCCACGTGAGCGTGTGAGTTGAAATATTATTCATTAATCCCCATGTTAAACGGTCAGTAGTCACGCTCCACGTGAGCGTGTGAGTTGAAATATTTTTATCACCTCACTTATAGCCCCGTAGGGCGTCACGCTCCACGTGAGCGTGTGAGTTGAAATTCATTTCCTTGTTACCTTTTAATGGTAGCATTGTGTCACGCTCCACGTGAGCGTGTGAGTTGAAATTAAATAGATTTTCACACGTTCTGCAGGGTTGACGTCACGCTCCACGTGAGCGTGTGAGTTGAAATGCGTCTTTGGGAACTGCGTTCACGCCTGTTATGGGTCACGCTCCACGTGAGCGTGTGAGTTGAAATGCAGAAGAACTTTACACCGTCAACGAGGATAGGGTCACGCTCCACGTGAGCGTGTGAGTTGAAATAGCGTGAGTGACCCGAAGCCATACGCTGACAAAGGTCACGCTCCACGTGAGCGTGTGAGTTGAAATTCTATGTAATCTTTCCATTCCGAAAAGCTTTCTTGTCACGCTCCACGTGAGCGTGTGAGTTGAAATGGTATGAAGTCGGAGAATTAAGAAGAAAGTGAGGGTCACGCTCCACGTGAGCGTGTGAGTTGAAATTATAACGGCTTAGGCGGTCGAGGTAAAACTATAAGGTCACGCTCCACGTGAGCGTGTGAGTTGAAATTTTTCAAATAATGTATGCTCTTTTGCTCCGCCAGTCACGCTCCACGTGAGCGTGTGAGTTGAAATTAACTGTTGATTGAACATAGTCATTAAGACTAAGTCACGCTCCACGTGAGCGTGTGAGTTGAAATGAAAAGGATATGCAGGAAGAAGATTAATCTTCTGTCACGCTCCACGTGAGCGTGTGAGTTGAAATTGCAGACGTGACCGCCACATATGACGGTGTGACGTCACGCTCCACGTGAGCGTGTGAGTTGAAATAGGTATGTTTACGAATTTGCTGAAACGATTTTTGTCACGCTCCACGTGAGCGTGTGAGTTGAAATGAAGAATACAACGCACAGCACCGCTACAGTGCAGTCACGCTCCACGTGAGCGTGTGAGTTGAAATACAAAGTTTCCTGAGTACACCTACACCCCGGGTGAGTCACGCTCCACGTGAGCGTGTGAGTTGAAATCAAGGAATGCTTTCGGGCATATATGCACTTTTTCTGTCACGCTCCACGTGAGCGTGTGAGTTGAAATGCATACAGTCGGTATTACTATGACGATAATGGCGAGTCACGCTCCACGTGAGCGTGTGAGTCAACTTTCGTTTCAACGCAGGACTTATCGATATTGAATAATACAAATAACCGCGTGACTAAGGTCGGGCGGTATTTTTATACCCAAATACTATACATTTTTCATGTGCTTTTCGTCAAATCCACCAATTCACACCCCGAAATTTGTGCAAACAAATGATTTATAATTTAATTTGGCAACATTTCTGCAATTGTTGCATTTTTTCTGCAACAAAATACCCACTTTTCGTGTATAAGTAGAAGAGGTTTCACCACAAATCGGAAACCTTGCGGAGCGACAGTGTATGAGGAAACATTTTGTCAACGTGAGTTAGGTGAACACGATGAGAGGTTCTGATCGCACAGAAAAGCACTTCCTGCACTCCGTCTGAAGCTTGAAAATTGAATATTTATACCGACACACCTTAGCTATACCCCATGAGCATACTGCTAAATTTAATTGTTATAACCGCCTTTGTTGACATTATTCATATAAAATGGTATACTTAAAATAAAATTTATACATAATGAAAAGAGTAAATGTGATGAATAAACATACCACTATCGATAAGTCAACAGGCGAGAAAAAATGCAGCTGCTTTAAACGTTGCGGCGGCTGTCAGTTGGATAAGGTCTACGCCCAGCAAATAGAATGGAAGCAGGCAAAAGCCGATAGAATGTTGAGCCGTTTTTGCAGACCTCAGCAGATAATAACTATGGACGACCCCTATAATTATCGCAATAAAGTCCAAACTGTCTATAAGGTCAATAGCTCAAAGCGTATCGTCTCAGGAGTATATCAGTCCTCTACCCATAGCATGGTTATAACTGACGATTGCTTTTTGGAGGATATAAGAGCACAGCAAATAGTCGCTACCCTTAAAGAGCTTATGGCTGACTTTCGTATCCTTCCATATAACGAGGAAAGCGGCCAGGGCCTTCTTAAGCATACCCTTATCCGTACCTCCCAAACAACAGGCGAGGTAATGCTCGTGCTAGTTACAGCTACCCCCATATTTCCTGCAAAGAAAAATTTCGTTAAAGCTATCACTGAAAAACACCCGTATATAACCACTATCGTCCAAAACGTTAATAAAGGCAGAGTTCCTCTTACTTTGGGCGACCGTGATATTATAATGTACGGCAAAGGCTATATCACCGACGAGATGTGCGGCTGTAAGTTCAGAATTTCACCTCATTCTTTCTATCAGGTAAACCCCGAGCAGACCGAAAAGCTATATTCCAAAGCAGTTTCCTGCGCAGAGCTTAAAAAAGGCGATAAAGTTATCGACGCATATTGCGGAACAGGTACTATCGGTCTTATCGCTGCAAAAAGCGGTGCAGACGTGGCAGGCGTTGAGCTTAATGCCGAAGCCGTAAAGGACGCAGTTTCAAACGCCAAGCTCAATAAGCTTGACAATATCAGGTTTTATAATGAGGACGCAGGTGAGTTCATGACAAAGCTTGCGCAGGCAGGTGAGAGCTGTGATACAGTTTTCCTTGACCCTCCAAGAGCAGGCACAACAGAAGAATTTGTTGAAGCCTTGGGCAAACTCAGACCTGAAAAGATAGTCTACGTTTCCTGTAAAATAGAAACTCTCGAGCGTGATTTGAAGCTTCTTGCAAAAATAGGCTATAAAGCACAGCTTATCCAGCCCGTTGATATGTTCCCGCATACCACAGGTATCGAAAATGTGGTGCTTTTAAAAAGAAAAATGATATCGCTCACACCAAACAGAACACCTGATAAAAAGGGGGATAAAAAAATTGAACGAAAAGGTAAAACTTCTCACAGATAATATCGAAAAAGTTATCGTCGGCAAGACCGACTCTGTGCTTAAAATAATAACAGCCATGCTTTGCGGCGGTCATGTTCTTATCGAGGACGTGCCTGGAGTAGGCAAAACTCAGCTTGTATCAGCCCTTGCAAGGTCAGTAGACGGCAAATATAACCGTATCCAGCTTACCCCTGACGTTATGCCGTCCGATATCGTTGGCTTTTCTATGATAGACCAGAAAACTCATGAGCTTGAGTATAAAGAGGGTGTGGCAATGTGCAATTTCCTCTTGGCAGACGAAATAAACAGAGCCTCCCCAAAATCTCAGTCAAGCTTGCTTGAAGTCATGGAAGAACATCAGATATCCATTGACGGTAAAACTCATGAGCTTCCGTCACCATTTATGGTGCTTGCCACACAAAACCCAGTGGAAACTTACGGCACTTATCATTTGCCTGAAGCCCAAATGGATAGATTTCTTATGAAGATATCAATGGGCTATCCCTCATATGATGATGAGCTTGATATCATGTCAAGAGCCGAAAGATCAGGCTTTGCAAAGAATATCCAGCCTGTCATGACCCTTGAAAACGTCCGTGAGCTTATGGGCTACGCTGAAAATGTAACCGCAGAGCTTTCCGTGAGAAAATATATCCTGAGCCTTGTTACCGCAACAAGAAATTCAGATTATGTAAAGCTTGGCGTTTCTCCCCGTGGAAGTATCGCACTGCTCAAAGCTTCAAAAGCCTATGCCTTTGTTCAGGGCAGAGGATTTGTCATGCCAGATGATGTCAAGGCTGTTATGCCTGACGTTCTTGCACATAGACTTATGCTTTCTCCAAAAGGCAAATCCGCCTTTGAAAATGAAAGGGAAGCTCTTGAAAATATCGCTCTTACAGTAAAATCACCTGACGCAATAGAGAAATAGAGGATATGACCCCATGAAAAATCTTTTAGGTTATCTTACCTGCGTGGCTGTGGCGATACTGCTTAGAGTTTATATAAACGGAAGCGGTGGTACGCTTGTGCTTTATCTTTTAGCTATAGCCTTTGTGATATCTCTTGCGGCACTTCTCATTACCAAGCGTAAACTTGTGGCAGCCATAAAGCTTTCCACAGAAATAAGTGCAAAGAACGAGGAGTTTGACGCTGACATAATGCTTTTAAATGCAATACGCATTATTCCCTCATGCGTTGTTGAGGTAACGGCAGAGTGTTCAGATAATATCGGTGCTGTAAGCCCACTTGAATTTAAAACTATCGTGGCAGGCGGCAGACAGCAAAGCGTCAGCGTTAAGCTGAAAACACGTTATGCAGGTCTTGGCACAGTGAAAATAAAAAGCATACGTTTGCATGACTATCTTGGAATAATCACCCTGCACCTTGACAGTTCACGTTATGAAAAAGCCGTGGGAAAAATAAAAATAATGCCGAATATCCCTGACACTGGCTCTCAAACAGAGCTTCTTAAAGCAACTTCCGAGAACGCTTCATTTGACGATAACGAAAGCGAATCAGATGAAAATGCACTTGGTCTTACAGGCGTTCCGGGCTATGACCACAGACAGTATGAGATAGGCGACCCGCTGAAAAGAATAAACTGGAAGCTTTCTTCAAAGCGTGACGAGCTTATGGTGCGCCTTGATGAAAAGGTCACGGCTTCAAGTCAGGCGTTTTTCCTTGATATACCAAGCGAAAATCATGACCCTATGTTTGCTATGAATATTGATAATATAGTCGAAGCGAGCCTTGCAATGCTTTCAATGCTTATCATGGAGGGCTTTGAGAGTGAGTATAATTATTATCTTGACGGCTGGAAAAGCATGAAAATAAAGCAGGCAGGTGATATAATAGAGCTTCAAAACGACCTTGCGGCAATAGCACCATATCCGCAGGAAAAGCGTTTTGCCTTTTCTCATGAGATAGGCAAGACAGCTCCTATCTGCTTCACAGCCTGCATGGCGACTTCTCAGGGGGAATTTTCTTCTCTTATAGAAGAATTTAACGGCTCTTTTGTAGTGACACGTCTTAGCGGTCTTGATAAGCAGACAGAAAATATGTGGCTTGTAGACGAAACTTTCGAGTTTCGTAAAATGACATAGGGGGTGTGGCTTTTGAATACTAAAACTGCTCAGATAAAAACCACCCTTGTGAATATTCTTTCAAAATATGCTT
The DNA here is from genome assembly GCF_003461785.1 of Ruminococcus sp. AM43-6. Taxonomy (NCBI): domain Bacteria; kingdom Bacillati; phylum Bacillota; class Clostridia; order Eubacteriales; family Oscillospiraceae; genus Ruminococcus; species Ruminococcus sp. AM43-6. The sequence goes on from NZ_QTXU01000001.1 coordinate 320,670, forward strand.
TGCCGCTGCTCCTTGGAGCAGTGGTCATGAACATAATCTTTAAAACCTATCTTGTAGACAATGTCAGACTTTATACTTTTGGATATGTGGTCTATGAATGTCTGCTGTTTGCTCTTTTTGAGTGGCTGAAACCGAAAAAAGTCCTGCGAGGTCTTGTCTATACCGCCCTTATGGTGGCAGTGCTGTTTTTGGGCTTTCAGCTTCTTCGTGCTGGATTTGAACATTCTGGAAAATCATTTATCAATTGGTTTTATGTAAACAGGCAGGAGATAGGTCAGATAGATGAATATTTCTACTTTCTGTTTGTGGGACTAGGCTTCTTTATCATTTCGGTGCTTTATTATTTCACCATTGTGCGTTATAGAAGCTTTGGAACGATGCTCGTTGTGCTTTTTCCGTTTTTTATTTACGGAAAGCGTGCCGACTCAATGGATACTCTTGACATAACCATAATGCTCACTGTGTTCATTGCACTTATGGTGCACAGCAGACTTGTTTCAGACGAGAGCAAGCATGACCTTGTTATAAACGGCTCTTATGTGGCGGCATCGGCGGTTTTCGTTACCCTTGTGGGTGCGCTTGCAATGCTTATGCCGACTTCCTCAAAGACATCTTATCTTGAAAAAAACAGCAACTTCTTTGATGTGAATATCAAAAGCAGTGGCACATATGACAATCTTAGTGATAAGTCTTCCCCAAGATTTGGCGCAGACGCAACGGGCGAGATACTTTTCAACTTCACCACAACCTCTGATGAACAGGTCATTTACCTCCGCAGACAATCCTTTGACCTTTTCAGAAACGAGAAGTGGGTAACAGACGATAGCTTCTATGATTTTGATTTTGACAAAAATGTTCATCTTTATGGTGACAACGAGGTGAACTCACCGAGCTATGTTTACAGCATAGCAAAGTCACTTGCAGATAAGGATTACACCAAGGATCTTGGCGTGGACAAGTCACAGTTTCCTGATGATCTGTTCAGTGAAAAGGCAGTCATGAATCAGTTCAGCGACAGCTTTGCCCCTAGTTATATCCCTGCTCCGCTGATGATAACCCCAGGGGAGAACAACGTTTATATCAAAACAACTCACAGCGAGGTCTACAGACCATATGACACCGCAGGAAATAAGCTTGGCATCAGCTTTGAGTATATCCCTGAAACGGAGAGCGAAAGACAGGCTGCGGCAAATCTTGATATGACCGAAAATCAGTTCAAACTGCTGCTTTCTTACGGCTTGACAAACGGAGATGTCACATCAAATCAATCGGTGAATATTTATAAGATATATGCGTTGTACACAGACGTTTCTGCATATGACGATAAAGGTGGAAAAATGGAGGCTCTTGCAAAGAGCATAACGGAAAACTGCAAAAATGATTATGAGAAAGCTCAGGCACTTGTGGATTATTTTGAACAAAATGGTTATGTATACGACAATGAGTATGAGCCTGACGATGAGTCTATCGCATATTTTCTTTTCACGAGCAAGCGAGGAAACTGCACAAACTATGCCACAAGCATGACGCTTATGGCGAGAATGCTGGGACTTCCAGCAAGGTATGTTGAGGGCTTTGCAGCATATGAAAAGAATGAACGTGGAGAGTTTGTGGTAAGAGATAGCCATGCTCACGCTTTTGTAGAGGTCTTTATCACAGGCATTGGCTGGATGACTTTTGACCCGACAGTTCCGGGCTATCAGCGTGACTACAGTGCAAATGGTACGAACTTTGATGTTTCAACTTTTGTAAGCTATTTCAGCAGGATCGCACTGTTTATCGGTGTAGCGTTTGTGCTTGTGGTTTTCGTATTCCTTAATAGAATTATCGAGGTATTTTTCCGACTGTCACTTAAATTCAGAGATAACGGAGAAAAGGTCATAAGGCTTTACAGGCGGGTGGTAAGGCTTTTGACCATAGCTTCTAATGACAAGCTATTGGGATACACGCCTGAAATGATAAGAGAATATCTTGTTAAGAGGCGTGGAGTTGAGCTTGGCGGTCTTATAGATCTTTTTGAAAAGACCTGCTTCGGTGGATATGTTCCTGATGAAGCCGAGTGGAAAATGGTCTATGCAGAGTACAAAGCACAATGGAAAAAGCTCACAAAGCGTGAGAAAACTTCTTTGGAGCTTGATAAGAATATGTAATGAAATGGCTGTGCGGAAAAAATCACGCACGGCTATTTTTTTGTATAAAAAAAGGCTGCCGTATAAAACAGCAGCCTGAGAGTGTAAAAAATCTCCGAAAGAGCAGGACGTCAAGGACGCCTACTGTATCTGATATTTAATTAAAGTGAAGCAAGAAGATTGCTCATTGCGTAAAGTCCTGCCGGCTTTCCACAAAGGAAAACGCCTGCATTCACTGCACCAACAGCGAAAACCTGCTTTGAATGAGCTTCGTGCTTGAGGGAGATGACTTCATCTCTGCCTGCAAAGATTATCTCATGCTCGCCGACAATAGTGCCGCCACGGACAGAGTGCATACCGATCTCGGTCTTTTCTCTCTTTGCTCTTACAGAATGACGATCGTAAACATAGTGATACTTGTTGTCAAGCTCCTCGTTTATTGCGTCTGCAAGCATGATAGCAGTGCCTGACGGAGCGTCTATCTTCTGGTTATGGTGCTTCTCGATTATCTCGATATCATACTGACCGCCAAGAACTTTTGCGGCAGTTTTTGCAAGATTTGCAAGAAGATTGATACCAAGGGTCATGTTGAATGTGAAGAAAACAGGTATCTGCTCGGAAGCCTTGTGTATCTTCGCTGTATCCTCTTCTGTATAGCCTGTGGTAGCTATTACAAGGGCAGTGCCGTTTGAAAGGCAATAGCTGAGAAGTCCGTCCAGTGCGGAAGGGTGTGAGAAGTCGATTATTACATCAGGCTTTTCAGGCAGGTCGGCAGGCTCTTTTACTACAGGGAAGTCTGCATAAGCCTCGCCAAATTTGTCGATACCTGCGCTTACTGTGCAGTCGTCACGCTCTGATATAACGTCATATATGAACCTGCCCATTTTTCCGCAGGCACCGCATATTGCGACCTTTGTCATTTATATCATTCCTTTTCTTTTTGATTTGTAGATAAACGTAAGTGATAATGTCAAAGACAGCGTTTGGGCTGTCGGGGACGCCAACCCTTACATTAGTACAATTTTATAACGGTAAACATAAAGGGCGAATTTCTCCGCCCTTTGTATTTTTTTTTACTTGATAAGTCCGAGAGCGTTCATTGACGCTTTCAGCTTTTCTATCTTATCATCGCTCATTCTTACAAGCGGCAGACGGCACTCGCCGACCTCAAAGCCCATAAGATTAAGAGCTTCCTTGACAGGGATAGGGTTTACGTCGCTGAAAAGTGCCTTTGCAAAACCAAGGGTCTTGAATACCTTTTCTCTTGCTTCCTCGTACTTTCCATCAAGGCAGAGCTGTGTGATCTCATGTGTTTCAAATGGCATACAGTTGGAAAGAACTGAGATAACACCCTTTCCGCCCAGAGCCATGATAGGAACTATCTGATCGTCGTTGCCTGAATAGATATCAAGGTCATCGCCGCAGAGAGCTGCCACCTGTGTTATCTGGCTGATGTTTCCGCTTGCTGCCTTGATAGCAACGATATTGTCTATCTTTGCAAGCTCACGGCAGGTTTCAGGAAGAATGTTCACACCTGTTCTTGACGGTACGTTGTAAAGAATGATAGGCAGTGTAACAGCCTTTGCGATAGCGGAGAAGTGTGCGATAAGTCCTGCCTGTGAAGTCTTATTATAATAAGGTGTAACACAAAGCAGAGCGTCAGCACCAAGCTCCTCAGCCTTCTTAGAAAGGTTTACGGCATACTCTGTATGGTTTGAGCCTGTGCCTGCGATAACAGGAATTCTGTGATTTGTCTTTTCAACAGCATAGCGGATACACTCGATATGCTCCTCATCTGTCATGGTAGCACTTTCGCCTGTTGTTCCGCAGATTATGATAGCGTCTGTGCCGTTATCGATGTTGAAATCGATAAGCTCGCCCAGCTTGTCAAAGTTGATAGAGCCGTCAGCGTTCATAGGTGTAACGATAGCAACGCCTGCACCTGTGAAAATAGTCTTTTTCATAAACAGCACTCCTTTCGTGCGTATATATGTGTTATATTAGTCAAAATAGCCATTTGCTGCAAGAAGCTCAGCCAGCAGAACTGCTCCGCCTGCCGCACCTCTCAGTGTATTGTGTGAAAGGCAAACGAACTTATAGTCATACTGTGAATCTTCTCTAAGTCTGCCTATAGAAACTGCCATGCCGCCCTCAAGGTTTCTGTCGAGCTTAGCCTGTGGACGATCGTCCTCTGTGAAGTAGTTAAGGAACTGCTTTGGAGCGCTTGGAAGCTGAAGCTCCTGTGGAACACCGCTGAAATCTTTCCAAGCCTGAAGGATCTCTTCCTTAGAAGGTTTATTCTCAAATGATACGAAAACTGCCGCTGTGTGACCGTCGGAAACAGGAACTCTCAGGCACTGTGTTGTGATAGCCGGAGCTGTTGCGTCAACGATAACGTCGCCCTCGATATGACCCCAGATCTTAAGAGGCTCTTTCTCAGACTTTTCTTCCTCGCCGCCGATATAAGGGATAACGTTGTCAAGGATCTCAGGGAAGCTTTCAAATGTCTTGCCTGCGCCTGAAATTGCCTGATATGTGCAGGCAAGAGCCTTTGTTACCTTATACTTATCCATGAGAGGAGCAAGAGCAGGAACGTAAGACTGGAGTGAGCAGTTAGACTTAACTGCGATAAATCCTCTCTTTGTACCAAGTCTTTTTCTCTGTGAAGCGATTATCTCGATATGCTCAGGGTTTACCTCAGGAATGACCATTGGAACATCAGGAGTATGTCTGTGTGCGGAGTTGTTTGATACAACAGGGCATTCAGCCTTTGCATACTTTTCTTCAAGGGCTCTTATCTCGTCTTTCTTCATATCAACTGCGCAGAATACGAAATCTACCATTGAAGCGATCTTCTCAACGTCCTCCTCGGCGTTCAGAACTGTAAGCTCACCGATAGCTTCCGGCAGAGGCTCTGAAAGCTTCCACTTACCTGCAACTGCGTCCTTGAGCTTTTTGCCTGCCGAACGCGGTGAAGCGGCAACGCATACTACATTGAACCATGGGTGTTTGTCAAGAAGCAGAGAAAATCTCTGACCTACCATTCCTGTTGCACCGATGATACCGACATTGTACTTTTTCATATTAAAACTCCTTTTCCTGTGCCATGGTAACAATTTTCTTTGGCGTTATACACTAAAATATGCCGCTGTTCAAATGTTATTTTGCACAAAACATAAAAAATAAACAAATAATAAAAAAACTGGTTGAAAACCAGTTCATCATACAATATAATAAGAATGTTGACATAAAAATTTATGCCGATAGCACTCCACCATTTGTAATGATGACAACTGATAGTCTATTAAACTAACAGTCAGCAGGAGTGTTCCCGATACTCCGCTTCGGCAGTTTTACCTTTCTCATTTACCATAGGCGTTGGGACGCTGTTGTGTGGGGTCACACGAAAAATGATACTCATTTCAACTGCACCTCTATCTGTTCTGTTTAATGATAACAAATATTTAGCGTTCTGTCAATACATATAGATAAAAATATTTTAATTTTCTGTAAATTAATAAGTTTATATGAAATTAATTAGACTTACAGAGCGGTGACGGCTATTGGGTCGGGAATTTTACATCGGGACGTCGGGGGCGCCGTCCCCTACAAAGTTATTCATGTACATTATTATATTATTATAAATAGGAGATATTTAAAATGCTTGATATCAACAACATGAAAAGATCGGATTTTTATTATGACCTGCCACAGGAGCTTATTGCACAGACCCCTGTCGAGCCTAGAAATGCTTCGAGAATGATGAAGATAAACAGGCGGACGGGAGAGGTGGTTCATGACCATTTCTATAATCTATGCAATTATCTCAAAAAAGGTGACTTGCTTGTGCTTAACGACTCAAAGGTGCTTCCTGCGAGGATATACGGCGAGCGTGAGGACACAGGCTCGTTCATTGAGTTTTTGCTTGTGGAGCAGAAAGAGAACATGGTCTGGGAGATTCTTTGCAGACCCGGCAAAAAAGCCAAGATAGGCACAAGATTTGTTTTTGGCGGCGGTAAGCTGAAAGCGGAGATAATTGATGTGTTGGAGGACGGAAACCGTATCGCACGATTTGAGTGCGAGGAGAATTTCTTTGCCACACTTGACGAGATAGGTCAGATGCCTTTGCCGCCTTATATTACTGAAAAGCTGAAGGACAAGGACAGATACCAGACGGTTTATGCTCATGAGCTTGGCTCGTCTGCTGCGCCGACTGCCGGTCTGCATTTCACTGAGCAGCAGCTTGAGGACTTAAAGGCAATGGGTGTGAACATTGCGTATGTTACTCTGCACGTTGGTCTTGGCACGTTCAGACCTGTTAAGGAGGACAAGGTCCTTGACCATAAGATGCACAGGGAACATTATGAGCTTAGCCGTGAAACCGCAGACATGATAAACGAAACGAAGAAAAATGGCGGACGTGTTATTGCGGTGGGTACTACTTCATGCAGGACGCTGGAGAGCGTGGCGGCATTCAATGACGGAAAGATAGTTCCATGTGACGGTTACACGGAGATATTTATTTATCCGGGCTTTGAGTTCAAGGTGCTTGACGGACTTGTTACTAATTTTCACCTGCCTGAAAGCACGCTCATTATGCTTGTTTCTGCATTTATGGGATACGAGAACACTATGAACGCTTACAAGATAGCTGTGGAGGAGAAATACAGATTTTTCAGCTTTGGTGATTGTATGCTCATAATATCTGAGTGAGGAATTAAGGTATCGCCTGCGGCGATGATATCTCATTTCAAACTTTGTTTTACGGAGGTTTTTTCTATATGAATGACGTTAAGTCAGGGGAGAAGAAACGACTGTATTTATATGACAATCTGAAATTTCTGCTTATAGTGCTTGTGGTCTTGGGGCATTTGATAGACGACAGCACTGTCAAGCTTTTTGGTGACGGCGGCGGTGAAACAGGCGTACCGCAGGCAAAGGTTTTTAGCGGCGCATTTCTGTTTCTGTATGCTTTTCATATGCCGTTGTTTATATTCATATCAGGACTTTTCAACAGGGGGCATGATGACGGCAGGAAAGTGCTTGGAAAGACGCTTGGATTTGTTGTTATCGGAATGTTAATGAAATGCCTGAATTATTGGTCGCAGGTGAGATTTCAGACGGATTTTGACAAGGAAAACAGTGATGGCGAGATTTTCTTTGACCTTTTAGGCGGCGACGGTGTATATTGGTATATGTTCGCAATGGCAGCGTTTATGGTGCTTTGCTATCTGTTAAGAAACAGCAGACCTTGGGCGGTGCTTACGGCGGCTGTGGTGACGGCACTTGCGGCAGGGTATGACCCTAGCGTGGGCGATGAATATGAGCTATCCAGGATAGTGGTGTTTTTCCCGTTTTACTACTGCGGATATGTGCTTGACCCTGAAAAGGTGGCTGATTTTGTGAAGAAGTGGTATGTAAGGGTGCTGTCCTTGGGAGTGATAGGCATTTGGACTTATTTCTGCTTTGGAAAAACAAAGCTTGTTTATCCGCTGAGAATGCTTCTTACGGGAAGAAACTCTTATTTTTCCATATCTGAAGCAACGGACATGGATTGCACTTTTTTGAGCAGGCTTCTTGTTATGGGTATCTCGGCACTGCTTTGTTTGGCGGTGCTTGGTATTGGGCTTGATGTGAAGATTCCACTGATAACAAAGTGCGGTTCCAGGACTTTGCAGGTGTACTTCTGGCACAGGACTATTGTTTATATGCTCACATACTATGGTTATCAGGCATATCTTGCAAAGGCTTTTCCTGAACGTTGGGAGCTTTATCTGGCACTTACAGCGATACCTATTGTATTGGTGCTTTGCATAAAAATATTTGGTGTGCCTCTGGATATGGTGCTTAAAGGGATAAGGGGCAGGAATGATATCATAAAGGAGAACGGAAATGGAAAATAACTTTTTTAAGAGCGTTATTGACGCAGACGATGCACCTGTGGTTATTTGTGACCTTGAGCATACGATAGTATATATGAACCCGACAGCGGTCAAAAGATATGAAAAGCGCGGAGGAGCGGCTCTTGTGGGCAGATCAATAAAGGGCTGTCACAACGGGGATTCTAATGCTAAGATAGAACAGGTCATTGCATGGTTCAAAAAGGACAAGGGCAACAACAAGGTGTATACTTTCCGCAACGAAAAGGAAAATAAGGACGTTTACATGATAGCTCTCAGAAATGATGAGGGAGAGCTTATTGGATATTATGAAAAGCATGAGTACAGAACAAGAGAAAGTATGGCTATGTACGATCTTAGAAATGGTGAGAATTAATGGATAAGATCATTGATCTTTCGCTGCCTGAAAAATGCAGGATTCTTGCTGTCAGCGATATCCATACCCATTGGCAGCTTTTTGATAGACTGCTGAAAAAGGCAAAATATGATCCGCAAAATGACTATCTTGTGATAGTCGGCGACATACTTGAACATGGCAGTGACAATATAAAGACCCTTGAATATGTCAAGGCTCTTTGCGATAAAAGTGACAAGGCAATATTATTAATGGGCAATAATGACATAATGTGTTCAAGAATGGCTTATCACTATGAGTTCAAGCGGTTCCAGCAGCAGTTTTACCGCAATGAGCATAACACGTTCAGGCAAATGGCTAATACGCTGGGATATGTTGACTGCTGGGAGGGCAACTGGCTTGAGATAAGAGAAAAAGTTGTAGAGAAGTATGGCGAGCTGTTATCTTTTATCAGAGAGCTTCCAACGTGCCTTGAAACAGAGGAATATGTTTTTGTTCATGGAGGGCTTGAAAACCGTCCTGATTGGAGAAATACAGATGATATTTATGCTATAACTGTTCCGTGGTTTTTACGGAAAGAAAATCCAACAGGAAAGCAGCTTGTATTCGGGCATTATCCCACATACAATTATAAGCGTTCAAATGTGACTAATCTTCCGATAATTGACAGCAAAAAGAAAATGATATGTATTGACGGCGGAATGACTATCAAGAAGGCTTGTCAGATGAATTTGTTTATCATTGATAAGTGCGGCGAGAATTATTCTCATAGAATAATTTGGGATACAGATGTGCCAAAGAAAACTGTCTTAAAGGATTTTTCATGTGACATGAAACCTGTTTATATTGATTGGGAAAAGCAGAATTTAACGATAATTGAGAAAAATGGATATATGACAAAGGTCAGAGATGAGTATTCAGGGGGCGAGGGTCTTATTCCTGACCGTGAAATATATTTTTTTGATGAAAAGCCTCATGTATATCAGTTTTTGTCATCGTTTCCTGCTGTCAGAAAAGGTGAGCGGGTATCGGTCTTTGACGAAGATGAAACAATGTCTTTGGTAATTACGGAAAAGGCCACAGTCGGCTGGCTGCCGTCTGATATAATAGAATGATAAAGGAGAATTTATGTTTACATTACTTAAACAAGAGGGTGCTGCACGCAGGGGGCAGTTTGAAACTGTTCATGGAACTATACAGACGCCTGTTTTTATGAACGTGGGAACTTCGGCGGCAATAAAGGGCGGAGTTTCTTCCATTGATTTAAAAAACGAGCTTAAAACGCAGGTGGAGCTTTGCAATACCTATCATTTGCACGTCAGACCGGGTGACGACATTATATACAAAATGGGCGGACTTCATAAGTTCATGAACTGGGACAAGCCTATTCTTACAGACAGCGGTGGATTTCAGGTATTTTCTTTGGCCAAGCTGCGTAAAATCAAAGAGGAAGGCGTGTACTTCAACTCTCATGTTGACGGTCGCAGGATTTTTATGGGTCCTGAGGAGAGTATGCAGATACAATCGCATCTTGCTTCTACTATTGCAATGGCGTTTGACGAGTGTGTGGAAAATCCTGCTGAGCATAGCTATTCAAAGGCAAGCTGCGACAGAACGGTAAGGTGGCTTGAGAGATGTATCGCTGAGCAGAAAAGGCTCAACGGGCTTGAGAATACTATAAACAAGCATCAGATGCTGTTCGGTATCAATCAGGGCTGTACTTATGAGGATCTGCGTATCGAGCATATGAAGCGCATAAGAGAAATGGAATACTGTTCGGGCTTTGCTATTGGCGGTCTTGCGGTGGGTGAGCCGACTGAGGTAATGTATAACATTATAGAAAAGGTCGAACCTTTTATGCCAAAGGATAAGCCGAGATATCTTATGGGCGTTGGCACACCGACAAACATAATCGAAGCTGTTTACAGAGGCGTGGACTTCTTTGATTGCGTAATGCCAAGCAGAAATGCACGTCACGGAACGCTGTTCACATGGAACGGCATTATGCACATCACTAATAAAAGGTATGAAACTGACCCTAGACCTATTGACGAGCATTGCGATTGTCCTGCTTGCCGTAATCACAGCAGGGCGTATATTCGTCATCTGTTCAAGTCTGAGGAGCAGTTGGGCGGCAGGCTGGCAGTTATGCACAATCTGTATTTCTACAACACGCTCACGGAGAAGATAAGAGAGGCTCTTGACGAGGGCAGATTTGAGCAGTTCAGAAATCAATACAGCTCGCTTCTTGCTTCAAAGTGTGAGGATTAACAAAATATAACGGTATGACGCTGTTTTCGGAAAATGCAAAGATGTTATTTTGTATTTTACGGAGATGGCGTTTTTTCGTTGAGTGGAGGCTATTTTATTTGATGAAAGCATGGTTTTGTTGCTTCGACTGGCGAACGCTAATCGCCCCTGCAGAAAAGGTGTGGTAGCAGGTGTAAAAAGTGTGGGTGCAGATAAAAATATAAGGGAAGTCAAGATTGAATGTGAAGCTGTTTTTATAAATTATACAGGGGGATTATATGAGTATTTTTGAGCTTTTTCTTACTGCGTGTGGACTTTCTATGGACGCTTTTGCGGTATCGGTGACTAATGGGCTTTGTGTCAGAAAGGGGAGAGTCAGGGGAGCATTGATGTGCAGTATCATATTCGGGCTTTTTCAGGGGATAATGCCTGCGATCGGCTATGCGCTGGGCATGAATTTTGCGGAGTACATAGAGAGGTTCGACCACTGGATAGCTTTGATACTGCTTGGATTCATAGGGTTGAACATGATATGCGGTTCGGGGGACGATGAGATCCAGACAGGGGGCAGGCTTACTTTCGGGGAGGTGCTTGTGCAGGGATTTGCGACTTCGGTTGACGCACTGGCTGTGGGCATAAGCTTTGCGGCACTTGGTGTGGGCATAGTCAGGTCGGCAGCGTTTATATGTGCTGTTACTGCGGTCGTATCGTTCTGTGGGTTTATGCTTGGTAACAAATTCAGCGGAAAACTCAAAAGCAAGGCAAGGATAGTTGGGGGAGTTATTTTAATATGTATAGGGCTTAAAATATTCGCTGAACAGACTATATTTGCTTAAAACAATTTTCTTATTCACATAAATATGTATCACATAGATATCTTTGTGAATTTTAATTTAACAATTACAGGTGTGTATGTTCATAAACAAGCCACAATATCAGTGTATAATAAATCTCGTGATTTTTAGACAAGTGTATAAATTTGCGATTGATGTACAAACTTATGATAAGTGTACAAAGTTATGATATGTGTATAAACTTGCGATAAGTGTAAAAATTAGTGCATGGTGACCGACAAGTTTATGGAAAGTCGGAGGGAGGAAAGGCTTTTTTTATAGCTGGTTTTATGAAAAAGCTATTTATTTTTGATCTGGACGGAACGCTTGTAAATTCTATTTATGATCTTGGGGACGCCATGAATGCGGTACTTGAGAGATATGGGTTTCCTGTGTTTGATTATGATACCTACAAGCATTTAGTGGGAAATGGTACTTTGAAGCTTGTTGAGCGGGCTTTGCCTGAGAAGCTGAGAAGCGAGGAGAACATCAAAAAGTATCATGCTGAGTTCTCTGAGGAATACAACAAGAGATGTGTGAACAAGACCAAGCCTTATGAGCATATCTGCGAGGTGCTTGACACGCTTCGCAATGAGGGCATTATGACGGCGGTGGCTTCAAACAAGCCTGACGGCTTTGTGAACTACATTGTAAAGAATATTTTCGGTGAGAAAGATTTTGACCTGATCGAGGGCAAAAAGGACGGTGTTCCGACAAAGCCTGCGCCTGAGATAATATACAATATTCTTGGCACGCTTGGGGTCAAGGCTGAGGAAGCTATGCTTATCGGAGATTCTGATGTTGATGTTATGACGGCAAAAAATGCGGGTCTTGACTGCATTGGCTGTGAATGGGGCTTCAGGGGCAGAGAAGAACTTGAAAATGCAGGTGCGAAGTATATTGCGGAGGTTCCGCAGGACATAGTGAGCATTTGTCATGAGATAAACAGGATATAATTAAAACGGAGGATTTCATATATGAGTTTTGTAATGGCTGATTTTTACAAGAGGTTTGTTGACGAGGAGCTTGACAGCGAGGGCAGACTTAAAAGCTTTAAGCTTGACCTGCCTGAGAACTTCAACTTCTCATATGACGTTATAGACGAGCTGGCTAAGAACGTGCCTGATAAGGTGGCTATGCAGTGGGTCAACGAGGAGGGTGAGGAGCATATCTTCACTTACAAGGATCTTTCTGAAAAGAGCAGTCAGGTGGCTAACATGATGCTGGCACACGGAGTTAAGAAGGGCGATTTTGTTATGGCTGTTCTTAAACGTCATTATGAGTTCTGGTTCCTTGCTTACGGTCTTATGAAGATAGGCGCTATCCTTGTGCCTGCAACTTGTCAGCTCAAGAAAAAAGACTATGTTTACCGTTTTGACGCTGCTTCTATATCTTACATCGTGGCAACTGCGGAGGACGATGTTCCTAATCAGGTGGATTCAGCTCTTGAACAGTACAGCGGCATGAAAGAGAAGTTTATCACTCACGGTGCTAAAGAGGGTTGGATAGATTTTCTCAGCGAAATGGACAAGTATCCAAAGACTTTTGAGAGGATCGAAACACACGTTACTGAGTCAATGCTCATGTATTTCAGCTCCGGTACTACCGGTTATCCTAAAATGGTACTGCACAAGTATTCACTGGCTGCGGCACACATTATCACTGCTAAGCACTGGCACCACCTTGACGAGAACTCACTGCACCTTACTGTTTCAGAGACAGGCTGGGCAAAGTGTGCATGGGGCAAGATGTTCGGTCAGTTTATCTGCGGTGCAACAACTTTTGTATATGACTTTGACAGATTTATTCCTGCAAACGTGCTGAAAGTAATTCAGGATTACAAGCTGACTTCTTTCTGCGCACCTCCGACAATGTACAGATTTTTCATCAAGGAAGGTCTTGAAAACTATGACCTTTCTTCACTGAAATATAGCTGTATCGCCGGTGAGGCTCTTAACCCTGAGGTATTCAACAAGTGGTATGAGTACACAGGTCTTAAGCTTATGGAGGGCTTCGGTCAGACAGAGGGCGCTGTGCTTGTGGGCAATCTTTACGGCATGGAGCCAAAGCCGGGCTCCATGGGTAAGCCTACACCCCTTTACAATATCGGTATAGTTGACAACGAGGGCAAGCCTGTTAAGGTAGGCGAGACAGGCGAGATCGTTGTTTACGCTAAGAGGGGCGAAAACCCTGCGCTGTTCAAGGAGTATTACAGAAACCCTGAGGCAACGGACAACGCTTGGAGATTTGGTATGTACCACACAGGCGACACGGCTTACATGGACGATGACGGCTACTACTGGTATGTTGGAAGAACGGACGACCTTATCAAGGCTTCGGGTTATCGTATAGGACCTTTCGAGATAGAGAGTATCCTTATGGAACACCCTTCTGTACTGGAGTGTGCTATCACGGCGGCTGATGACGCTATCAGAGGCAAGGTAGTAAAGGCTACTATCGTGCTTGCAAAGGGCTACACTGCTTCTCCTGAGCTTGCCAAGGAGCTTCAGAACTATGTTAAGCAATCAACTGCGCCTTACAAGTATCCTAGAATAGTTGAGTTCGTGGACGAGCTGCCTAAGACTATCAGCGGTAAGATACGCCGTGTTGAGATAAGAGAGAATGACAGCAAGAAGAATAGCTGATTTTAAGACTTAGATATGGTGATATGTGGGACGTCGCATTTCTGTGAAACAGGAATTGCGCTGTTTCCTACATCTAGGTGATGTAAAAAAAAATAGCACAGCTCTTTTTAATGAGGGCTGTGCTTTTTTATTGGGTAAAGATGTGGCATATGGTTTGTTGCTTCGACGGGCGAACAGTGTTCGCCCCTACGAAATGTTATATTTTTTTGTAAAAGTATTGACAAATATTTGGCTTTATGGTATTATATAATATTACCATGACATATGGGAAATTATAGAGAATCGGGAGAGGTGCTTTTTATGAAGAATGGTATGAAGAAAACGGCGGCTGTTGTTATGGCGGCAATGCTTATGGGCACGGGGGCTGTTGTACCTGCGGCGGAGAATATGGGGATATTCTCACAGACGGCTATCGTTGCGGAAGCGGCGAGTGTTGGCAAGGTAACGGGGCTTAAATCTAAGACGCTTTCAAACAGTGAGATACAGCTCAACTGGAGCAAGGTAAAGGGTGTGAGCGGTTACACTGTTTATATGCGAAAAAACGGCAAGTACAACAAGCTTGGGGATTGCAAGGGTACGAGCTACACAGTTAAGAAGCTGCCTAATGCAACGAGAGAGAATTTTAAAGTAAGGGCATTCAAGACTGTAAAGGGCAAGAAAGTTTACGGAGAATATTCCGCAAACTGGAACACGGCGACCAATCCGCAGGCTTGCAAGGGGCTAAAGGTAAGCAGTGTTGGCACTGACAGCGTTAAGCTTTCTTGGACGAAGATAGGCTGTACAAATTACCGCATTTATCAGAACATAAAAGGCAAATGGAAAGAGATAGGCAAGACCACAGGGACAAGCTACACTGTGAAGAAGCTTGCGCCTGCGACAAAGTATCAGTTCAAGATAAGGGCTTGCAAGCAGGACGACAAAAAGACGAATAATAATCACTATGGCAAGTATTCGGGGGTCGTGACGGCGACAACTAAGAAAAGTGATAAGATAACACAGGCAGATATTGATGCTATGCAAAAGGAATTGCAGGAGTATTCAAAGAGTAAAGCGACTTATGTAAAGGAACATTACACGGAATTTTGGAAGTATGGCATTGAGTATAATACGCTAGAAGAATTTTTTGATTATTATGCAAAAGATTGTACACCAGAAGAGTCTAGTTATGACGACGTGTATACTATTCCTTTTGGAGAAACCAACATAGACGAAGTGACTGATTTGTTCAAAAGAAAGTTGGATTTTGAATATAAAGAAAGAAACGATGTTTATTATGTGGTTTATATAGAAACTTGTCCTAACGGACACAGAATAAACTCAAAACCTTGTTGGGCTATCTATTTCTTATACTAAACAGAACGGATAACACTATAAGTGTAAAATGTGTTGACTTTTGTACACTGTGGGTGTATAATAAAACTGAAAACTGATAAGAAAATGTACAATGCTCTTATGGGTGTTGTGCATTTTTTGTATCATATGGTTATCCTAATTGTGAGGTGAATGTTTTGCAGGCGGTTTATGAATATCCTCCGAAGCTGTCAAGGGCGGAGAGGCAGGTCAAGGCGGCACATGATATTGAAGAACACAGGAAAATGCAGAGGAATATGTATAAGAATATCCTGCTTGGGGTCGTTATCATCATAATTGGTGCGGTGTTTGCAAGTGCGGTCTTTGCAAAGGTTCTGCTTATACTGCTGGGGGCTTGCAATTGTTCTGTGGGCGGGCTTATGTACTGGTATTACTCGCTTTCACGGGACGCTGATGTTTACACGAGGATATATGAGGATCACATTGAACACTCTCAACGCATGGGGCTTTCTAAAAGCTATCTGCACATATGCCTTTACTATGAGGAAGTAGAGAAGTCTTATCAGACAAACAAGGGCAGACTCGTTTGCGTGCTGAAAAATGTGGAGAAGTCAAGCTTTGTGGTAAAGGACAAAGAGGGCAGGGAGAAAGCTTTTGTGCCTGAGGACGGTATGATAGCTCTGAGCTTTCAGGACACTAAGGGCAAGGTTGTGCTTATCAATGATTTTTATGAGAAGATAGGTTATCCACACAAGGAATACAACAAGATAGAGGACGAGGAGGACGATTATTACTCTGAGGAGGATATGAAGTGGGACAGGCTTCATAAGCATGGGCTGTAGTTGTAAACTTTTTGTTAAGCCCTTGAAATGTGGTGCGGAATGTGATAACATATTATTATATCAATACACTTGAAACACTATGACCGAGAGAGTAGTTTTGCTAAGGGTCTTCAGAGAGAAGCTGCGGCGTGTGTGCGTTTTCTGAAAGCGGCTTTATATCCTGACAAAATGAAGTTCACTTGCGAGTGGTCATGCCGAATGAGAGATAGTCTTTAGTAAGCGTGAACGTTTGTCTGCGTTAAGGACGGAAGAGTGTTGGCTCTTTACTGATAGGTGGTATAAACAAGAATTTCAAAGTCTTGTCCTGTTTAGTCGGGGCAGGGCTTATTTTTATAGGAGGATAAGTAATGAAAGAACAGTTGAAAAGCATTGACGAGCGTGCGAAAGAAGAACTTTCACATATTGATGACGCCAAGCTGTTGGAAGATTTCAGAGTAAGATTTCTTGGCAAAAAGGGAGAGATAACTTCCATACTTAAGCAAATGGGTAAGCTTTCCGCAGAGGAAAGACCTGTTATCGGTCAGCTTGCAAACAAGGTAAGAGCTGATATCGAGAATGCTCTCAACAAGCGTAAGGAAGAACTTAAAAGCAAAATGGAGCAGGTAAGGCTTACAGAGGAAGCTATAGACGTTACGCTTCCGGGCAAGAAAACAAGAATAGGCAGACCTCACCCTCTGAACGCTACTCTTGAAGAGGTAGAGGAAGTGTTCCTTGGTATGGGCTTTGACATCGTTGACGGCCCTGAGGTAGAGACAGACCATTACTGCTTTGAGGCGTTGAATATGCCTAAATCTCACCCTGCAAGAGATACGCAGGATACATTCTACATCAATGAGAACGTTGTTCTTAGAACACAGACTTCTTCCGTTCAGATAAGAACTATGGAGAAGAGAAAGCCGCCTATCAGAATCATTTCACCGGGCAGAGTTTACCGTTCTGACACAGTGGACGCTACACATTCACCGCTGTTCCACCAGATAGAGGGTCTTGTTATTGACAAGGGCATCACTATGGCTGACCTTAAAGGTACGCTGGAGCTTCTTATGAAGCGTCTTTACGGCGAGGATACTCAGATAAGACTTCGTCCGCACCACTTCCCATACACAGAGCCTTCTGCTGAGGTCGATCTTATGTGCTTCAACTGTCACGGCAAGGGCTGTTCAATGTGCAAGCAGGAGGGTTGGGTAGAGCTTCTCGGCGCAGGCATGGTACACCCTAAGGTACTTGAGGGCTGTGGCATTGACCCTGAGGTTTACAGCGGATTTGCATTTGGTATCGGTCTTGAAAGAATAACAATGGGCAGATACAACATCAACGATATGCGTCTGCTTTATGAGAACGATATGAGATTTTTAGAGCAGTTCTGATGAATGAAGTTATGAGCAAGAGCAGGCTTTACAGAAAGCTTGTGCCGTCAAAGGCTAAGCTTGTAACGTCGGCGGCTATCAGCACACTTATGGCGCTGATAGTAGGCGTTGGCGGTGGGTTATCGGTCATGCTTGTAAAAGAACAGCAGAGTGCATGGGATATGCTCATGCTATGTGGGTTTCTGATGATTTTTCTGGGTATCCTGCTTTTTATCGGAATAAGAGGATTTAAAAGGCAGGTAAAACAATACAGAGGGAACCTTGCAAGGCTGGAGCAATTTGACGCTCAGGATATGCTGGCTTTGGAAAGCGAGATAGAGGGAAGCGAGTTCAAATACAAGACCTTTTATCTACTTGACAGATATATGTATGTGCCTAAGGCTAAACTGCTTATAAAATATACGGATATTAGAGAGTTCAAGACCATAGTTCACAGCACAAATGGTGTCAATGACAGCATGAAAGCTGAGATAACTGATAATTTCGGGATAAAATATACTGTGAACATAAAGCGGTGGAAGGATTTCTATATTTATAGACCGCTGTTTTTAAAGGACTTGGACGAGAAGATACAAAACTGCGGTAAATGATAAGATTACGGAGGAATAATAAATGGATTTGTCAATGAAATGGCTTGCAGACTATGTAGACTGCGATATGCCGATAAAGGATTTTGTTTCCGCTCTGACGCTTTCAGGCTCAAAGGTAGAGTGCTTTGAGCAGGAGGGCGAAGATATTTCTAACGTTGTTGTGGGCAAGGTAGTTTCTATGGAGCGTCACCCTGATTCTGACCATATGTTCATCACTCAGGTAGACGTGGGAGAGGACGAGCCTGTTCAGATAGTTACAGGCGCTCAGAACGTTCATGAGGGCGATTTTGTTCCTGTTGCAAAGCACAAGTCATCTGTACTTCATGAGGGCAAGCAGGTGAAGATAACAAAGGGCAAGCTGAGAGGCGTTGCTTCTAATGGTATGCTTTGCTCTCTGGGCGAGCTTGGACTTTCTGTTCACGATTTCCCATATGCTATAGAGGACGGCATTTTCATTCTTGGCGATGACTGCGACAAGACTGTAGGCAAGGATATACATGAGGCTATTGGATACAATGACACAACTGTTGAGTTCGAGATAACTTCAAACAGACCTGACTGCCTTTCTGTTATCGGTCTTGCAAGAGAAACTGCGGCTACTTTCGGCACAGAGCTGAAGGTCAAGAAGCCTGAGTTCAAGGGCATTGACGGGGATATCAACGATATGCTCAAGGTAAAGATACACAACACTGATCTTTGCAAGAGATATATGGCCGGTATCGTAAAGAATGTAAAGATAGGTCCTTCACCTCGTTGGATGAGAGAAAGGCTGAGAGGCTGCGGCGTTAGACCTATCAACAACTTTGTTGATATCACAAACTATGTTATGCTTGAATACGGCAGACCAATGCACGCTTTTGACCTTAAATATGTCAAGGACGCATCTATCAACATCAGAAACGCTAAGGCAGGAGAAACTATCACAACTCTTGACGGCGAGGTAAGAGAGCTTTCCGAAGAGATGTTGGTCATTGCTGACGCTGAAAAGCCAGTTGCAGTAGCAGGCGTTATGGGCGGCGAATACAGCGGAATCATGGACGACACAACTACTGTTGTATTTGAGTCAGCTTGCTTTGACGGTGCAAGCGTAAGAACAACAGCCAAGAAGCTTGGCATGAGAACTGACGCATCTGCAAGATATGAAAAGGGTCTTGACCCACATGAGTGCTATGAGGCTCTTATGAGAGCTTTCCAGCTTGTTGAAGAGCTTGGTGCTGGTGAGGTCGTAAAGACTTATATTGACGAGAATTACGAGGACGAGACACCTAAGACGGTTGATTTTGATCCTGAGTGGATAAATAAGTTCCTTGGTACTGAAATACCTGAGAGCGACATGGTTGAATATCTCACAAGGCTTGGCTTTGAGATAAAGGACGGCAAGGTAGTTTCGCCATGGTACAGAGTGGACATTGCCTGCAAGGCTGACGTGGCAGAGGAAGTTGCTAGACTTTACGGCTACAACAAGATTCCAAACACTATCGTTAGAGGCGTTGCACAGGCTAAGCTCACCGAGGCGCAGAAGTTTGACAGACATATACAGAGATCTATGCTCGCTATGGGTCTTAACGAGATATCTACATTCTCATTCATATCGCCTAAGTATTTTGACAAGATAAATCTTCCTGCTGACTCAAAACTGAGAAAGACAGTTGTTATCACAAACCCTCTTGGCGAGGACACCAGCGTTATGAGAACGACTATCATTCCGTCTGTATGTGAAGTGCTTGCAAGAAACTACAGCTACCGCAACCCTGAGTGCTATA
Organism: Ruminococcus sp. AM43-6; assembly: GCF_003461785.1. Taxonomy (NCBI): domain Bacteria; kingdom Bacillati; phylum Bacillota; class Clostridia; order Eubacteriales; family Oscillospiraceae; genus Ruminococcus; species Ruminococcus sp. AM43-6. The sequence continues at coordinate 340,655 of NZ_QTXU01000001.1, forward strand.
TCTTCGAGAGAGGAAACGAGTATATACCTGTTGAGGGAGAGGTGCTTCCTAACGAGCCTGAAAGACTAGGTTTTGGTTTCTATGACACTGAGACGAAGGCTGATTTCTATGACATCAAGGGCGTTGTTGAGGGTCTGCTTTCTAAGCTTGGCGCACAGAAAGTTGAATTTGAAAAGGCTACTGCTGAATGTAGCTTTGACGAGTTCTACGCTTTCCACCCAGGCAGGGTTGCTGTTGTTAAAGTAAATGGTGAGGAGATCGGCATTTTTGGCGAGCTTCATCCGAGAGTTCTGGAGAACTACGGCATTGATGCAAGAGCTTATGTGGGCAAGATAAATGTTCCTGAGCTTATGGCAAGCTGTGTTGCTCAGAAGACATATAAGCCACTGCCTAAGTATCCTGCTACAACAAGAGATCTGTCTATCGTTTGTGATGACGATATCCCTGCGGCTCTTCTTGAAAAGACTATAAGCAAGGCTGTTGGCTCGATACTTGAAAAGGTAACGCTTTTTGACGTTTACAAGGGCGAGCAGATCGAAAAGGGCAAGAAGTCTGTTTCATACTCCATTTCAATGCGTTCACATGACGGCACGCTTACTGACGAGCAGGCTGACAAGGCTATGAAGAAAGTTCTTGAAGCTCTCAAGGCTATCGGTGCTGAACTCAGAATGTAAAAAATATAGTGCTTGATTTGTATAATGTGCATAAATTTTGCTTTTTGACTTGTTATTTTGAAACAAATGGAGTATAATAATATCAGGCGTATTGCTGATATTAATACATTGCAAAGGGGCTGAGCATAATGCACGAACAAACTATGGAATTTTCAGTACAGCACGACAAGGAGGCTGAGCTGAAAAAGACACTTACAATTATATATGACGCTCTGAAAGAGAAGGGCTATAATCCTATTAATCAGATCGTAGGTTATATTCTTTCTGAGGACCCGACCTACATAACAACATACAATAATGCCAGAAGTCTTATTCGTCATATTGACAGAGATGAACTTTTGCAGGCATTGGTGAAGTCCTATCTTGAGTCATAACTGATATTTAAAGGCGGTAGTTTTTACCGCCTTTTTTGTTTTACGTCAGAATTTACCTGAAACGTATTTTTGTATAAAGCCGTTTTCTGAACATAATAGTATAAGATGATAAGAAAACGGAGGGCTTCATATGAAGATAAGAAATTGCATGGCACTTATTTGTGCAGTTGTTGCACTCAGTGCTTGTGGCAGGACAGTGATAATGCGTGAGGAAAATTCGTCAGAGGGAACAAGCTCGGCGGTCATTGAGCCTGTGGCTGTGGGAAAGAAAACCGCAAAGGAAAAGATAGATCTTTTGGGGCTTTCACATGACAAGGTCGGATATGGTCAAGGCGTTCTTGTGGATGAAAAGAACAGGACGACTGGTGCGCTTGATTTTAATGCACAATACGGCAAGCTTAACGCAAAGGCTATAAATAATGATGACAAGATATATCTGACCTTTGATCAGGGTTATGAGAACGGATACACTGAAAAGATTCTCGATGTGCTGAAAGAGAAAAAGGTCAAGGCGACGTTTTTTCTTTTGCAGGATTATGCAGAGAAAAATCCTGAGCTTGTGAAGCGTATGATAGACGAGGGGCATATTGTGGGAAATCATTCGGTACACCATTATTCTATGCCGACGCTTGGACAGGCGGAATGTGAGTCGGAGATAAAGGATTTCCATAAGTATATGGAGGATAACTATGATTATACCATGACAGTGTTCAGACCGCCTATGGGCGAGTTTTCGGAGTTCTCTCTTGGAGTGACGGCAAATTGCGGTTATAAGACTGAGCTTTGGAGCTTTGCTTACGCTGATTGGGACGTGAACGATCAGCCTGATGAAGGGCAGGCACTTGAAAAGCTTGTGAATTCGGCTCACCCGGGGGCTATTTATTTGCTTCACTCGGTATCGAAAACCAATACTGATATCCTCGGGGACTTTATCGACAGAGTGAGGGCTGGCGGATTTGAATTTGGCTGATAAGAGAATATGATGAAGAGAGGCCTTGTGCCTCTCTTTTTGTTATTTTAGGGACATTTGTAGCTGATTTGTAATATGTTAGTCTATTGACAAATTGTTAAAAGTATGTTATATTTTAAATACGAACAGAAACATGAGTTTCTTTAAGGAGGAAATAAAATGGTAAAAAATAAAGTGCTTACACCTGTATTGGCAGGCGTTTTGGGTCTTAGCATAGTTGGCTCAGGTCTTGGCTATTATTTTGTAAATAAAGACAGTAATGATGGTAAAACTGAGGGCGGAAAGGCTAAGCTTACTCAGGTGGCAGATAATATAAACAACACTCTTGGCACGGCTGAAAAGGCTATCAAGGGCGAACTTGATTTTGCCTACAACGCAACGGCTACTGTTTCATTCGGTGAGGGCTTCACAGAGCAGGCAGGTGTCAGCTTACAGCCTATTTCTGTGACAACTGTTACAAAGCAGAAGGGAAGCAACACTGCAGCAGATGTTTCGCTAACATATGGCGGAAATAATCTTGTGTCTGCTAATGCTATATATTCCAGAGATAACAAGTCGGCTTATGTTCAGATACCTGAGCTTTCTGACGCTTATCTTATGGTTAACGTTGACAGCCTTAAAGACAAGGTAGGCAGTGAGCTTTCTTCACAGGGCATTGACCTTGATTCTCTCTTTGATTCTGCTGAGGGCGCTGATGTTGATTTTGATACTGACGCACTTGAAAAGGATCTGGAGGAATACAAGAAGGTTATGGAGGACTCTTTCCCTAAGCCTGTTGACGGCGAGAAAAAGACTGGTGACATTGACGGAAACGAGTACAGCTATACAACTAAGGAATACACTATCTCAGGCAATGATGTAAAGGCTGCTCTTAAGGCTGTTCTTGACAAGGCTAAGGACGACGCTACGCTTAAAGATATGTTCAGCAAGTCAGGTGTTGCTGAAGAGCTTGGTATGTCATATGATGAGATAATCTCACAGTATGCTGATTCTATGGATTCACTTTTTGCAAGCGATAATCTTGACGAAACTGTAAAATTTGACGCTTACTACAGCGGTGACGACCTTGCGGGCTTTAGCTTTGAAAAAGACGGCGAGGGTGCAACTCTTTACACCATTCTTAAGGACGACGTTGTGGCTGTTGATTTTAGCCTTAACATGGGCAGTGAGGGCAGTGCATCATTCAAGGGTTCTGCAAATACTGTTGACGGTGTTACAAATGGCAAGTTCACAATGAAAATGGAAACTGCAGCTGATTCAGATATAGACGCTGACAAGACTTCTGCTGACGGTGGACTTTCCCTTGAGCCTACCATGGCAGTTTCACCGAGCATAAACTTTGACACAATGGAAGCTGAGGTGACTCTCAAAGACCTTAAAGAAGAGGGTGACGCATTCTCAGGTACTATCAGATTTGATGTGAATGGTACATCTGATTCTCAGGCTGTATCAGGCTGGGTAGAGCTTGCTTCTGCTTCAACTGCTGACAAGCTTGACCTTTCTGTTGAGTTTGGCATGAACGGCAAGCAGTTTGTTACAATGTCAGTTACAGGAAATAAGACAGAGGCTTCTGACATCACTGTTCCGTCAGGTGACAAGATCTATGACGTCACAAATGACGATCAGATGAATACATACCTTGCAGGCTGTGACAGTGATGGATTTGTTGCTAATGTAAAGAAAGTTCTTGGTGACGAGGTCTACAATATGCTTGTAAATGCAGAGGGTGATCTTGAGTCGGATTATGATGACTATGGTGATTATGATGATTATGATGACTACGATCTCTCTGATATTGATCTGTCAGATTATGATCTGAGCGCAAATGCATAATAGATAAAAAATTAAGAGGATCGCATTGAGCGGTCCTCTTTTTTTTAGCTGATAACACGATAATTCTCGGTTGCTTCTTCTTTTTTTACATACTCGGTGACATTGAGAACTTCCACCTTGACAGGCTTCTGACCCATATTTATGGTGATAATGTCGCCAACTTTCACGTCATATGAAGCTCTTGCAATCTTATCGTTCACAAGCACCTTGCCTGCATCGCAAGCTTCGTTTGCAATGGTACGTCGTTTAATAAGTCTTGTGACTTTCAGGTATTTATCAAGCCGCATATTTTCCTCCTTTGTAGTAAAAAAGACCTAACCCGCAGGCTAGGTCTGAGTGGCATAAGCTTTAGATTACTTGTTTACAGCGTCCTTAAGAGCCTTGCCTGCCTTGAATGCAGGAACTTTCTTAGCTGCAACAGTGATCTGCTCCTTTGTACGAGGATTGATAGCTGTCTTTTCAGCTCTCTCTCTAACCTCGAACGTACCGAAACCTACCAGTGAGATCTTCTCGCCGTTAGCAAGTGTCTCTGATACAGAATCAATAACAGTTGTAAGTGCCTTCTCAGCGTCCTTCTTTGAATAATCGCCCTTTTCTGCGATAAGATTGATCAGTTCTGCCTTTGTCATTGTTTTTACCTCCAAATTATTTTTAACGAATAAAGTTATTCATTCATTTTGCTCTCGCCAATAAGCGTCAAGCTCATTTATGCTCAGGGCGGTCATATCCTGCCCGTTTTGCCTTACAGCATTTTCTGTTTTCTCAAACTTTTCGATATAATTATTATTTGTATCCGTCAGCACTTCTTCAGCGTCAAGGTCAAGCTTTCTTGCAAGTGAAGCACAAGTGAACATTATCTCACCAAGCTGTTTTGCAGCTACGGCTTTATCACTGTCAGCACTGTTTTCAAGAGCCTTAACAGCATTTTCAAGTGCGCTGATATCATGAGCATTGTCATACTCGACACCTGCTCTTGCGGCACGTTTGCTTAACTTCTGAGCTCTCATAAGTGCAGGAAAGTTCTTTGGGACGCTTTTAAGGGTATCGGAATAAGTTTCCTGTCCCTTGGTTTCTTTCTTGATAGTGTCCCAATTTTTAAGCACTGTTTCAACGTTGTCAGCTTCTACGCTTCCGAAAACGTGTGGGTGTCTGATGATAAGCTTTTTACAGATATCGGTTATCACATCGTCAAGTCTGAAATTGTTGTTTTCAGTCTCGATAACTGTATGGAAAACCACCTGCAAAAGAACGTCGCCAAGTTCTTCTCTCATCATTTCAGGAGAGTCACAGTCAATTGCTTCCATGACCTCATAGACTTCTTCAAGAAAATCTTTCTTGATAGACTTATGGGTCTGGACCTTATCCCACGGGCAGCCGTTCTCGCTTCTGAGAATTACCACGATATCCGCAAGATCATTGATATCAAAGCTGTCTTTAGCAAGCAATTCCTTAATTTTATCGCTCATTACATCATTACCTTTCCAAAAGGGTGCTTATTAATAATAAACCATTTTGCTCAAAATTTCAAGGGTTTTGCGGATTTTTTTTTTGAAAATATGTAATTTACAATATTTTTCGGCGTTTCGCACAATAAATATAAACAAAAAAAGTACATTGTGCTACCAATTCCTATAGAAAAAAGGGTCACAAATCTATGATTTATTTGCAAATGGGCTATTTTCGTAAGTGTTTCGTGTGACAAAACGGCTGTCACACCGCACATAATAGCGGCGTAGGTGGGCTTTACGAAAATTTCGCTCACTTTTGGTTTTAGATCCGTCATTTTGCAAACTGAGCGTACGGATAGGACGCATATGAAAACCTCTGAAACAAGAGTAGAAATAGCTGCTCCTGATATATTTATTATGGGCTGTCTTATAAGTATAATGTTCAGAAATAGCTTGATAATTCCACCTGCCAACATAATTATTATGGCTTTGTGAGGTTTTCCGAGGGTTTGCAGGATAGAAAAGCAGGGAGTTGCTATGGCAAGGAATATTACTGCTATTCCTAGTATGGACATTGGCATTATACAGACCTGTATCTCAGTTTCACGGCCTCCGAAAAGAAAACGCAGGATAGGTTCTGACAAAACTGCTATGCCCATGCCTGCGGGTATGGCTATGATACTGGTGACGATGAGCATTTTTGTAAGGCCTGACTGCATGGCTTTTTTATCGTTTTTGGCACAGCTTTCGGCAAGTGAGGGGAGTATGCTTTTGCCAAACATTGCGGTGAGGGTCGGAACAAGACCGAAAACTGTTACGGCAAGACCAGTATAAGAGCCGTAGATGAAGTTCGGGAGCATATCGGTGGTGAGCTTGTCAGAAAGCAGGCTGTCAAATGTGTGTGGAGAAGCTTTCATGGCGGTTTTGATACACGGATTGACAGTGAGCATATCTATCATGTTGGCAAAGGTCATTATCACTGAGATAAGTGCGATCGGAAGACAGCAGACGACAAGCTTTTTGGCTGTTGCTCCTGTGGGGTCTGTTATGGTATCTTTTTGAAGCATATGCTTTGTTACGCTGTCGCCTTTGATCTTGCCTGATATGAGAATATACAGACAGGCAATCGCAGAGGCTATGGACGAACCTAGGATAGCTGCGGCAGCTATAAATGGAAGTGCGGCGGAGGCTGCCTGACGTGAGTTTTCATAGGCTGTGCCGAATATCATGCCTGTTTTATCATACATATCGGAGATATGATACATTAGTCCGTAGGCGAAACCAAGACCTAGGATAAGTTTGAAAAGGGTTTCTATCACTTCTGATACAGCGGTCGGTATCATATTCTGCAAGCCCTCACAGTAACCGCGTTCCACTGACATAATGGTACAGAAAATAATAGATGGGGCAACGCACATGAGAGCATATTTTGTACTTGGCTCGCCGACTACATTGCGTGACAGAAAATCTGAGGTGAGTATCATTACTGCAGCAGCGGCTGCGCTGATGATCGTGAAAAGAAAAAATGCAGTTCGCTTGGTATGACGCATATTTGAAAAGCGTTCAAGGGCATAGTTTTCGGCGGTGAGGCGTGCCATTGTCGAGGGGATACCTGAAACGACTATGGCGAAAACTGGTGTGAAAACTGAGAATGCTGAAGCAAAATATCCCATGCCTGTGCCGCCCAGAAGATTGGTAAGAGGTATCTTATAGAGAAGTCCCAGAATTTTTGTTATCAGAACCATTGCAAGCAATATTGCTGAGCCTTTTATAAAGCCTTGTCTTTTCATCTGTCAACCTGCTTTCTGACTTGTTTTTATATGATCTTATGCTGTTAAGGTGGGTTTTATTACGGTTTGTCCATATGTCAGGTGGATATGCAGTTGTTTAAATTGCACAAAAATAGAGCTTAGGGTGCTAATACTAAAAAAAGTTTGCGTAAACACTTTATTTTATAGGAAAAATGTGATATAATCATATTATGTATTTTTAAGAAAAAGAGGTAAAAAAGTCATGACTTATAAGTTTTCAGAAAAGGTTTCTCATTTGCAGGCTTCTGCTATCAGAGAGATACTTAAATTTACTTCTGACCCAGAGGTAATTTCATTTGCGGCAGGCAATCCTTCTCCTGAGGCATTCCCTGTGGACGAGCTTAATAGGATATCAGAAGAGATATTCAAGGAAAATCCTATCGGCGCACTCCAGTACAGCCTTACAGAGGGATACACTCCGCTGAGAGATCTCCTTAAGAAAGAGCTTGAAAAGAAGGGTGAATTTGATCCTGAGAGAGATGATCTTATCATCACAAGCGGTGCTCAGCAGGCTAACGAGCTTGCTTGTAAAGTTCTCTGCGACCCAGGCGACGTTCTTTGCTGTGAAGCTCCAAGCTTTATAGGCTCACTTAATGCATTCAAGTCTTACAATGTTGAGCTTAAGGGTATCACGCTTCATGAAGACGGAGTTGACCTGAAAGAGCTTGAAGAGGCTTTCGCTACAGGCAAGGTAAAGGTATTCTACATTATCTCTAACTTCCAGAACCCTACTGGTCTTACAACTTCTCTTGAAAAGAGAAAGGCTATCTACGAGCTTGCTAAGAAGTACAGTGTTATGATACTTGAAGATAACCCATACGGCGACCTGAGAATAAAGGGTGAGGCTATCCCGTCTATCAAGAGCATGGACAAGGACGGTCTTGTTATGTATTCAAGAACATTCTCAAAGATACTTGCTCCTGGTATCAGAGTTGGCTACATTTCCGCTCCAAAGGAGATAATCGGAAAGATAGTTGTCTGCAAGCAGGTGGCTGACGTACATACAAACATCTGGGCGCAGATGCTGGCTTATAACTTCATGAAGGAAAATGATATCGAAGCGCATCTTGCTTCGCTGAGAGTGATCTACAAGCATAAGCTCGAACTTATGATAGAGCAGATCGAGAAGAATTTCTCTTCACAGATCAAGTTCACAAGACCTGAGGGCGGTCTGTTCATTTGGTGTACTCTTCCGGAGGGCAGTGACATGACTGGTTTCTGCAAAAAGGCTGTTGCAGAATATAAGGTAGCCGTTGTTCCGGGCAATGCTTTCATGGTAAGCGAGTCTGACAAGACAGCTTCATTCAGATTGAACTTCTCAACTCCTACAGACAAACAGATAATTGACGGCTGTGAGAAGCTTGGCAAGCTTTCTAAGGAAATGTTCGGCGATTAAGATAAAATGAAAAAAGTTCCTTTTACGCCTTTTCAGCTTGTGCTTACGGTGGTAAATACGGCGGCTCTAATGTTCTGCATGGGGTGTGATTGCTTTGTGCTGATAGTGGGCATGACGGCAGGCAGGACAAAGCCTTATGTGGTGGATCTTGTGCTGAGTCTTCTTGCTATGGCGGTGTTTATTCTGCTTGTGTTTTCAGCAGGCAGGATAAATATTTTCAGTGATAAAGCTGACCCCGATGGGGACACTGCACCTGCGGTATCGGCACTTAGGACGTATTTTTGTATCTTGTTTTTTGATATCTCAGGAGTGCTGGGTCTTATGCTTGCGGGAGCGTTGGGGGTTGAGTGGGCTAAAAAAGCTATTATAATTTTTGCTCCTGTCGTTTTTGTCCTTGCAGCGATTGTTTATTTTATTCTATCGGGCAGGATAGGTCTTGATGATTTTTCGGATAGTGACGGGGAAGAATGATATTAAAAAGGGGAGGTCTGTCATGAAAAGTGCATTGAAAAAGGATACTGTCAGAGAGATAAGGCACTCGTTGGGCAGATTTCTCTCTATTTTTCTGATAGTTCTTCTTGGCTGTGGATTTTTCTCTGGTATCAAGGCGACTATGCCTGATATGATAGACACGGCGGAGAAATATTTCAGTGATAACAGACTTATGGATATTAAGTTAATGTCGTCTATAGGCGTTAAGTCTGAGGACGTTGAGGCTGTGAAAAAAGCTGATGATGTTCAGGGCGTTATGGCGGGATATTCTAAGGACGTTTTCTATTATCATGAAAATCAAAACCTTGTGCTGAAATTCATGTCCTTCAACAATGTTGTTGATGAGAACAGCCCTAATAATCTTGATAAGCCTGTTTTACTAGAGGGCAGGTTGCCTGAAAAAAAGGGTGAGTGCGCAGTAGAGGTAAAAATGAGTTCGCCTGACACCTTTAAGGTGGGCGGAGAGATAAAGATCGACGAGCCTGACTCGTCAAAAAATATAACTGATACTTTGGCAACTGACACATACAGGATAGTAGGTATTGTGGCTTCACCGCTTTATATCGGCTATGAGCGTGATGCGACCACAGTGGGCAACGGAACTGTGGTAAGCAACGTTTTTGTGCCTGAGAGCGAGTTTGTGTGCGATTATTACACTGAGCTTTATGTGAAATTCAAAGGCACTGACGAGCTTGACCCGTTTTCCGACGAGTACAAGCAGGCTGTGAAAGATAAGAGCGTTCAGGCGGTGGAGTTTTTTGAGGACAGTGTGAACGCAAGGTTTGAAAAACTAAGCGGTGACGCTCAGGACAGTATTGAGGTCGCTCAGGAGAAAGTTGACATCTTGAAACAGGCGCTTGCCTGTGACGAAAATCAGCTTACGGAGCTTTTGGCAACGGCGCAGAAGTCGGTTGAGGAAGCTCAGGAGGCTTATGATAAGGCTGAACAGAGTGGTTCTAGTGCAAAGTATCTTGCAAGGTCACAGCTTTTAAAAGCACAACAGCTTGAAGAAGTGGCAGGAAAGCTTCTTGAAGACAAAAAGACAGGAAGTACGGCGGCTTTTGATGAATATAATGGTCAGCTTGCGGCGGCAGAAGATGAGATAGCCGGAGCGAAAAAAGAACTTGAAGCCGTGAAAACGCCTATATTCTATCAGTATGACAGATTTGAGGCTAGCTCTGATTATAGTTCCTTTTATGGGGACGCTCAGAAGGTCGACTCTATCGCAAAGGTGTTTCCTGTGTTCTTTATTCTTGTGGCGGCGCTTGTGTGCCTGACCACAATGACTAGAATGGTAGAGGAACAGAGAACGCAGATAGGTACATACAAGGCTTTAGGATACAGTGGGGCAAGAATAGCCGGAAAGTATCTTTTCTATGCAGCAACAGCGGCATCAGCAGGAAGCTGCATAGGCGTTGTTGTTGGATTGCAGATCTTTCCGAAGATAATTTATAGTTGCTATAATATTTTATATAACATTCCTGATATTGACACACCGTTCAAGCCTGTTTATATGGTGCTTTGCTTGGTGGTGTCGGTTATTTGCACTTGCTCGGCGGTGCTTTATGCTTGTATCAAAGAGCTTAAGTCACAGCCGTCACAGCTTATGCGTCCAAAGCCACCGCAGAATGGCAGGCGTGTTTTGTTGGAGCGTGTGGATCTTATATGGAATCGGCTTGACTTTCTTGCAAAGGTCACTGTGAGAAATTTGCTGAGATATAAAAAGCGTTTCTTTATGACGATCGTGGGAGTGGCAGGCTGTACGGCGCTGATAGTCACGGGTTTTGGTTTGAAATATTCTATAAAGACTATTGCCGAAAAGCAATTCAATGAGATATTTCTGTATGATGGTATTGCGGTACTTAATTCAGCTGATTTTGACGAGAAACAATTGGAGGACAAGATAAGCAGTATCGCACAGGTAGACAAATCTATGCTTATGCAGAGTACAGATGGCATTGCAGAAAATGAAAGCGAAAACCAGTCTGTTTCTATGATCGTGCCGAAAGCTCCTGAAAATATGGGAGATTATATCGATCTTGTATCTGCTGAGAATGGATCAAACCTTGAAGTGAAAAGCGGTTCTGTTATCATAACACAAAAGCTTGCAAAGCTTCTTGACCTGAAAACGGGTGACACTATTACTATAAAGCTCAGTGGTCATGAGGAGAAAGAGTTCAAGATAGGCGGAGTAAGCAAGAACTATGCTTTGCATTATATTTACATCACCCCTGATGATTTTGAAAGTGTATACGGTGAGAAACCTGTTTATAATCTTTCTTTTATTGACCTAAAGAAAAACACTGATGAAAACTCTTTCAAGGAACAGCTTATTGCAAATGATGAGTTTTATGGAATAAGCTTTAAAAATGATTCAAGCAGAGGTTTCCTTAATTCTGTGGACAGCCTTGACGCTATCGTTATTTTGCTCATCGTTTGCGCGGGAGGCTTGGCGTTTGTGGTGCTTTACAATTTGGCAAACATAAACATAACTGAGCGTGTTCGTGAGATAGCGACAATAAAAGTGCTTGGATTCTATGACGGTGAGACTTCAGCATATATTTACAGAGAAAATCTGATATCGACGCTTGTGGGAATTATCGTGGGTCTTGCGGCAGGAAAGATACTGCACTATTTTGTTGTGATAACTTCTGAGGTCGATCTTGTGCTGTTCAACAGACAGCTTGTTTGGTGGGCGTATGTGCTTGGTGCATTGCTCACATTGGCATTTGCATTTATAGTTAATTTGGTTCTTCATTTCAAGCTTAAAAAGATAGATATGGTAGAATCTTTAAAATCAGTAGAATAGACGGAGGTATTATTATGGATATTTTTGAAGAAAACTGCGATACTGAAAATAACTGCACAGTAAGCTATTTTTGGAAAGGTCTTGCACTTTTTCTCCTTGGCGTTATAATTGGTCTGTTTGTTTCGCCTATCAAGAAAGGCGTTACTATCGGTTGTAACAACAAGATAGACAAGGGTGGCTGTAACGATCATTTTGACCCTGAAGAGTATTATGATGATTATGACTTTGATGATGATGAAGATGATTTTGACCATGATGGCGTAAAATTTTAACGAAAGGCGTATATTGATATGAAACTTGGCATGGTAGGACTTCCTAACGTAGGAAAATCAACACTTTTTAATGCACTCACAAATGCGGGTGCAGAATCTGCAAATTATCCGTTTTGCACGATCGAACCGAATGTGGGCATTGTTTCGGTGCCTGATGAAAGACTTGACAAGCTGGCTGAGATGTATCACCCTGTAAAGTTTACTCCTGCAACACTTGAATTTGTTGACATTGCAGGTCTTGTAAAGGGTGCTTCAAAGGGTGAGGGACTTGGAAACAAATTTCTTTCAAACATAAGAGAGGTGGACGCTATCGTTCACGTTGTAAGATGTTTTGACGACCCTAACATCATTCATGTTGACGGCTCTATCAATCCTCGCAGAGACATTGAAACTATAGATTTGGAGCTTATTTTCTCTGACGTTGAGCTTATCGAGAGAAAGCTTGACAGAACTAAAAAGGCAATGAAAGGCGACAAGTCATTGGCTGCTGCGGTAGAGTTCCTTGAAAAGCTCAAAGAGCATCTTGAAAGCGGCAAGCCTGCACGTTCTTATGACATGACAGAGGACGAGCTGGAGATACTTAAAGAAACACCGCTTCTTTCACTTAAGCCTGTTATCTATGCGGCTAACCTTTGCGAAGATGATTTCAGAAACAATATCGAAAGCAACGAGCATTACAAGGAAGTTTGCGAGATCGCAAAAGCCGAAGGCTCGGCTGTGTTCCCGATATGCGCGCAGATAGAGGCTGAGATATCTGACATGGACGATGAGGACAAGGAAATGTTTCTTGCAGACCTCGGTCTTGAAACTTCAGGTCTTAACAGAATAATCAAGGAGGGCTATTCGCTTCTTGGTCTTATTTCATACCTGACAGCAGGCGAACCTGAGGTAAGAGCTTGGACTATCAAAAAGGGAACTAAAGCTCCACAGGCGGCAGGAAAGATACACACTGACTTTGAAAAGGGCTTCATCAGAGCTGAAGTTGTTTCATTTGACGATCTTATGAGCTGTGGCTCTATGACGGCGGCTAAGGAAAAGGGTCTTGTTCGTCTTGAGGGTAAGGATTACGTTATGCAGGACGGCGATATCGTTCTGTTCAGATTTAACGTATAAAGCGTAAGCTACACAAAGGCAGGCTGAAATATGCTTGCCTTTTTTTATGTGCAATATGTATGTTTTTTGTTATTATATTTGTTTAAAATCACAAAAGTAAATTTAATTTGTGTTATAGATTTTTTCATATATTGATGATAGAATGTGATAGTAAAAATTAAAGATGATAAATGTAATAGTTAGATTTTTGGAGGAAAAGTAATGACAAAAAACATGACAACGGGCAGTCCGTTCAAGCTTATAATGAGCTTTGCGCTTCCTCTGCTTTTAGGAAATTTGTTGCAGCAGACATATAATCTTATTGACGCTGCTATCGTGGGAAGATTTCTTGGTTCTGACGCTCTTGCAAGTGTCGGAGCTTCAAGCAGTGTGCAGTTTTTGGTGCTTGGTTTCTGCATGGGAACAGCCTGCGGCTTTGGCGTGCCTATTGCAAGGCATTTCGGAGCAGGGGACATAAAAAAGCTGAAACAGTATTTTTACAATTCTATTGTTATAACCGCCGTTACTGCGTTTGTATTGACCACAATTTGTGCGGTGCTTTGTAGTGAGATATTGAAGCTTCTTTCAACTCCGTCGAATATTTTTGATGACGCATATAAATATCTTCTGGTGATATTTCTTGGCATACCGTTCACACTTTTGTATAACCTGCTTTCAAGCGTATTGCGTTCTGTTGGCGACAGCAAAACGCCATTTGTATTTCTTGCTATATCAACGGTTTTGAACATTGCACTTGACCTTGTGTGTGTTATCGTGTTCAGGTGGGGCTGCATGGGTGCGGCTATCGCTACGGTCGTTGCTCAGGCGATAAGCGGAATACTATGTGCTATATTTATTATGAAAAAGGTCAGAGTGCTGAAACTTACCAAAGAGGACAGAGTGATGTCAAAGCCTGCGGTGCTAAACCTTATAATAATGGGCTTTCCTATGGGACTTCAATATTCCATAACGGCTATCGGCTCAATGGTTATGCAGTCGGCTAACAATAAGCTTGGAAGCATTTATGTGTCAGGATTCACCGCTGCGGCGAGGATAAAGCAGTTCACAATGTGTCCTTATGACGCTTTTGCAACAGGTGCATCTGTTTTTGCAAGTCAAAATCTCGGTGCAGGAAATCTCAAGCGTATCAAAAAGGGTATACGCATTGGAGTTGGCGTTGGCATGACATATGGAGTAATAGCCGGTATTGTACTTATATTCTTCGGCAGAGAGCTTTCGCTTATCTTTGTTAATAAGTCAGACGCAGCAGTGCTTACTGCTTCAGCCAAATATCTTTTCTACGCAGGCTTTTTCTATTGGACGCTAGGTATACTCAACACTTGCAGAATGTGTACGCAGGGTCTTGGATATTCTGGACTTGCTATATTCTCAGGAGTGACGGAAATGATAGCTCGAATTTCTGTAAGTATGATATTTGTGCCGAAATTCGGTTATCTTGCAATCTGCTTCACAGATCAGGCGGCATGGATAGCGGCTTGTTTGTACATAGTTCCTGTTTGCATATATTGTGTGAACAAGGCAGGCAGACACATTGCAGGAGATCACGGACTTCCTGTGGAAAATAAATAAGTAAAAGGCAGCTCTGAAAAAATCAGAACTGCCTTTTGTTATGCCTACTTGTTTATAGCTTTTTTAAGTTGTAAGACAACTTCGCTGTAGTATCTTGGATTGACATCGCCAAGTTTCATGTTGTCATTGGATGCAGCGTCGGGAAGTCGGAAGTAAAGCTCTTCCACGGTCACGTCCTCTATCTCGTAATAGCCGATGTATGTTCCTGAGAATTTAAGCTCAGCGGTCATGCCTATGTTGACGAGCTTGCCGTCGGGATCTTTCTCCTTGCCTGAGATATCATTTCTTATGAACTCATAGAAAAAGCCTGCGTCCTGTGCCTGACCTTTATACCAGCCTGCTTTGGTCATGCGGTTGACTAGAGTGGTGTTCGTTATCTCGGTATTCTTGAAGATCTCGCAGGCGGTCTTATTCTTATCGATTTCCGCTACTTTGTATACCTTTCTTCTTAGCTGGTCGAATGGCTGTATTATCTCGTAATCATCAAGCTGTTCCAGCCAAGCTTCTTTTTCATGTTCAGTAAGCTCCAACGGGTGAACAAGCCCTATCTGCATACCCTCGGACAGCATTATTTCCTCATCATTTGAGTTTGTAAAGCTGCCGTCGTCAAGATAACGGAACGCAGTTTTAAGGCTACCGTTTTCGTATATGCCCCATATAAGACCTATCGCAAAGCAGTGCATGAGAGGATTTTTTACAAAGAGAGCTTTCCAAGCTTCTGCTGTCCACTTACGGTCAAGCATAAGCACATATTCAAGACGCTGTTTCTGTGCGCCAATAACAGTTTTCATTTGTTTTTTCATTTCCTTGAAATCAGCAGTAGCCTTTTCTGCGAGGGCAGGGTCGTCATTAACGCCTATTTTAGGGAGATTTTTAAGCTTTTTCTCACCCTCGAATATTTCTATATCAAGCTGTGGAGTGAGATAAACGGAGAATTTTCTGCTTCCAAAATCAAAGGTGCGGCACATTTTCTCGTCAAAGCCCATGTCAGGTACTATCTTGTCCGCAAGCTCCTGCGTTGTCAAGCCAAGCTGTTTAGCGGCATTGGCAAGTGCGTCAACTGCGGCAGCTCTGACTGCACGACTCTTATATTTTCTTGAAATATTGTCTACAGTCATAAGTGCATAGGAACTGCCGTTCAGAGCTACGGCATTGACGGCTTTAACCGCAAGGGCAACACGCATATTTAATGACTGTTTCGACCATTCTTTTATGTAATCCGTCAGGCAATTTATTGCTTCATCACCGCCGTAAATGGCCGCAAAATACATTGTCCACTTTGTTTTCGCTTCTGCACCTTTTTCAAGCCAGCGGCTCAGGACTTCAAGGGCGAATGTTTCAAGCTCGTCAGCTTTGAGCTTCTGGGCAAGTGTCTTGCCCTCGGGTGGGAGAGTACCCTCGTTGGCATTTGCATATGCTAGCAGGAGAGCCTGCAAATAGATATCCTCTGCGACTGTATCATCGGTGAAGTGAATAGGTGCAAAAGGCTGTTCAAAAAGCCAGAGAACTTTCTTGCTTTTTGTGCCTTTGGTGAGCGCAGTCACAAGGTCTTCATCTGATATTTCGGCAGGCTTTGCTTCGCTGCCCAAAAGTTCAGATATTTTCGATTTGAGTTTGTCGGATTTTTCTGTGGCATAGGCTTTTTCAAGCTCTGTGCGGTAGGCGTCAGCTCCTTGATTTTCAATTATCATAAGTGCAGTTTCACGCTTGGCTGATTTTTTCTGAGCAAGAAGTTTGCAAACATCATCGTGCCAATCCTTGTGGGCGGATATAACTTTCACAAGCTCTGCTTTTATCACC
This sequence comes from Ruminococcus sp. AM43-6, assembly GCF_003461785.1. NCBI lineage: Bacteria > Bacillati > Bacillota > Clostridia > Eubacteriales > Oscillospiraceae > Ruminococcus > Ruminococcus sp. AM43-6. The sequence continues at coordinate 357,216 of NZ_QTXU01000001.1, forward strand.
TTGCTGTTATCATCGCAAAGTTTGAAAAACTCGTCTTTGTACTTGTTGCTGTCTGCGATATCAAGAAGCCTTATATACAAAAGTCGGCTGGACACAGCCATTTTACTTACGTCGATAATGGCGGCTTTGTCTTTAAATTCAGGCATGATAGCCGTGATCTTTTTGATAATATCCTCTTTGAAGTAAGAGTTCTCTGTCTGCCAGCCCAGTGCCCGTATGATTATCTCAATAGGCAGTCCTGCTTTTATCATTGCACGGACGGTGAACTCGGTATCATGTTGAAGTTCTCTGTCTATAAGCTTGAGCGGGTCGTTCGTATCCTTTGTAGCACCTATGGAAAGGGCGGCGATACAGCGGATTATAAAATCGTCCTCGCCATATTCGCCAACATAATTCATATTCTGATGTCCGCCATTACAGGATTCTTCGTCTGCAAAAGGGAGTATGGTGTCTAATTCGGCTTTGCCTGTGATATATGCGTATATCTCGTCACGGTGTTTGAAATGCTCGGCTATATTTTTTGAGATATGTTCCTGCTGGGCGGCTTTAAGACCTACTGCCTTTGCATCATAATTCGGGTCAGTGGCTTTGAGCATTTTCTCCATTATTATGCCTAGATCAAAGCGAGCGTTCTTCATTGTTTGTATGAAGATATCGGGGTGATCTTTTGCGAGCTTTACCATTTGCACAGGGTAGTTTCCGTTTTTGTCAGGTAATTTGACAAAGTGCAGAATGTATCTATCTGTAAGACACTGTGGTTGAGCTTCGATAAGGTCGAATATCCTGTTGGTGGAAAGCTTCATATATATCAGCCCTTGGGTAAGATCGTCGCAGTATTTCACAATGTTCTTATCAAAAAATGCACGATATTCTTTTGCAAAATATGACGCTTCTGCATATGCGGCAAGAAAAAGACAGAAAACGGCTGTAGTTGTTTGGGGCTTTTTTTCGACCACTTCGCAAAGCTTTTTTATGGCAATTGCGGCTGTATCAGGAATTTTTGTTTTGCCGAGCAGGCTCTTTTTAGGCAGCTCGGTTGCGTCCAATGCGTAAACGCATAGGAGAAGCTGTGCTATGATATCGTCAGGGCTAACGTATTTGAATGTCCTTATAGCAACATCTGCGGAATAGATAGGATTTACAGTGAAAACGTAGTGTATGGATTGATCTGATCTGTGTGATATCTCTGTTGATATCCAGACTGCTTCTGCGTTCTCACCATAAAAATCAGTGAGCGGCTTCATATACATGGCTTTGTTTTCGGAATATATATAGGCATTGCCAGACAGCGCTTCTGTCATATATCGGAAATATGGACCCGTTGCCATTGAACTGAAAATAATATAACGGTCTTTAAGCTCCTCACTATCTGAATTTGATATCTCACTTTTTACAGCTTTGATAAGCTTTTCACGATAACTATACTGCATGAGTTTTGGATAGTATCTTGTTGTAATTTTTCTCATCAGGTCATTGTTTCTAGGCTTTGTGATGTCAAGATATTCAAGGGCAAGGTCTATGGTCTGCTGGTCAAAACCAAGCTCCTTTAGGGCGGTTTCAAGCTTTATAAAGCTTTTGGTGCTTTCGTTGTAGATCATTTTTTCTCCTCCATATTATTTATCGCACTGAACAGTGCTAATTTTTGTGTGCAAAGTCTGATATACCGCATTGTGTTGCCTGCGGCAGTGAAGATATCAAGGCTTTTGTCTGCGGTGGTGTGTCTTGCATTTTTGCACAGCTTTGTGAAGCATTCATAACGTTTTGCAAGTTCTTCAAGTCCGCATTGGCGTATGCTTTGAGCGTGTTCGTCTGCAATAACAGAGTTCACTCCGCACTCCATTGCCGTGACTATCCTCTTGTCGGTTTCTTCGGTGGCGTCAAGAAGCTCACTACACATTCCATAGTCTTGGTCTATATCATTCTCGACAGGTACATGAACATTGTCAGGCGGATCAATAAAATCATAGACCTCTATTGGGAAAAGTGTTAGCCTGCCGTGGTCGATATACCCCTGAGCCAGCAGGACGTAGTTTTTGTGCTTCTCTTTTAGCATTTTGCCACCTATGGTTTCAAGCGTGGAAATAAATTCACGATTTTCTGCTGTGTATTTTGCGGTGACAGATATTTGTCTATCACAGCCGTCTTTTATAATAAAAATCTGCTGTTGAGTGTGCTTGTCAAAATATGAAGCGACGCACTCTTTGGGGTGAACAAAATAAAGTCGGTCTGTTTCTTCGTCGCTTTTGTTTGCGGAGATCTTTTCCGCAAGCTTTTTGAAATCGCTGACAATAAGCTCACGGAGGGCAAAACAGTTTAGCTGTGCAGGACCTGCGCCTATGGCGTTGGTCTTTGACGATGAGGACAAATGTCCCATGCTCACCTTGGCGTTTTTAAGCTTCAGCTCTGTGCACATATAGCTGTTTAGAGAGCTGTCAAGATCCCATACAGTTGTGCTTTCGGCAAATCGTCTTGACTTTCTTTCATAGAAAGTGGGGCGCAGATCGCTGTAGGTTAGAAAGCGCTGGTGAGATGTTCTGTCTTTATTTAGAAAATAGTAGATACAGCCAGTGTATTCGCCACTGACATTTCTTGTGCCTATAGGCAGGAGTTGGAGCGACCCCTCATAGTCGGTGTATTCTCTGCGGAAGGTGCCGAGCATTTCTTCTGTGATGTCGGCTTTTGTAAGCTTGTTCATGCTGTCAGCATATTCAAACATTTTGTGAGTGAATACCTGCGGACTGAATGAAGCTCGCCTTGAAACACAGTCTTTAAGTCGGCTGCCAAGTTCACGCATTTGTCTTTCTGCCTCAGCCATTCTCAAAGCGTGGCAGGAAACTGCGGCAAGCTCAAAATTATCGGGGTCGCTCTCTTCGGCTCTTACAAGACCTCGGGTAAATATTCTGGACATTATTTTTATGCACTGTTCGGCGCATTCTTTTATCTTTTTCTGGGTATCCTGAGAAAGCGAATTTATTTCAGGTTGGTCGGGGAGTTCAATTTCTGCTTGTTCAGGCTCGGAGGTTATGACCTCTGGAGTGATATCCTCGCCGTCGTACGGTGGAAGCTGTGCTTTCAAAAGCAGTATGGCTGTGATAATGTGCCTGCACATTCCTCTTGAAACACAACTGCATTGACTTTCATCAAGTGGTGATTTTATGGTGCAGGTTTCACCGTCTAATTTTACTATGTAACATTCATGGATTTTTTCAGCCGAAAGGGTCATGTTTTCGGATTCCTTCAACGCACGTTTGTAAATGCCCTTGTTTGAAAGCTCAATAAGCGTTTGTTCGTTTGCAATGGCAAGCTGTTTATCGATTACGTCCAAGATGTCATCTCCTATGCAAATATTTTTCCAATGTAATCCCCAAGCTTATCAGGGGTAAGACAGCCAACGAATGAGTCCATATCTGCAAGCTTCTGACCTGTCGCCTTGTCATAAGCAGGGTCGGCATTTTCATCAAGGGCGGTAAGGAATGAGAGATGTGCGCCGCTTGTGATTATATTTTTGCTGACGTTCATAAGCTGTGCTTCACTGCCACCCTCGTAGAGGTCTGTTACCACGATAACGCAAGTGTCACGTGGCGTAACGATAAGGCTTTCGCAGTAGGTAAGGGCTTTTACAATATCCGTTCCTCCCCCAAGCTGAACGCTCATTATTGTCTGAGCAGGGTCGTCTGCATGGTCTGAGAGGTCAACGATGCTTGTATCAAATATGACGAGCTTCACCTCTGCAAATGGCAGTTCGGAAATTATCTGCGCCATTACTGCACTATAGATGACTGAACCGAGCATTGAACCGCTTTCGTCTATGGCTATGATAATGCGCTTTTTGTTATGCTTTTTCACACGTCCACTGAAATAGATATCTTTCAGTATAAGCTGGTTGCTTGCTTTGTCATAGTTTTTCAGGTTTCGGCGGATAGTCTTTTTGAAATCGAGGTTTGCAGAGCATTTCATAACTGACGATGTGTTTTTATCAAGCCTGCCTGTAAGGCTTCGCTTTATGGTCATATCAAGCTTTTGTTTGATATCGTCTGCCACCTGTTTTGCTATTTTTACAGCCGCCTGCAACACCTCGCCGTTCATGAGATGTTTGAGCTGAATGATAGTTTTAAGCAGCGCTATATCAGGCTTCATTTCTTCAAGAACCTTTTTATCGGTAAGAAGCTCGGTCATGTTGAACCTTTCCAAAGCTTGACGTTCAAGCACATCGGCGGTCTGCTTTGGAAAAAGCGTTCTGACTTTTGTTATCCATTCTGCGGCGTTTAGCACACTGCCACCCTGACCGCCTTGCCTGCTGTTCTCGTTCCTTACATCGTCACCTTGCGCACGGCTATAGAGATAATCGAGTAGCTTTTCCATATCCTGAAACGTTATTATCTCTGCTTTGTCACCGGTAAAGGAAAGGCTTTTGTCAGACATTCCGCCCAGCACGAGCCGCCAGCGGTTGATGGATATGGCTTTGTTTTCATCTGTCATGTCTTTTCCTCCTCAGACAAAAGTTTGACTATATCTTTATCTATTTCCACACCGAAGCTGTATAGTCTTTCGTTCATAGGTTTTTCCACAAGTAGCTCAGCACTGTCAGCGTCATAAAGCTTTGCGACAGCGGTGGCTGTTTGCTGTATTTCATAGGGGGTGAAACAACTGAAAGCAAGCTTCATGGAGGGAAGTATCTCTATAAAATCGTCATAGTCAAGTCCGCAGATAAGCGTGTCTGTCATTCTGATGAAAGAATCGTCTGTCATGATGATATCACGGGCGGCATTGAAAAGTCCGTGAAGAAACTCCGCTCCTTGTATCTGAACATTCCTGTCGCCTTTGAGATAGCTTGACATTGCCTGTTCAGCAAGCTTGCGGCAGTGGGGGTCAAAGGCGTAAAGTATGCCAAGTGCTGTGCCGTAAACAAATGGGTCTTTATCAGATTTGCCGCAGAGGGAAAGCAGGGCGTTTTCATAGTCCTGACGATATTCTCTAAAGCCGTCAGTTACAGCTTTCTGCATTGCGTACATTATCGCTGCACATTCTGCAATGTGGTCGTCTTTCACCGACGCCATATCAGGCAGTGCTGTGATTATCCTTGTCATGCACCGCTTTGCACAATTTTCTGCGGCGGAAAACTCGGTATTATAAAGCTGTTGGAGTTCCATAAGAGTGATAAAATGCCTTAGACCTCTGCCTACAGAGAAAAAGTCACCGTCTGAGTTAAGAATGTTCTCGGCACAAGCTTTGTCATTATCAGAGAGTTCTAAGCCCATTTGGAAGCAGTCCACAAGGATATGCGCCGCAACATCACAGTGCTTTTCATGGCGAAGTGTTCTTGAAGCACAGGTGCGGCAGGCTTCTTCAATGGTGGAGCCGTCGGCAGTATGGTCTATGAGTGCAACGTCTGTGGCAGGGACTTTTTTGTATACCCATTCTTCACGGACACGGCTTCTGTCTTTTCGCCTATGTAAATCAGGTCCTTTTGTTCGCTGGGCAAAGTCTGTGCCTAGAAACACCATTCTGTGGAAAAATCTGCTTAGTTCCATGCCGTTTGCAGTGGTAAAAAGTGAAACTTCCGTCTTATTAGGAGTTACTGTTTTTATTTTAAGTCGAAACCTTTTACACTGTTCTTCAAAATCAGCGATAAGTGGAGGAACGTGGTTTATATCACCTATATGACCTGTCTTGTCGCCTGTGGCAAGTTTGTGCATAAGGTCGATAGGCAGGGCTGAGGATATTGTTTTCTCTCCCTTGATAAATGACGAGGTTATGGCGTCCTCAAGCTCGTAAAGTCCACATTCATGACAGCCACGAAGTGCGGCAAGTCCACTCATCATAGACTGCGCTGCGGAAGCGTCAGCCATTGACACTGGGATATCATGTTTATCACAGGCTCTCACTGTGCCTATGAGCAGGTCAAGAACTGTGTCGCTGTAAACACCTGCCGGGTCATCGCAGTGGATTAGCTTGTTCATTACGCAATCATAAAAATAAGGACGCTGGATACCAGAGGCATATCCACTGAGAGCGTCTGCTGCTTCATAAGAATAGGCTACGGGGAAACAGCCCTCATCTTTTTGAGAGAGCTTGTGAAGCTTTTCTTTTTGGATATTATCACTTTTCAAAAGCTCATAAAGTCCCAAACTGTGGAATCCGCCTGTTACAGCAAGGACTTTTTTGTTATCTTTAAGTGCTTCTTTGATACGCAGAGCCATATGGTTTTCTCTTGCAAGAGTGCCGTCTGCCGCAAGATCATCTTCTGTTTCGTCCTTTCGTGTGATAATGCAGTAGGTGTACATTTGCTGTACAAAATCTTGTACAGATAGTCTGAGTCCCTCTATCTCAAAATACTTCTCCCAGAACTCTTCAAAGGTCCTTAGATCTGTTTTCTCGCAAAGCTTTTTGCAGAATTTGCTGTATATAAGTCTGCTGTCATCAGTGTAGCTGTGTTTGTCCTTATTACTGCGAAGGCCTTTATTTACGGCTGTGGTAATAAGTATCTCGCTGTAGGGAAGTTCTATAAAGCGTGCTTCTATATCCATGGCTGCGGCTGTTTTCAGAGCGTTATACTCAGGTGAAGCATAGATAAAAGGGTAGTAGCATTTATAGTCCTCGGCTTCATCACTGATAAGCTTTTTTCTGTCCTTGTAGTAATAATAGAAAGCCGCAGGGAGTTTTGTTCTCTCGTCCGTCAACACACCTATCATATCATTGGCGTTTTCAGGACCCTCTATAAGTATGACATCGGGCTGATATTCTTTAATTGCTCTGATGAGCTGCCACGAGCAGACAGGGCTGTGGTGTCTTACAGGAAAAAGCAGAAATGGCTGAGAATAATCAAAAGGTATTATTTCAGATACTTGGCTGTATCCAGATATTCTGTCCATATGCCTCCCTCACTTGCACTTTTTTCCTTAACAGCGATCCTGAAATAGCTTTTGAGCTTTTCAAGGTCGTCTTTGTTTTCCTTACAAACTGCTCCTAAAAGATTCTGTGTAAGCTCTTTGAGATCAGTTTTTCCGTCACCATAATAATATGCACTGCTCATAGTTTGATAGAAAACGGACACAGCTTCGGCTGTACTCATAACGGCGTTTGGTTTTTCAAGCTTTGTTCCCTTTGAGGTAACGCCCTCACGAAGTTCATGATATGTGACAGCAAGAAGTTCAGCAGCGTCGGTATCTATAGGCTGGTCGATATGACCTGTTTTTGCAAGGTCTTGTGCTTCACGGATAATGATCTCTTTTTCGAGCCTTACGTCACGAACAGGCTCGACAGTCTCAAAATTGAAACGTCTTTTCAAAGCACCTGACATTTCATTTACGCCCTTATCACGAGTGTTTGCAGTACCGATTATATTAAATCCTTGCTTGGCGAAAACAAGTCCTTCGTTTTCAAGCTCGGGGATATTGAGTATCTGGTCGCTCATTACAGAAATAAGGCTATCTTGGATCTCAGCAGGGGTACGAGTTATTTCCTCAAATCGTGCGAAAATGCCTTGTTCCATGCCTATGAGCAGGGGAGCAGGCACAAGGGCTTCACGGCACGGACCTTTTGAAAGAAGCATGGCATAATTCCAGCTATATTTTATCATATCCTCGGTAGTTCCAGCCGTACCCTGAACTGTGTTCGTGCTTATGCCGCAGCAGGCAGCAGAGAGAAGCTCTGAGAGCATAGTTTTTGCTGTGCCTGGTTCACCCACCAGCATAAGACCACGGTTTCCGGCGAGGGTGATTATACAGCGCTCAACAAGTGCGTCATTGCCATAGAATTTACGCTTTATTTGCATTTTGCCATCGGCAGTTTTGATGATTCCGCCTAATATAAATGTTCGCACTGCCTTTGGCGACAGCACCCAATTTTCAGGCTTTTTACCAATATCAACACTTTTCAAGGCGTCAAGTTCATTTTTGTAGCGTATCTCAACGGGCGGTTTTATGTATTCATTCGTCATAGCAGTTATCTCCTAAAAGTTAATTTATCAGTAATAATTATATCATATTTTGCTGTTATTTACAATAAGCAGGGGGATATTCAGCTAAATTGACAACGAACAGATGTTTTGGTTGTGCATTTTGACAGTTAGGATCGGGTATAAAAAACCGCTTCGCATTTCTGCGAAACGGTTTGATAAATGAGAATGAAATTATCTCTTTGAGAACTGTGGAGCACGTCTTGCGGCTTTGAGACCGTACTTCTTTCTTTCCTTCATTCTCGGGTCACGAGTGAGGAAGCCTTCCTTCTTGAGAAGAGGTCTGAACTCATCGCTAGCCTGAAGAAGAGCTCTTGAAAGACCGTGTCTGATTGCACCAGCCTGACCTGTTACTCCACCGCCTGTTACTGTGCAAACGATATCGTACTTATCCATTGTATCTGTTACAGCAAATGGCTGACGAACGATGAGCTTGAGTGTCTCAAGACCGAAGTAATCGTCAATGTCTCTGCCGTTGATTGTGATCTTACCTGTACCCTCGTAAACACGAACACGGGCAACAGAATGTTTTCTTCTACCTGTGCCATAGAAATATGGCTGCTTTGATTCGTACATCTAAATTGCTCCTTCCTTACAGTTCGTATTTAACAGGCTTCTGAGCAGCATTGTTATGCTCAGCACCCTTGTATACTCTGAGTCTCTTTGCAGCAGCTCTGCCAAGTGTGTTGTTAGGGAGCATACCCTCAACAGCAATTGTCATAGCTCTGTCTGACTGATTAGCCATCATATCTGAATACTTGATCTCCTTAAGACCGCCGATCCAGCCTGTGTGCCACTTGTAAGACTTCTGATCAAGCTTCTTGCCTGTGAGAACAGCCTTATCTGTGTTGATGATGATTACATGGTCGCCGCAGTCAGCGTGTGGTGCGTAAGTTGGCTTGTGCTTGCCACGAAGAATGTGAGCAGCCTTAGCAGCAACTCTACCGAGTGACTGACCTTCAGCGTCGAGAATATACCATGTGCGAGTAATGTCGCCTGCTTTTGGCATATAAGTTGACATATTATTTCCTCCATTCAGAATTTTAAAAAGTCTGTTCACAGCCGCATTTTTCGCCCTGTGAACTCACAACGTTGTCTATTATACAACAGCTTTTCACGATTGTCAATAGTCAAAACGTCGAATTTTTAATTTATATCCCTCATTCTCTTTAATTCTCTTCATTTTGCTCCATTTCTCTCGATTTCTCACAATTCATTTCACTTTTGCCTTTTGCACTAATATACGCAGTAATATGACGTAAACTAAAGATAATCATTGCATAAGCAACGTATATTCAATATTTATCTTTTCACGTTAGAATATGTGCTTATATGTCTGTATTTGCATTTTCAGTATATGCTTTTCTTCTGCACCAAAATCCTGCAAACCGTCTGCTTTACTGTATTTTCAGCTTTATTCATCATCAAAAGAGAAGATATCCTCTACAGATACACCAAATACCTTTGCAATATCCATTGCAAGCTTTAGGGACGGATTGTATTGTCCTTTTTCAAGACGTATGATAGTTTCACGCCTGACGCCAACTTTTTCCGCAAGGTCACCCTGCTTCATGTCAAGCTTGGCACGGTATTCCTTGAGTTTCGTTTTTAGCTCCGGCATTACTCGTCCTCCTCATCGGTGCTGAGTTTGCCCTCATGGTGGAGGAAAAATCCGCTTTCAAGGGTCATATAACTGAACCAAAATATAAACCATACCTGATACAGTCTGTCGCTGTTTATCTTTATGGTTATACTTCCGTCCCAGAACATTGATATAAAGATCGCCACTGCTAATATTATCAAAAACATTTTTGTGATACTTTGATGTGCCTTGAGCATATTTTCTTTTGCCATTTCGTCCTCTTTGTCAACTTTCTGACAGCTTGCATACAGCCATATTACTGCAAATAAAGCCGTCATGGCAGCCAACACAACGAATATTACCGTCGCCCAAGTTGTATTATCAAGCTTGTAATGCTCCACCGTGTTTTCAAATATCTCTGTGACAAGTATTGCAATTCCTGTTACCATACGCTTTTTGTGATATTCTCTCAGAGTTATCTTTTTCTTTTCTTTTTTCGCTTTCATTTTTATTCCTCTAGTTCTCGTCATCATCGAACTTACTTTCAAAATACAGCCCTATAAAATTGTACACCGCATAGCAAAACCATATCAAGCCTGTTATAACATATTCGTTTAGTGTGACCTTAAATCTTCCTAAAATATCGGAAAACAAAGTCATAACTGAAATAAACAGGCAGGCAATCGTGAACAGGAACGTTATAAAAGTCTGATTGACCTTTGCTGTTGTCTGCTGAGTAAGCTCGTCATTTGTATCTCTTTTGCCGACCGTGGATATCATCTTTGTTATGCATACGGCGATCAGCACAAGCGTTCCCAAAGATACGATAAGGTTTATCACATTGGTAAGTGTGTGCCCTTTCTTTATCGCAGGCAGCACCTTTTCCATAACCCAATAGAATATCCACATCGCTCCACCCAGCGTGCCCAAAATACCCATCTGTCTGTAATACTTTTTGTATGATATTTTGTCTGTTTTTATCTCCGTTTTGTCATTCATTTCTACATCTTCTTTCATTTGTGATTTAAACAGCTGCATATACAAGGTGATTTATTTATCACCTTATGTGACAATAATATCACTTTTACCTTGCAAAGTCAATAGAAAAGTGACAAATTTATCACCTTTGTGCATATACACAAATCGTGCCATATCTGCTAGTACACATTTATGTACACTGACAACAAAAAGAGCGGAACAAAGTCCGCTCATGAAATTATTCTGTTTGTGAATTTGAACTTTCTTCATTGCTGCTGTCGGTGTCGCTTTTATCTTCTGTGAATATCTCTTTGCATACAGCACTAAATTCATCGTCACGGAGTGATACTTTATTTTTTATCACGTCTGAAATGGTGAATTTTCTGTAGGTGAAGCCGTCATATACTATTAAAAAGGAAATGGTGTAGTTATCAGAGCCATGTTTGCCTTTTACTGTTACTGTGTAGTTGTGACCGTTCTTTGTGCAATCCCACTTTGCGTCCTCACCCAGATAAGAAGCTATGCACTCGCCGATTATATTTGATGAATTTCCCGAAAAGTTGTCAAGACTCTGTACATAACTGTTCTGTGCAGATACGAGCATATAGTCGTTGTCTATTTTTATGCTCTGCGTAAAACCATTCATGAACAGTGCAGCTATAATGAAAAATCCACACATTATTGCTTTATAAAGCTCTCTGCCGCAAAGCTTTTCACGTTTGTATACATAAACAGGCGTGAGCCATACCCATTTGAAAAGGTGTGCAGCATCAATGCCATGCTTTATAAGCTGTTTGCAATCTGCAATGGAACAGCCTATCATGAACAGCGGAACAAGTATCCACAGGAACGCTCCTGCAGTGGCGGAGTTTGCATAGTTTTCAAGAAACAAGCCAATAAGCGGAACAAAGCATATGAACCATATCAGCCCATTGTTAAGGGACATTGCTTTGGCAGAGTTTGAGTTGCTTTCGGTCTGCGGTGCATTTATCGTAATATCCATTTTTTCCTCCGATTTTTTTAAGCTACCTATATTATATAATATTTTTTTCAAATAATCAATAGCCTATGTTTTTGTTTATTAGTAACAAAACAAATGTTCGGCTTTGCTCTGAAAAATGTTTAATTAATGTATTTACAAAATCGTTGACTTTGTGTTATAATATAGTTTGTATGTAAAAAATTCTTCAGATCCGTAAGAAAGGAAATGAGAAATGGCAAATAAAAAGGAATATACAAATGAAGATATAGTATCCCTTAAGGGGGAGGACAGAGTAAGAAAGCGTCCTGCGGTAATATTCGGCTCTGACGGACTTGAGGGCTGTAAACATTCTGTTTTTGAAATTCTTTCAAACTCTATAGATGAGGCTCGTGATGGTCATGGCGATAAGATAATCGTTACAAAGTACAATGACGATTCTATCGAGGTGGAAGACTTCGGACGTGGTTGTCCTGTTGACTATAACCAGCGTGAGAAAAAATATAACTGGGAGCTTGTTTACTGCGAGCTTTATGCAGGTGGCAAGTATAATAATAACGGCGGAGATAACTATGAATATTCGTTGGGTCTTAACGGACTAGGTGCTTGTGCGACGCAGTATTCATCTGAGTTTATGGACGTCGAGGTTTTCCGTGACGGATATAAGTATGACCTGCACTTTGAAAAGGGAAGAAACGTCGGCGGTCTTAAAAAAGAAGAAACAAAGCAGAAAAAGACAGGTACAAAGACACATTGGCGACCTGACCTTGAAGTTTTCACCGATATAAAAATTGAGAACGAATATTTTGAGGACGTTCTGAAAAAGCAGGCTGTAGTAAACCCTAATATCACATTTATCCTGCGTATACAGCGTGAGAACAATTCTTTTGAAGAAAAGACGTTCTATTATGAGAATGGTATCGCCGATTATGTTGCAGAGATAGCAGGTGAAAAGCCTCTGACCTCGGTGCAGTTTTTCACAGGCGACCGCAAGGGTCGTGACCGTGAGGACAAGGACGATTACAAGGTAAAGCTTTCTGTGGCGTTCACTTTCTCTAATCAGGTAAAATGTCTTGAATATTATCACAATTCAAGCTTTCTGGAACATGGTGGCTCACCGGAGGACGCTGTAAAGAGTGCTTTCACATCTCAGATAAATGCTTATCTCAAAAGCAACAATAAGTATCTGAAAAACGAAAAGCCTATTACTTTTCAGGATATCGAGGATTGCTTGGTGCTTGTTTCAAGTTCGTTTTCTACACAGACTTCATATGCCAATCAGACAAAGAAAGCTATTACAAACAAGTTTATCAAGGAGTGCATGACAGAGTTCTTGAAGCACAATCTCGAGATATACTTTATTGAAAATCCTGACGAAGCGGTAAAGATAGCAGAGCAGGTTCTTGTAAACAAGAGAAGCCGTGAAAAGGCTGAGAAGTCAAGGATAGACTTGAAGAAAAAGCTTGCAGGTTCTATCGATCTTTCAAATCAGGTGCAGAAATTCGTTGACTGCCGTTCAAAAGACCTTTCACAGCGTGAGCTTTATATCGTGGAGGGCGACTCGGCGCTCGGTTCTGTAAAAATGGCAAGAAATGCAGAGTTTCAGGCTGTTATCCCTGTAAGAGGAAAGATACTCAACTGCCTTAAAGCCGACTATGATAAGATTTTCAAGAACGAGATAATCACAGATCTTATAAAAGTCATAGGCTGCGGCGTTGAGGTGAAAACGGGCAAGAACAAGGAGATATCTATGTTCAATCTCGACAACCTACGTTGGAACAAAATAGTTATCTGTACTGATGCCGATGTTGACGGCTTCCATATCAGAACGCTTATACTCACAATGCTTTACAGACTTGTGCCGACCCTTATTGAAAAAGGATATGTTTATATTGCGGAGTCACCGCTCTTTGAGATAACGACTTCCGACAAGACTTACTTTGCATATGACGAGAATGAAAAGACAAAGATACTCAAAATGATAGGCAATAAAAAGTTTGATATCCAGCGTTCAAAAGGTCTTGGCGAGAACGAGGCTGAGATGATGAGCCTTACGACAATGGACCCTGCCACAAGACGTCTTATAAAGATAGAGCCTGACGATATCGAGCAGACACAGTGGATGTTCGATATGCTCTTGGGTGACGATCTGCAGGGAAGAAAAGATTTCATCACCAATAATGGTGTTGATTATCTTGATATGGCGGATATTTCATAATTTGCATCTGAAAATATATTCGGCGCAGAAAGGATAGATTTTATGGCAAGAAAAAAGGCAGAGCCTAAAAAGACTGCTAAACCAAATAACAACGCATATATCGAGGGTGCAGGACTTGTTGCAGACGAAAAGATAACAATGTCCCTTGAAAAGAACTATATGCCATATGCCATGAGCGTTTTGGTATCAAGAGCGTTCCCAGAGATAGACGGCTTTAAGCCCTCACACAGAAAACTGCTTTATACCATGTATAAAATGGGACTTTTAAACGGAAAGCTCACAAAGTCTGCCAATATCGTTGGTGCGACCATGAGGCTCAACCCTCACGGCGACGGTGCTATATATGAAACCATGGTAAGACTTTCTCAGGGCAATGAGGCGCTTTTGCACCCATATGTAATGAGCAAGGGTAACTTCGGTAAGGCATATTCAAGAGATATGGCATATGCTGCCTCTCGATACACTGAGGCAAAGCTCATGCCTATTTGTCAGGAGCTTTTCGGAGATATAGACAAGGACACTGTGGATTTTGTTCCTAACTATGATAACACCACCACAGAGCCGACCTTGCTTCCTGCTACTTACCCGTCAATACTTGTTAATGCCAACGTTGGTATCGGCGTTTCTATGGCTTCATCAGTTTGTCCGTTCAATCTCAGCGAGGTTTGCGAGACAACTATCGGACTTATGAAAAATCCTGATTTCAACGCTCTTGAAACGCTGAAAGGACCTGACTTTCCGGGCGGTGCTTCACTTCTCTATGATGAGGAGGAGCTTGATAAGATATACCGCACAGGAAAAGGCTCTGTAAAGCTGAGAGCAAAATATCAGTATGACAAGGAGTCAAGGTGTCTTGAGATCGTTGAGATACCTGCCACTACCACAGTTGAAGCAATAATCGAGAAGATAATTGCTCTCGTTAAGGCAGGCAAGATAAGAGAGGTATCATATATCCGTGATGAAACGGACATTAACGGTCTGAAAATAGGTATAGATATCAAAAAGGGCGTAGACCCTGACAGGCTTATGCAAAAGCTTTATAAGCTGACGCCGCTTCAGGACTCATATTCATGCAATTTCTATATACTTGTTCACGGCTATCCAAGAATAATGGGCGTTTATGATATAATTAAAGAATGGGTAGCGTTCAGAATGGATTGCGTTCGACGCAGAACAAGCTTTGACCTTGCAAAGAAGAAAGACAAGCTCCACCTTCTGAAAGGTCTTGGAAAGATACTTCTCGATATCGACAAGGCTATAAAGATAATCAGAGAAACGGAAGAAGAAACAGAGGTCGTTCCTAACCTTATGGTTGGATTCGGTATCGACGAGATACAGGCAGATTATGTGGCTGAAATAAAGCTCAGACACCTTAACCGTGAATATATCCTCAAGAGAACTGCCGAAACTGAGGATCTTGAAAAAGCAATTGCAGAGCTTGAAGATATTCTTGGAAGCGACAGAAAAATAAAGAATATCATCATTTCCGAATTAAAGGAAGTTTCAAAGAAGTATGGTCAGCCAAGAAAAACTCAGTTCTATTATAAGACTGATATCGAGGAGATAGACATAGAGGACGATATCCCTGACTACGCCTGCAAGCTTTTCCTATCTCAAAGCGGTTATTTCAAGAAATGTACTCCGCAATCACTGAGAATGGCAAGCGAGCAGAAGTATAAAGAGGGCGACGGTCCGCTTCAGGAAATGGAAAGCACCAACAAAACGGAGCTTCTGTTCTTCTCGGACAAGGCGGCTGTGTATAAGACCAAGGTATCGCAGTTTGCCGACACAAAGGCAAGCTCTCTTGGCGACTATATTCCTGCAAAGCTTGGTTTTGATGACTGTGAGGGCGTTGTGTCCATGGTGAATACTGTGGATTATTCGGGCTATATGATATTCTGTTTTGAAAACGGAAAGGTGGCAAAAGTGCCGCTCAATGCCTATGAAACAAAGACCAACAGAAAGAAGCTTGCCAACGCTTATTCTGCAAAGGCTAAGCTTGTGGGAATGTTCTTTGTGCAGGATAACGCTGAGATAATGCTTCGCACAACTAACGGCAGAGCAATGATATTTGATACAGCGCTTCTTATGCCTAAGTCCACGAGAGATACTATAGGCGTTCAGGTCATGACACTTAAAGCGAAGAATGCAGTTGTTGATAAGGCATTTATCGTTGACGATGAGACAGCAGCAGGACTTTCAAAATATCGCAGAAAAACGATACCTGTTGCAGGCTGTTTTGCAAAGGATATCGAAGACCCTGACCAGATGCACTTCTGATATATGTTTTTTACAGCGGATAGACTTCTGTCCGCTGTTTTGCGTGTAGGTTTGTCAATCATATTGGACACTATTATTAAGAAATTCGATAGGCGAAAACCATTTGAGGGGACGCATAGGACGGTTGTTTGTTCGACTTAAACGTGCAGCTAGCTGCACGTTTAAGTCGTCGCAGGAATAAAACCTATGGCACGAATAGAATTTGTTGTGATCTTCTCGGTGACTGCGCTCTACTTTGCCATTGTGCCTAGGCGTATATGGACGAATGAGTTTATGTTCAATGCCAAGTTGTGAGAGTGTATTCTCAAACAGCGTTTTCTTGTCTCTTTTGCTTGGCGAAAAGCGGTTAGTAAATTCAAATCCATTGTCGGTCTGAATACATTTCACCGTTATTCCTCTGCGTTTGTACCATTTCACCAGCCTTTTTACAAAGTCTGCTGAAGAATAGGTGCTTTGCTCCTCATATCCGTATAAAAATCTTATCCTGGTATACTCATCGATCGCCGTGTATTGGTACAGCTTCATCTCTGGGTCAGCTATACACTTTCTCGGAACTACCTTTACGTCCACCTGAACACGTTCTCCGGGGTATGTCATCTGCTCGTATGGCTTTGGTTTATACGTCGCTTTCTTCGGCTTTTTCGGAAGCATTCCTAGTTTTTTCATAACCCTGTAAAGACTTTCAAGACAGCGTGTATACCCTTGTTTCCTGAGACGATGCCATAGTTCGGGAAGCTCAAGTGTCGGGTTCCGTTTGTGATACCTTTTGATAAGATCTATTTCTTCCTTGGTATGCTCATTGGGATGATGATGCGGTCGGCGTGATTTAACTGCAAGGGACTCCACACTTCCGTCCCAGCGTTTCAGCCAGAAATATATATATGAACGTGATTTATTGTATTTTCTGCTCGCTCGGCTCACTCCATATTTCTTTGCGTAATTCATTAAGGATTGACGAAACTTCATATCTTGTGTTATACTATTCATGAGAGATAGGCTTCCTTTCTGATTTGAATTTGGTGTGGTAACTTTATTTTATCAGATTTTTGTCTATCTCTCTTTT